>NZ_JAUHIU010000008.1:0-339179 GCF_032381555.1 Bradyrhizobium sp. SZCCHNPS1003
TCTGGCACAGCCGTCACGTCCATCGCAGCCCACCTCCACGTTCGTGACGACGCGTACGTCCCTCTGCTCGAGGCGGGTTGCGCCGACATAAGCACAATTTCTGAAAAACAGCAACCGAAATCTTTCCAATCGGCAGGCCGCCTGCCCCCGAAACAGCGCGAGAAGCTCATCGTTCGGCCGTTCGGTCGCTCCTAAGGCCTTTCCCCTGAACGACCAAAGCGATCGCATTTGCGTCGTTGATGTCCGCAGCCGTTGCTGAGCTCTCATGGTCCGAGGGCCGCGGCAAGCGGCGGTCTCAGAGGACGGCCGCAGGCGCCGCCAGCACTGCGCTCTTGTCCATCTGCGATCCCCCTGCCCCCACAACCGTGCATGATGGCCTACGAATCGTCGGGTCACCTCGCCGGCCTTGCCATCATGCGCCAGCTCTCTGACCGCCTATTCCGGAATCCGTGCGATCAGCTGATGATGGGCATTGACGCCGATGTCGCCGCGCTGCGCGCCATGAGCCGCACCGTCGCTGTGATAGACGAGCAGTACGGCGTTGTCGTGGGTCAGAGGCTGCGGCGCCATGATCGTCAGCTTGGCCTTGCCATCTGCGCTGGCCACGAAGTCGTTGGTCGTGGCAGTGCCGTCGAGCGGCGTGAAGCCGACAGGCTTCTGGTCGAAATGGTTTTCGAACAGGCTGTAATGGCCGCCCGGCTTCAGATGATCGAAGCTCATGGCAATCTCGACCTTGCCGCCAGCCGCCGGCGTGAGCGTCACGCTGCCGCTCGCCGCCAGCCAGTCGCCGAGCGTGAAGCCGATCGCCTCTCCCTTGGCATTGGAGATTGCAGCGGTCATCGCATCCTGATCGATGAAGGCTGGCCGGAAGCCGGCGACATGCGAAATGTTCTGCGGCCCGACGGCGACCGGCGCTGCCGCGTCCGCGACGAAGGCATGGGGATCGACCGACTTCGGCTGCTTTGTCTCGGCCGAGAAGAATGCAGCATGCGTGACGAAGGTCAGATGGCTTGCATCGGCAGCCATGCTGGGGGCAGCGAGTGACGCGAGCAGCAGCACCGGGCCGGCCCACGAGATCAGATTCTTCGATCGTTGCATCGTCCTATTCTCCTGGCGCCGCGTGCATGTCGACGCGCGCGATGCGCGTCCTGGCGGGCCTGCACGCGCCGAAGCCCTGCTGGCTGTTCGCTTCGAATGCGACAAAGGTTACGCCCGCTGCCGCCCATGTCGTGGCGCGCAGCACTGCGAGCTCAGTCCTGGGCAAAGACGCGTGGTGCGATCGAGAGGAACATGCGGCGGCCAAACAGGGCGGCCACCCCCATGAGCAGGATCGCCGTTCCGACGTTCCACATCAGGATCATCACCGAGGCGTCGATGGTATGGAACAGCGCGAGCGCCGTCGACGTGATCGCAGAGACGGCGAGGCTTCCCATCAGAGCGACCATGGTGGGACGAAGCCGCGCGGCATAGCGCAGCATCACCAGCAAGGCCAGCGACAGCGGCAGACTCGTCACCGCGAGCGTCGTGAAGCAGCGCGCCGCTTCGCCCGGACTCATGCCGTCGGGACCGATCGAGACCCAGTCCGTCAGACACTGATAGCCGATGTTGGACAGCCAGAGCGCAAGCGCCGGCAGCGGCAGGAGCATCCAGAGTCGCGAGCGATCGGGAAGACTGATCAGGAACGCCGCGATCACCGCCAGCACGCCGGTCAGGATCGATCCCAGCAGGCTGGTGACGAAGGGCGCATCGTGGAGGCGCTGCGCCAGATCCGGACGGATCCCCTGGTTGACGGCGAGCAACGCCACGATGGCGGCTGCTCCCAGCAGCCAGCCGCAGGCGCGCAGCAGCGGCGGCCGCAGCCGTCTCACCGGCCGCATGTCGGTCGCAAGAGAGTCGATCAGGTCATCGGTCTTGATCATGGCTCGTTCCGCGGAATGAGCAGCTTCTGAAGGCTCTTCAGAGCGCGGTGCATGTTGACTTTCAAGGAGGTCGTGGACATTCCGGTCGCCGCCGACGCCTCCCTGAGCGACAGCTCCTTGAGCTTGAGCAGCCGCACGGCCTGTTGCTGGGCCGGCGGAAGGTTGCCGATCGCCCGCTCCAGTTCGCGGCGGTCAGGGGCCGCCTCCGCACTGGTCTCGGGCTCGGCTGCAATCTCGTGCTCCGGCGCCAGCGCGATCTCTCGCCCACGCTGGCGGACCTGCCGCCGCACCCGATCGATCAGTCGACGGTTGGCGATGGTCACCAGCCACGGCGCGAACGGGCGCGTCGGATCATAGGTGTGGCGGATCGAATGAATGGTCAACAGCACGTCCTGCACCGCGTCCTCGATGTCGCTGCGGTCGTTGCAGCGCCGGGCCGCGAGCGAGCGCAGATACGGCGTGATCTCCTGCAGCAGCCGCTGATAGGCGACGCGGTCACCCTCCTGGGCATGCGCCATCAGGATCGCCCAATCGAGCGCCCGCCGCCCCGGCTTGACCTCGGCACGCGCCTGATGGTCGGCCGCGACGAGCCTCAGCCGCGGTGCGGGACCGCCCGGATCACCGCTCATCGGCGCCCTCCGCCTTTCGACCGAACGACGCCGCGAGATGATCGAGACTGACAGGCCCCGGCCCCAGGGCGATGATCGCAACGGCCATCGCAGCCCATGGCAGATGAAAATTGGCCCAGCCGTCGGGGACCACGAGCTGAATGATTGCGGTCATCATCAGAAGCCCGAGCGCGCTCAGCCGGGTCGCGAGCCCGGCCACGAGAAGCACGGGCAGCACGATCTCGGCCACGCCATCGAAGAACGCGAAGGCCGTAGGCCAGGGAAGATCGTAGGCCTGCCCGAACACATGCAGCTTGAACTCATCCTCGAACAGATAGGAAGCGGCCGGCGACAGCGACAGCAACCCATCCCACTTGGTCAGGCCGGATCTGAAGAACGGGACCGCCAGCGCGATCCGCAGCACCGGGGGCGCCACGGTCCCCGCCAGCCGAGCGAGCCGATCCGCGACGTCACGCACGACGACGGCGAGGGCTGGAATGGTTGCGGCCGTTCTCATGCCGTCCCCGCCATCGGCGCGAGGTCGAAGCCGATCACGGCTCCGCTGTGGATCAGGTCGTGGAGAGTTCCGGCCAGCTCGAACCGGACGTCGGCGCGCAGCGCATTCTCGAGCGCCGTCAGAACCGATCGGCCAGCCAGGAGGGCCTCGACGAAAGCGAGGCTGCCAGCGGGGATCGAGCGGACCACGACATCAGCGTCCGGACGGACGATCAGCGCGGCCTCTCGGGCGTCGATATCTACTGGGCCAGGAATTCCTCCGGCCGCATTCATCTGCCAAATCGTGAGCGCAGGAAACGATGAGCCGACGAGCCGCAACGACGGATGAAACCGCAGGCGAAGCCCGGGCAGATCGGCCGGCGCAACGGCTGCGAAGGCCGCCGGTGTGACCGGCCCGGCCTCGGCGGCGTGATAGGCCTCCGTCCAGGCGCGCTCGATCCGCGCGACATCCGCCAGATAGGGCAGCGCCGATGCCGGCGCGAAGCCGTGGATGAACGCGGCGAAGCCGGCGCCGTAATCGAGCAGGATGGGAGAGCGCGGAAGCTCGGAGACGACATAGCGGCGCGCCATGGCCTGGAAGAACTCCGCTCCGACGATGCGATGCACTGCGGGATAGGCGTCCTTCAGCGTGGCCGTCAAGCCGACCACGACGTTGTTGCGGTAGACGCCGAACCGTCGCCGGCTCGGCGTGCCGTCCGGCCCGACCAGGCCGGCGGGCACCGGCTGCTCGGGGTCGAGCAGCGCCCGCGCAAAGCTGCCAAGACGTTCAGCAGGCGGCGGCATCACGCCACCTCCGTCACTTGCATCTGCATGATCGCCTCGGCGCGGCTGGCGTCTTCCGCGAGCACCGGCCAGGGTGGCACCTCGGCGTCCCACTCGATCAGCGTCGGCACGGGGCCGATCGACCGGATGGCGCGCGCATACAGCGCCCAGACCACGTCGTCGACCGGACGGTCATGGGTATCGATAAGGAGCGGCTGTCCGTGCTCGTCGGCCTCGCGCGCGTGACCGGCGAGATGGATCTGCAGCACATGCCCAAGCGGAAATGCGTCGAGATAGGAATACGGATCCCACTGCTGATTAGTTGCGGCGACGTGCACGTTGTTGACGTCGAGCAGGAGTCCGCAGCCGGTGCGGCGCGCGATCTCGGCAATGAAGGCGGGTTCGGACCAGTTGCTCTCCGCGAACGCGACATAGGTGGACGGATTTTCGAGCAGCATGCGGCGGCCGAGCGCGCTCTGCACCTCGTCGATATTGGCGCAGATGCGGTTCAGGGTTTCCGTCGTGTAAGGGACCGGAAGCAGATCGTTGAAGAACCCGGACTCGTGCGACGACCACGCGAGGTGTTCCGAGAACAATCCGGGCTCGTAGCGCGCGATCAATTGGCGGAGGCGGCCGAGATGGGCTTGGTCGAGCGGGCGATCGGCGCCGATCGACAATCCGACGCCGTGAAGCGACAGCGGATAGCGCTCGCGAATAGCCATGAGGTAGCGGTGCGGCGGTCCGCCCGCGCCCATGTAGTTCTCGGCATGCACTTCGAAGAAGCCGATGTCGGGCGATGTTTCGACGATGCAGCGGTAGTGCTCGGCCTTCAGGCCGACGCCCCCCCGTGCAGGGATCCCTGCAGCCGTCGAGAATTGCGAGCGTGACACGTGGTGGCTCCGATCAAGAAGTGAGGCGGGCCGCGCGCAGCCCGCCCGCGGCATCAGGCCTTCGGCGTGAGGCTTCCCGATCCCTTCGGGGTCTGCATCGTCGTGCAGGTGCCCTTGGGTTCGAGCTTGAAGGCATTGCCCTGATAGTCCGCCGTGCTCGTGCCCGCGCAGGTCGTGCCGGCGCCCGCGAAGCAATCGTTCTGGCCCTTCAGCGCGACGCCGAAGCACTTCTCCATCTTGCCGTCCTTCATGGCCTTCATGGTCTCGGCCTGCTTGGCCTTCATCATCTTTTCCATGTCGCCCTTGGCCATCATCTCCGCCGAGGCGGACGTCACGGCAAGCGTGCCGGCGGCGACCGCGAATGCGCCGACAATCATTGCGGACAGCGTGCGATTGGACATGCGTGTTCCTCCATTCTCAGGGTTCAGCCTGCGGACATTGCAGGCGTCTGGCGGCCATCGGCACGCCTGCACATTGGTTCGCTCGGATGCGGCGGAAGGTTACGTCGCCGCGTTCGAGATGGCGTCCCTCAATTGCGCCTGAGATAGACGAATAGATCGGCGGCCGCCGACGACGACCAATCGGCGGCGCCCTGGAGGTATCCGATGACGAGGCCCGAAGCGGAGATCAGGTAGGTGATCGGCATTCCATGGAGGATGAACGGCGCGGTCCTGCCGCTGCCGTCGCCCTGCTGGGCCACATATCCGTTCGGATCGAGGCAGATCGGCAGCGTCTTCAGCCCAAGCGACCCGACGAAACGACCGACACGGTCGCGATCGCTCCGGTCTTCGGACACCGCGACGACCTGCAGGCGATCATGGGCGACGCTGCGCGCGAGTTGATCCAGCACCGGCAGTTCGGTGCGGCAGGCCGCGCACCATGAGGCGAAGAAGTTCAGCAGGATCGGCGCGCCGCGCAGCGCGGCCAGATCGAGCGTCCCGCCCTCGAGGCGAAACAGCCTCACCGGCGGCAGGCTCTGTTGCGGCCGCAGCAAGATGAGCTGATGGCGCCCGTCCGCGAAGGCCGGCACGTCATCGTGAGGCGGCGCAGCCAGGGCGGATCCCGCGCCCGCCATGAGGACCGACAGCAGGCCGCCGGTCACATCGCGCCGGCTCGCCACGCTCATTCCGTCACCTCCTCGACGACGAGAACGGGCGACGACTGCGGCACGGCGGGACGGAATGCGATGAAGAAGAACAGCGGATTGGGTAGCCAGTACAGCCAGCCGATCGACGGCTCACGCCGGCCATCCGGAAGCCGAAGGTCCAGCCAAACGTACAAGAACTTGTAGATGCACAGCCCGGGGATCCAGTTCAGCCGAAGATGGCCCGTCTTCAGGTAGCGCCGCCGGATGTAGAGATTTCCTTCGAACGGCGTGATGCCCCAGAGTCCGACCGGCCCTTCGGCAATCACCTCGCCGCTCGGCCGGTGCGTGATGCGCACGATGCGCGGGCGTGTGATCTGCAATCGGATACCTCCGCTGATCGCTCCGGACCATGTTGTTCCGACGGTTCGATCGCGGACCTGGAAAGGTTACCTGGCAGCTTGTCACGACGGAGCGGATATCCGCGGCGCAAATCCGGCTACGGCGGCCCGAGCCTCGACTGGCCTCACGGCTGACGAATCCGGATCGAGATCACACGCCCTGCCCGATCGCAGCGTCGCCGATCACGAGCGGACCGAGACGAAGGCAGGTTCGCGTGATCAGACTCTCCAGCTTGGCCGACGTGAGCTGCTGCGACATCTTCGCGACGCAGGTGAACCCGACCGCCTCGGCGGCGCTCCCGGCTGCGAAAACGAATGCCAGCAGGAGGAGCGCGTCCGATATCACGGACGGCGTGATGGCTTTCATGCAATTCCCCCTGCCGCAGGACCCGCGGCGGCAAGCCTCACGACACGTCCATACGATATGACTGCGCCAAGACCACAACCGTTGGCGGAACCGACCCGCTGCAGACCACCTGAAAAAAATCTGCTGGAAACGCCGGCCGTCGTGTCGGCATGTGCGCATGCGGACCGTCCTTGGGTCAGCCGTATCGATACGAGCTGGCTTGAGCACTCCCAAATGGCCGCCTATCCAAGGTTGAAGCGTGGCCTGCACCCGGACCGGAGAGGACCCCTGCGATGCCGACGAACAAAAACACGATCTGCCTGTGGTTCGACAAGGACGCCGAGGCGGCCGCGCGGTTCTATGCCGAGGTGTTTCCCGACAGCCACGTGGCCTCCGTGCACCGCGCGCCGGGCGACTATCCGTCCGGCAAGGCCGGCGACGTGCTGACAGTGCAATTCACGGTGTGTGGCATCCCCTGCCTCGGCCTCAATGGCGGTCCCGCGTTCACCCACAATGAATCCTTCTCGTTCCAGATCGCCACCGACGATCAGGAAGAGACCGACCGCTACTGGAACGCCATCGTTGGCCATGGCGGCCAGGAAAGCCAGTGCGGCTGGTGCAAGGACAAATGGGGCATCTCCTGGCAGATCACGCCGCGCGCACTCACCGACGCGATGGCGGCCGGCGGAGCCGAGGCCAAGCGCGTGTTCGCCGCGATGATGACGATGAAGAAGATCGACGTCGCCGCCATCGAGGCGGCGCGGCGGGGATGACCTTGCCAGCCGGAGCGCAGCATCGCCGCGCTCCGGCGTCACGGGCGCAGGCTGCCGCCACGATGGCGCGCAGGCAGCCGTTCGACGCCAGAGCCTCGGGACGAAACAAATGACGCCGCCGGGGGAACCATGGGATGGCCAGCAGATTGGTTCCATGACGCAATCCCCCCACCCGGAGACATCTCATCACCATGAAGATTCTTACGATCACTCTCGCAGTAGCCGCGAGCACATTGATGGCTGCAGCCGCCTCCGCTGCCCCGCTCACGGCCGGTATATCGGTCCTCCCGGAGAGCAGCATCCAGCAGGTTCGCCTGGTCTGCAACGAGAACGGCCGCTGCTGGCGCCAAAGCCGCGAACGCCGTGTCATCATCCGCGAAGACCGCGGCGCCTACGGCTATGGCCGGCACGAGCGGCGTGGCTATGAAGAGCGTGGCTATGAAGATCGTGACGGCATCGGCATCCGCGCGCCCGGCGTGAGCGTCGGAATCGGCCGATAACACGTCCGACGTTCTGACTCATGCCAAGGCATCGCGATCAGAACTGCACATGATCCACAAATGAGCCAGGCGTCCGACGTTCGCATGTCGATGCAACGATGCTACGAACGTCGGATGAGCCGTCAGGCCAGACTCGCTCTCGCTTCAGGCGATGGCGGCGACCAGATCCTCACGACAAATAGTTTCGGGCTGGACCTCGCTATCGCGCGCGCGCACACCATATGTTGATGATCACCGCGCGTCCCCCGGCTGCCATCGGTGACTGAGAGCCATGCGCTCCCGCCGCGACCAGAAGGCGGACAGCATGTCGAAAACCTCGAACACCTCTTCGAACACCACCACGTCCAGTGCGCGCGTGGTTGGTGCGACCGCTCCTGGCGCCGCCATTCTTTGGGCTGCTGATCGTCGCCGCGATTCTGATCCGGTGGCCGCCGTTCGCAGCGGGGCGCTTGCGCCAGTTCACCCCGACAAGCCCTCCGAGCCGGCCAAGCGAGAGCGGTCATCGCTGCACGCGACACTCGCCACCAGGGCGGAGAATGCGTTGGAGACGGCGGGCCTGATGCAGCAGGGCGGCGAGCGCGCTGCCGCGATCAGGAAGGCGACCATCCTCGCAAACGCCGCCGAGATACTCGGGCATTTCAACGGAAGTGTCCGCTCGCGAACGAAGTGACGCTGGGGCGGCCTGCTCCTGCGTACCATCGTGCCCTCCGAGGGCGGCATCCGGTACAAGGACATGTCAGCCAATGCTCGAGATCAACCTCACCACAGAGCCTCCTCACGGCACGGTCGTGGATCCCGACTTTCTGCTGACGGAAATCATCGGGCTGAAGCGCCTGCTCGTCGAGGCCGAGAGCAATGCCAAGACCCGGTCCGAGCAGGCCGAAATCGAGGCGAGAGAACGCGAGACGGCGAGCAGGCTGCAAAAGCTCATTCTCGAGGAGCTGCACCATCGCATCAAGAATACGCTCGCGACCGTCACCGCCATCGTCTCCCAGAGCCTCCGCAACGTGCCGGCGACCAAGGATGCACAGCATGCCATCTCCGGGCGGCTCCTGGCCCTCGGACGGGCACACGATCTCCTCCTGCAAGCGAAATTGTCCAACGGCGATCTCCGCACTGTGATCCGTACGTCCGTCCAGGCCTTCGACACGCCCGACAACTCACGCTTTGCGATCACCGGGCCCGACGTGCTGGTGACGCCGGATGCCGTCATCGCCATCGCGATGACGCTCAACGAGCTGTGCACGAACGCCCTGAAGTTCGGTGCGCTGTCCGTGCCGGAAGGACGCGTCGATCTGCTGTGGACCGTCGACCAACGCCGGGTCCACTTCGCCTGGACCGAAAGACACGGCCCTGTCGTTCAACAGCCCGCCAGCCGAAGCTTCGGAACCCGGCTGATCGAAACGATCGGCGTGCAGCTCGGCGACGAGGTTCAGTTGACCTATGCGCCGTCAGGGCTCTCCTACACGTTCGACGCGCCGATCGCCGTTCTCGACTCTCCCGTGAGACCGCTGATGCACGCAACAGAAAGGGATCTCCGATGTCGCTGAGCCAATTTAGCGTCGATGAGCAGCCGCATACGATGGACGGATTGCGCCTGCTCGCCCAGGATGGCGCCGTCGGCGTCGAGGCCTTCGTCAGCCGCAAGGTGATGGACATCTGGGCCGAGTCGATCGAGCACACGGGCGGCCGGCAGAGCCTGTTTCGTGTCCAATACAATGCGCTGGGAAAATTGAACCTTGCTGCGATCGAGCGGATCGTGAGCAGGAAATATCGGCGCGGCACCGCATCCAACCGTCAGCATCCCTTCATCGAGGTGTTGTTCTCGGATATCGCCGACAGCGGTGAAACGCTCGATCTGAGCGAGCTGGTGCGAGAGCCATTGCCGCCGTCGTTCCATCGGCTTGCGTGAGGCAGACGGACGGCGCACCTCAGGTCTGACCGATCAGGGTGTGCGCGGACGCGGCGCAGATCTCCTCGAGGAAGTCGAGGAAGGCGCGGGCGCGCGAGGAGATCAGCTTGCGGCTCGGAAAGATCGCGGTCAGCTGGGCGGCGCGAGTGTCGAACGCGACCCCCCTGCCGATCTCGACCAGCCGGCCCTCGCCGAGCAGCTCGACGCAATAGTGCTCCGGCAGAAAGGAAATGCCGGCGCCGTGGGCGACGGCGCGGCGCACCGCCAGCGGATTGTTGATGCGGGCGACATGCGCACCGACGTCGAAGCGGACGAGATGGCCGTGCTGCTTGATCATCAGGGTGCGGTCGCCATAGCGCCGCTCGCAGATCATGAGATGGCGCTCCAGCGCGCGGACGTCGTCGCCGATGTCGTGCGCGGCGAGATAGGCGGGGCTGGTCACCCAGATCAGGCGGCCGCCGATCAGCACCTTCTGCGCCAGCTCGGAATTCTCCTGCACGCCGACCACGACCGCGATGTCGAAGCGGTCGGCCAGCATGTCGATCGCCCGCGTGGTGGCCTCGACATCGAGCTCGATGCGCGGATAGCGGCGGTGGAATTCGGCGAGCTGCGGCGCCAGGATCTCCTCGCAGAATGCCGGCGGCAGCGCCACCGACAGTCGGCCGCTGGGCACGCCGACCAGCCCGGTCATGACCGCGTCGGCCTCAGAGACCTGATCCAGGATCTTCTGACATTGCTGGAAGAACAGCTCGCCCTCGCGGGTCACCCGGACGCGCCGCGAGTTGCGGTCGAACAGCCGGATGCCGAGATCCTGCTCGAGCCGGGCGACCGATTTGCTGACCGAGGATTTCGGCATGCCCAGGGACCGCGAGGCGCCGGTCATGCCGCCGGTCGCGACCACCGCATGGAACACCGGAATGTCCTCGATCCGCCATTTCATCCTAGAGCCGCTCGTTCATCGAGAGAAACGATCCGTGCACGTTAGCATGATTGTCTAGCATGGGAAACTTCGTAAGGTCCGTCGCAGCACGGCCGCGGGTCACAGTCCAGGGCGGCCCATTTCGCGGAGGGACACTTGGCCCGGATCATCGGCGGCATCGGCGCCTCGCACTCGCCCACCATCGGCTTCGCACTCGACACCAACAAGCAGAACGACCCGGCCTGGAAGCCGATCTTCGACGGCTTCGCAGTCGTGCGCGACTGGGTGAAGCAGAAGGACATCGACGTCCTGTTCATGATCTACAATGATCACATCACCTCGTTCTTCTTCGATCACTACTCCGCCTTCGCGCTCGGCATTGACGACCGCTATATCGCCGCCGACGAAGGCGGCGGACCGCGCGACGTGCCGCCGGCGAAGGGCCACCTCGGCCTGTCGCAGCACATCGCGATGGCGATGATGGCGGACGAGTTCGACATGTCGTTCTTCCAGGGCAAGCCGGTCGATCACGGCCTGCTGTCGCCGCTATCGATGATGGGCGATGCCAGCGGCCCGTGGCCGGGCATGGTGGTGCCGCTGCAGGTCGGCGTGCTGCAGCTGCCGATTCCCAATGCGAAGCGGATGTGGAAGCTCGGCAAGACCCTGCGCAAGGCGATCGAGAGCTATCCGGAAGACCTGAAAGTGGCGATCTTCGCCACCGGCGGGCTGTCGCACCAGGTTCACGGCGAGCGCGCCGGCTTTCTCAACGAAGACTGGGACAACGAATTCCTCGATCTGCTGGAGAACGACCCGGAGCAGCTGACGGCGATGCGCATCGCCGACTACGCGGTCAAGGGCGGCATGGAAGGCGCCGAGGTCATCATGTGGCTGATCATGCGCGGTGCGCTGTCGGACAGTGTGAGGCTCGTGCACAAGCAGACCTACGCGCCGTCGGTGACCAACATCGCCACGCTGGTGTTCGAGGATCTCGGCGGCGCGCCCGAACCGCAGGAGGTCGCGGCCTATCGCGCACACATCGGCCATGAACTCGCGGGCGCGGAGATGCTGACCGGCACCTACCCGTTCACCCATGGCCGCAGCCAGGCCAATTTCCGCATCAACGACTTCCTGCACCGGCTCGTCATCCCCGCGCATCGCAAGAGATTCGTTGAGGAATTCGACGCACTGGCGGACGAGCACCGTCTCACGGACGAGGAGCGCGAGCTCATCAAGAACCGCCGCTGGATCGAGATGATCCGACGCGGCGTCAGCTTCTTCGTGCTGGAGAAGATGGCCGCCGTGATCGGCGTCTCCAACCCGGAGGTCTATGCGGCGTTTCGCGGCGAGACGCTGGAAGCCTTTCTGAAGACCCGCAAGGTGCCGATGCGCTACTCCGTCGCCGGCGGCGCCAAGGCGGACGCGATCGACGCCCATTGACATTGGCACGCACGACCGGCGCCGCCGCCCCGCAGCGGCGACGCAGGTCATGTCTCCGGCGTTGATGCCGCGCGCCTTGGCCCAGCGCTCCAGGAGCTTGCGCTCGTCGCAGCGTGCACAAGCCGAAAAGCCGCCGCGCCCCGCGGCGAACGCCGCTTGGCCCTCCCCTTGCATCGGCCTCTCATGAGCCGGTTCGCAAGATGGAGTTGTCAGATGTCCGACAGCCTGCACACCGTCGTCGTGGCCAGGAAGGCCATCGAGGCGCACAACATGGCGTCATTCGAACTTGTCCCGGCGGACGATCAGCCGCTGCCGGGCTTCACCCCCGGCAGCCATATCGACGTCACCCTGCCGAACGGACTCACACGGCAATATTCGCTGCTGAACAGCGCCGCCGAACGCAATCGCTACTGCATCGGCGTGTGGAAGGATGCCAACAGCCGCGGCGGCTCCAAGGCGCTGCATCTCGATATCAACGAAGGCGACAAGCTGCAGGTCAGCCGCCCACGCAACCGCTTCAAGATCCCGAAGGACACCAAGCGCGCGCTGCTCGTGGCGCGCGGCATCGGCGTCACGCCGATCCTGTCGATCGCGGATACGCTGAAGGCGAAGAACATCCCGTTCGAGCTGCACTACGTGTTCGCGCTGATGTCGCCGGATTCGTTCCGTAGCACCATCGAGGCCTCGGCCTTCGCCGAAGATACGACATACTACAAGGAAGCCACCGAGGACAATCAGCTGCTGAAGGCCGCCGAGCTGCTGGCGGACCGGCCCGACGACACCCAGCTGTTCATCTGCGGCGTCGACTGGTGGATGGATCCGATCGTCGCGCTGGCCAAGCAGAAGGGATTTGCCGAGGAGCGCATCCATGCCGAGCGCTTCACCGCGAAGGCGGCCGCGGCGCTGCTCGACAAGGTGTTCGACGTCACCATCAAGAGCACCGGCGCGACCTTCAAGATCCCCGGCGACAAGACCGTGACCGCGTTCCTCGAGGAGAACGGCGTCAAGATCGCGACCTCCTGCGAGCAGGGCCTATGCGGCACCTGCAAGACCAGGGTCGTCGAGGGCGAGGTCGACCATCGCGACAAGCGCCTGTCGGCGGCGCAACGTGCCGAAGGTTACTTCCTGCCTTGTGTATCGCGCGGCAAGGGCGACCGGCTGGTGCTGGATCTCTAGCACCGTGACGACCGAGACCGATCTGTGGCAGACCGCGTGGATCATCGCGCAACAGCATGGGACCGACGGGCCTGCGTTCGCGGCCCGCATGGCCGACGGCTTCAGGCTCGGCCACAAGATCGCCGCGCATCGGGCGTGGCTGTCGATCGCGGCCAAGGTCGCCGTGCTGATCGACGACAGCGCATCGGGCACCACGCACCGGCATTGATATGTCGAGAAGCGGACAGTTCTGATCGCGCTGTTCAGAATCGGACACGCTGTGTCGGCGCGTCATTCCGGGGCGACGCGCAGCGGCAAGCCCGAAATCCATATCCACCAGCCGTGGTTATGGATTCCGGGCCTGCGCCCAACGGGCTCATAACGACGGGGAGGCAGTCGCGGCTGTTCGGAACGTTTTTTGCTCCGCCTGACGCAGTCACCAAGCGACCGTCCAACATGCGCGAACGCGCAGGTCGCGCCTTGTGAGGAAGCATGTCCGTGTCACAGTCCGGCACGGCGGACGTTCCAGCCGCCGCCGACATCGCGTTGGCCTATCACGCCCGCACCAAGCACAGCCTCAAGCGCTATGCGGCGGGGCCGGAGACGCTGGACTGGGACGCGCAGCCCAATCCGTTCCGCGAGTTCGCCGGCAGCCCGCGCACCGATCTGCCGCTGACCTCGGACCGTCTCGCCGTGAGCTTCGCCGATGCCTGCGACGCCACGGCGCCGGTCCAGCCGTTGACGATCGACGGCGTCGCGCTGCTGCTGGAATTGTCGTTCGGGCTGGCGGCCTGGAAGGAGTACGGCCCGGACCGCTGGGCGTTGCGCTGCAATCCCTCCAGCGGCAATCTGCATCCGACCGAGGCCTATGTCATCGCGGAGAATGTGACAGGGCTCAGCGACGGTCTTCATCACTATGTCAGCCGCGATCACGTGCTGGAGCAACGTTGCCGCCGCGGCAGGCCATCGCGTGGCGAGCCGCGGCTATGGCTCGCGCTGTCCTCGATCCATTGGCGCGAGGCGTGGAAATATGGCGAGCGCGCGTTCCGCTACTGCCAGCTCGACCTCGGACATGCGATCGGCGCCGTCAGCTACGCCGCCGCTGCGCTCGGCTGGTACGCGCGCGTGATCGACGGCATCGACAGCGCGAGGCTGGCGGCGCTGATGGGACTCGATCGCGCGGATGATTTCGCCGGCGTCGAGACCGAGAATGCCGATGTGCTGCTCGCGATCACACCGCGCGATGCGAGCTCGCGGTCGCCTACCGGTTTGCCATCACTCGCCACGATCGACGACACGTGGAAAGGTCAGGCGAACCGGCTCGATCGCCATCCGCTCTACCGCTGGCCCATCATCCCCGAGGTAAGCGCGGCCACGGCCGGCGCGGCGCAGGATGCGATCTCCACTCCGTGGCGGTGCCCGCCGCTGACGCGGCAATCACAGGTGCGCGCGGCCGAGCTCATTCTCGGTCGTCGCAGCGCGCAGCGCTTCGACGCCAGGTTCACGATGGATCTCGCAACGTTGCTTCACCTTCTCGACGCGCTGCTGCCGCGCGCTACGCCGCCATGGACCATCTGGCCGTTCGCGTCGCGGCTGCATCCGCTGCTATTCGTCCATCGCGTCGAGGGGCTCACGCCCGGGCTCTATGCGCTGCCGCGCGGCAGCGAGGCGGAGACCAGCCTTCGGCGCGCGCTGCGTCCCGACTTCGACTGGCAGCCGGTCGAGCGCGTGCCTGATCATCTGCCGTTGTTCCGGCTGCTGCCGACCGACAGCCGCAGCGTGATCCGCACCGCGAGCTGTCACCAGGCGATCGCGGGCGACGGCTGCTTTGCGATGGCGATGCTCGCCGAGTTCACGCCGGCCGTCAGCGACCATCCGTGGCGCTATCGGCAACTGCATTGGGAGGCCGGCCTGATCGGCCACGTGCTCTACCTCGAAGCCGAGGCGGCGGGCCTGCGCGGCACCGGCATCGGCTGCTTCTTCGACGACTCCGTGCACGAGATGCTCGGCGTGGTCGGAGAGCAGTTCCAGGTGCTCTATCACTTCACGGTCGGCCGTCCCCTGACCGATGATCGCATCACGACGCTGGCGGCCTATCCCGGCCGCACGCGCAATGAAGCGGGAGTCCTGCCATGAGACCACGTATTCCGTTTCAGCGCATCGATGTCGACCACGCAGCCGAGCTGCTGCAGCGCGACGATGTGCTGCGCTTCGACGCCCGCGACACCGCCTCGTTCGACACCGCGCATATGGCCGGCGCGCGGCATCTCACCCAGCGCAATCTCGCCGAGATGATCGCCGGCACGAGCAGGCGCGCGCCGATCCTGATTTACTGCTATCACGGCAATGCCAGCCAGGACTACGCGCAGACCTTCTCCGATTTCGGCTTCACTGAGGTCTATAGCCTCGACGGCGGCTATGAGGCGTGGCGCCAGCGTTGTCCCGCGCGGAGCGGCGCGGCGAACGTCAGTCCGGCCCTGGCGGCGTGGCTCGCCGCCCAGGGCTTTCCCGCTGACGGTGTCGACGCCATCATCGCCAATCGGACCACGCCGTTGATGAAGGCGGCACATCTCGGCAATGTCGTCGTCATCCGCGAGTTGCTCTCTGCCGGCGCCGACATCGCCGCCAGGAACGCGGACGGCAATAACGCGCTGTGGCTCGCCTGCGTCGGCCGGCATCTCGACGCCATCGACGCGCTGGTCGAGGCCGGCATCGATCTCGACAACAGCAACGACAATGGTGCGACAGCGCTGATGTATGCGTCCTCCTCCGGCAAGGCCGATGTGGTCGCGCATCTCCTGGCCAAGGGCGCGGACATCCGCACCGAGACGCTCGACGGCTTTTCCGCGCTCGACATGGCCGCTTCGCTCGAATGCCTGAACCTGCTGCGGAATGCGGCCAAGGCGGCGGCTTCAAAGGCGCCCGCGCCCGAGGTCCGACCGTGACCGTCATCGAGCACGATTTCGGCATGCAGCAGCGCCGGGTCGAGCGCCGCTTCCGGACGCTGCTCAGCCTCGATGCGCTGCACGAGGCCAATGTCCGCGCCAATCCCATTCCTTATCTGGAACGCGCCAGCGAGCGCATCTACCAGCTCGAGAAGGCGCTGTTCGATGCGCTGCAGGCGGCGACGGCTGCAGCCGACGATCATGGCGAGACGGTGAGCATCGGCAAGGCCGAGCATCAGCGCCTGCTGCAATGCCGGGCCATCGTCGAGAGCGCCTATGCGCAGTTCGTCGCCGATCAGCCCGAGACCTGACTGAACGAGGTTGGAGAAAGAGATGAGTGAAGGATTCTTCGTGGACTGGGATGGCAACCTGCGCAGCGCCGCCGATCCCGGCGGCGGCTATCTGTGCGACATCGACACTGTCGCGCGCTACGTCGCGGTGACGACCAAGAACGGCACGCTGGTGCACGAGGCGACCTTTTTCAGAACCCGGGCCGATGTCGACAAGGCCGGCATCAAGGCACAGCTTGTGTCCGGCACCCATCCGTGGGGCAAGAAGGCGGATGGGTTCTGAGGGTCCGCCGAACGACATCACGTAGTGAGTGTCATTGCGAGCGAAGCGGAAGCAATCCAGGGCTCAGGTAGGATTCTGGATTGCTTCGTCGCTTCGCTCCTCGCAATGACGTTGGAAACCCCATCCGTCAATCCGGGTGGATCATGATCTCCATGGTCTCGTCGAGGTCGTCGAACGGATCGGGAATATCTTCCACCAGCGCGACGCCGCACAGGCACACCTCGCCGTCGATGACAGCGAGCGCAATCGGCTCCAGGCTCTGCCCTGCGCAGGCACCGGCGTTGCACAGCCCGGTGTCGATCTCGAACGTTGCGCCATGCCGTCCGCAGCGCAGCAGCGTCCGATCCGGATTGAAGAACTGGCCGCTACCGATGTTCAGCCATTTGCCCTCGTGTGGGCAGCTGTTGACATAGCCGACAAAGCCGCCGGACACAGTGTGGATGATCACGATAGGAAACGGCCGCGCCTCGCCATTGTCGCCGATCCGCGACAGGCTGAACGCCTTGGCTTCACCCGGCGCGATGCCGGCGGTCGGACAGATCACGAAGATTTCCGGCTCACGTTCCGTCATGCGCGGCGCTCCCTGACCGGCGCGACGGAGCTACGGGACCGCGATGACGTCTCCTGTCGCAAACCTGACGGCAGCAGCCCGACGTGTCGAGCCACGGCGCATCATTCTCTATCTGCCCCGATCCTTGCATGAAGCATGCCGTAGGCATCGAAGACACGCCGATGTCGGCTTGGAGACAATGATGGCCGCGATGAAATTCTACATGACGCCGGGATCGTGCTCGACCGGCATCCATATCATTCTCGAAGAGCTCGAGGAGGTGTTCGAGGCCCATATCGTCAACCTGCCGGCCGGCGACAATTTCAAACCGGACTATGTGGCCATCAACCCGAAATCGACGATTCCGGCGCTGGTGCGCAGCGACGGCAGCGTGCTGACGGAAGTGCCGGCGATTGCTTATTGGCTCGGCCGCTCCAGGCCGCGCGCCAGATTGTGGCCTTCGGATATCGAGACCGAAACGCGGCTGCTCGAAGCCATGAGCTACATTGCCGGAACGGTGCATGGCCACGGCTTCGCGCGCATCTTCGCCACGCCGACCTTCAGCCGCAACGAGGCCGACCAGGAGTCGGTGCGCGCGCTCGGCCGCAACATCGTCGTGAAGGGCTTTGCGATCCTGAACAAGATGCTCGACGGGCAGTCTTATCTCGGCGGCGAATTCTCGGTCGCCGATCCGATCCTGTTCTATGTCGAGTTCTGGGCCGACAAGACCGGCATTGCGCTGCCGGCCAACCTGCTCGCGCACTACCGCCGCATGCTCGCGCGCCCGGTCGTGCAGCGGGTGCTGCGCGAGGAAGGGTACAATCCGGCGACCTTGGGGCAGACCAGCCAGTTGTAGCCGATCTACTCCGCGGCCTCCGGCAGCAGCTCGTGGTCGCCCAGATCGATGCTGCGGAAGATGGCGCAGCGGCGGAAGACCTCGATGGTCGGGCGGACGCTCTTGTGGTGGCAATATTTGGCGACCAGCTTGGCCAGCCCCTTGATGTCGCGGCCTGACGCGCCCGGGAACGTGTCCACCAGCAGCTCCACCAAGCCCGCATCGACGTTCAAGCCGAACTGCGCACACATCACCCGCCAGATCCGGCCGCGCGCTTGCGCGTCCGGCGCCTGGAACTTGATCAGCGCGATGCAGCGCGACACGATCGCTTCATCGATGTCGTCGATGCGGTTGGTGGTCAGGAACAAGAGCCCGTTGAAATACTCCAGCACACGCAGGAAGACGCCGACGACGGCATTCATCGTCATGTCGTCCTCGCGCCGCTTGATGTAGACGTCGGCTTCGTCGATCAGCATGACCGCGCCCCAGCGCTGCGCGCGCGTCAGCGCATCCTTCAGCGCACTCTCCATCGCCGCGACGTTCAGCCCGAGCTGACCGGAATGCACGCGGTACAGCGGCCGGCCGATGATCTCGGCGTAGACCTCCGCCGTCAGCGTCTTGCCGACGCCGGGCGGCCCCGCGCAAAGCACGGTGGTGCCGCCGGACTTGCCGGCGACGATGTCGTCCATCAAGAGGTCCATCTCGGCAGTGAGGATGTCGATCAGATCGGTCTGCTCCTCCGGCAGCACCAGCTTCTGCTTGAGCTCGGGCTGATAGGCGTAGGGCACCATGTCGTCGGCATGCACCCAGAGATAATGGTGCAGGTCGAGATGGAACATCAGCATGTAGGGATGGACGGGAATGCGGCAGAAGATGCCCTTCGGGATCGCCGCCCTGGATTCTTCGACCTCCTGCTCGGCGTCATAGAGATTGCTCTTGGCGGCCTTGCGCAGGTACTGCCCGAGTATGTCGCCCGTGACCTCGAGCGTCAGCGCCCGCTCGGTGAGAATGCCTTCGTCGTTGACGAGCCGCGCGCTGCCGCCGCCGGACGACAGCACGATCACGTCCTTGCGCGACCAGTCCATGTCGCGATGCGAGGAGTTCGGATCATCGGCGAAGAAGCCGATGCCGCGGCCGGAGAACTGCGCTCCGTAGCGGCCGCGCCAGGCGAAATAGCGCTCGGCCGTCTCGTCATAGGCGGATATCAGCTCGGGTGTTTCCTTGAGGAAGCCCTTGGCGGCGAAGATTTCGGCGACCGTCCTGCCGACGATGTCGCCGGCGGAGATGCGCAGGGTGGACGTGGTGATCGCGCCCTTGGCGTTGGCCTTGAGCTCGATGAAGACGCGGCCGGCCTCGTCATTCGACGGTGCGGTGTAGTCGAGTCGCGTCACGACATAGGGCAGCGGCCGGCTGGCGACGTTGGCCGTGAACATCCAGCCGCGGATGGCGTCCGAGATCAGGTAGCGCGCAATCGCCGGCAGCACCGATTCCAGTTCGTGCTCGGAGAAGCGGGCGCCGGAATCGGCAAAGGCGCGCTGCAGGGTGGCGATCTGCGCCGCGCGGGCGTGCCATTCGGGACCGGCCTTCTGGTAGCTGTCGCGCAGGAAGTCGAGCTCGGCGGTCGCGAGTTGCGCCATATTGACCTCGACCTTGTCGCCGAAACGCAGCTGCTCCGTCAACGAGGCCAGACGCGGGAAGGCCGCCGCCATCGCCAGGATGGTCGAACGTTCGATCTGCAGCTTCATCGGTCGTACCTCGACGCTGTCGGACTCACGACGACATTCTCGTCGGCGTGCGCATCACATCTTCCGCCTTTGCCAGCAGCAGGCGGTTGGCGGCGAGCGAGAACTCCTGCCAGGCGGCGGCGATGTCGCGCAGGATCGTCTGCACGTAGTCCTTCGACGGCTTGTGCTCGAACGGAAAGTTCGACAGCGCGCAGGAGGTGCGATTGAAGGCTATGGCATCGTCGAGCAGCGACTGCATGACATCGCGGAACGGTTTCTGGATCTCCGGCATCAGGGCGGAGCGCCCGCGTTCGACGGCGACGTCGCGCATGTCGAAGGTCAGTGCGTCCAGCACCTGCAGCGCCGCCGCGAACACCCCCTCGGTGGCTCCGAGAACAGCGAGCTGGGTCAGTTGCTCGCGCTCCTGCGTAGCGAGGCTGCGGTTGAGCCGCTGCCGATAATCGTCGAACGCGGCATCACGCTGCGCGGCGACCCAGGCGCCGAACCAGGCGAGGCTCGCTGCGTTGCCCGACAGCCCGTCGCCGATCGCCACGGCCGGCCGCGGCCCGGCGATCTCGCCCATGCTCCGGGCCATCGCACGCTCGATGCGCTTGGCGGCGTTCAGGGCACCTTCGAGATAGCCGGCCGCGTGGCTTGCGGTCTCGGCGCCACCGAGGTGCAGCCGCCCGTCCCATAGCGCCCGCCGCAGCATCGGATTGGCGATCTCGCTGTGCTCGCCGCGCGGCGTGGTGCGATCCAATGCGCTGCAGGTGAAGCGCTCGGCCGCCCAGTCCTGATAGTGCTGCTCGCCGCCTTCCAGCGCGGAGCCGAACAGCTGCACCATCTGGCTGTCCATCAGCAGCGGCAGCCCGACACTGAAGGTCGCGCGCAGATCGGGCGAGAAGGCGAGGAAGCCGCCGAGCGCAGCACGGTCGCCGCCGGCATCGCAGGCGTCGAAGATCTCGCCGATCACGGCCTGCTCGTGGCTGACGAACGCATTGCCGGACCGGCCCTGGTCGCGCCAATGCGCCTGGTCGTAGGCGATCACGACCTTGGCCTGCGCCGCCATCCAGGTCTCGGCACCGCGCATCGCATCGAAGGTCGCGTCGTCCAGCTCGGGAAAGAAGCCGACGTGATCGATCAGCAGCCGCGGCGGCAGCGCGAGCACGGCGCGCTTGGCCTCGATCGCGACCGATTCCGTTGATGTGGCAAAGATCAGCCGCACATGCGTGCCGCAATCGACGATGCGCATCAGCTCATGGCCGAGATGGATGAAGGGCTGCGGCAGATCACGCGCCAGCGCCTCGACCAGCTTCGTCATGCCGCCGGAGAGCCGGCGCGCGCCCTGGTGGACCGGCGGCCCGCCGATCTGCTCGGCCGACTTGTCCGCCTCCTTCAGATGAAGAACCGTGCCGTCATCGTGCTGGGCAAAGTCGGACAGGCCGAGCTCCGCGATCAGGCCGGCGAGCAGCGGCTGGGTGTCCGGCCAGAACCAGGTCGGGCCGAGGTCCAACGCAAGCCCCGCTTTGCTCCTGGCCGACAGCACACGCCCGCCCAGGCGATGTCGGGCTTCGAACAAAGCGAACGTGCTGCCGCGCTGCTGCAGGCTGCGCGCGAGTGCCATTCCGCACAATCCACCTCCGACAATGGCCGTTTCGAGCATGGCAGGACCTCGGCTGATGCGTTGCGATCGCGTCTCGACCGGGTCCTGCAAGAAGCTTGCAAGTTTTTGCGCACCAGGGGATGTGCGTTTCCAAACATTGCTTGATTTTCGCACCGGCTTGGCTCACGCCATCACAATGAGCGACGAGCGCGAGATCCTGGCCGCCAATGCGGCCTTCTATGCTGCCTTCACGGCCGGCGATTTCGCGGCACTCGTTGCCCTCTGGGCCGATCGCGACGGCATCTCCTGCATTCATCCGGGCTGGCCGGCGATCGTCGGCCGCGCCGCCGTGATCGGCAGCTGGCGCGACATCCTCGCCAACCCCGGCCGGCCGAACATCGTCTGCGCGGACCCGCACGCGATCGTCGACGGCGATCATGGCCACGTGCTCTGCATCGAGCTGGTCGACGGCGCGGCGCTCGCAGCGGCCAATCACTTCGCGCGCATCGACGGCGCCTGGCGGATGATCCACCACCAATCCAGCCCGATCGCGCAGCTCGCGACGCCGGAACACGACGCCGACGGCCATCGTCTCCACTGATCGCCGCATCTGGCACGAAATTTGATCTACCCTCCCTGACCGGCAGCAATGTCGGGGATTGTTGATTTTCGTCGCGTCGGATTCGGGTCGAATGTCCGTCTCCACGCAAGGCGATCTGCGCAGGCTGCGACCAGCAACGTGCAGATGCCGACGGGAGACAGGGATGGCACGCGTTCTGACCGCCTATCTGAAACGCAGCGATGTGCCGACGCGCACAGCGTTGCAGCACGCCATCGACCTCGCGCTCGGACAGGCGCAGGGAGCACTGGTATGAACATCGCGGCTCCACTTCAGCCGACGGCGATCCATGCCGTGCCTGCCGAGCTCTGCGACTGCGGCTTCCGCCTGCTGATGATCCGCCAGTTCAATGTCGGCGCGGTGCCGCCGGCCTTCGCCATCATCGATCAGCGCGTCATGCGCATGCCGCAGCGGCTCGGCCGCCATGGCGTGTCGTTTGCCGCCACGTTCCTGCCCGAGGTGATGTCATGGCTGATCGATCATCTCGGCCGGCCATCGCTGCATGATGAGACCGGCCGCTCCTACCGCAATCCGCGCTGGCCTGTCGTGTGCTGGCATGACCAGGAACGCTACTGGCCGAGCGGCGCCGTCACGGTCGAGTGGTTCGCCGAGGTTGCCTTCCAGGATCACGCATCATGGATGGCATTCCGCACCCATTGGCACGAAAGCCTGACGGGCCGGAATGCCGGCGCAGACGCGACCGATGGAGAAGCAGAGCAGCGCGACGCGTACGATGCGGAAAAGGAATTTGCCGGCGAGGTGCTTCAGCAGGCATGATCTGCCAAAGTGATGCGGAGCCGTGCCGGGCTCTGTTCGATGCCGGTCGAGGCGTGATATCAAGGACGTGATCAATCCGCGCGGAGGCTCTCATGCGCTACGTCTCATGGTTCGGAGGCTGGCTCGGTCATTTGCTGCCGCAAGGGCGCGCTGACAGCCGTCTCAAAGCGCACGACATCCTCACCCGGCGCCCGGCCGCCGAGTTGTCCAATGAGGACCTGTTCTACATCGCGATGCTCGGCCCTCACGTCTGAGTGGGATCAGATCCCTCGCCCATCGCGCCGCCCATCGGCGGCCTCCCGCCTCGATACGACACGAGCCCGACATGACTGACATTGCGCGCTTCCGCGACTTCGTCGCCGATACGGCACGCCTCGTCGCAAGCACGACAAACGAGCCGGAGCTGCTCGCCGCGCTCGCACCGAAACTGAAGGAGCTGGTCGCGCATGACGACTGGCTGCCTCAGGCCTTTGCGGTCGCCGACGGCGGCCGCTACCGACAATATCTGCTGTATGCCGATCCGCTCGATCGGTTCTCCATCGTGAGCTTCGTGTGGGGCCCCGGCCAGGGCACGCCGGTGCACGACCATCGCGTCTGGGGCCTCGTCGGCGTGCTGCGCGGCGAGGAACTCTCGGTCAGCTATGCGCGGCAGCCGGACGGCACGTTGCGCGAGGCTGCGCCGGAGCGGCTGCGGGCTGGACAAACGGCCGCGGTATCGCCACACATTGGCGACATCCACGCGATCTCCAACGGTCTGGCGGACCGCTCCTCGATCAGCATCCACGTCTATGGCGGCAATATCGGCCGCATCCGCCGCGCGGTGTACGATGCGGAGACCGGCGCCGCCCGAGACTTCATTTCCGGATATTCGAATGACACCGTCCCCAACCTCTGGCCCGACCGCACCGCCGCCTGACGGTTTCCGCATCATCACACCGACCGAGTTGCGGCGGCGCTGGCGCGCCGGCGAGGAGGTGGCACTGCTCGACGTCCGCGAGGAAGGCCCCTATTCGCTGTCGCACCCGTTCTTCGCGGTGTCGCTGCCACTGTCGCAGATCGAGCTGCGCATCCTCGACCTCGTGCCGCGTCTAAATGTAGCCGTCGTCGTTTATGATGATGGCGAAGGCTATGCCGCCCGCGCGGTGCCGCGCATTCATGCACTGGGCTACACCGACGTCGCGATGCTCGCTGGCGGGCTGTCGGGCTATGCGCGCCATGGCGAGGTGTTCCGGGACGTCAACGTGCCGAGCAAGGCGTTCGGCGAATTGGTCGAGGCCATCCGGCACACGCCGTCGCTGTCGGCCGACGACGCCAAGGCGCTGATCGAGCGCGAGTCGAACCTGGTCGTGCTCGATGCCCGCCGCTTCGAGGAATATCGCACCATGAGCATTCCGCGCGGGGTCAGCGTCCCCGGCGGCGAGCTGGCGTTTCGGGCGCGCGAGATCGCGCCGTCGCCCGAGACCACGATCATCGTCAACTGCGCCGGACGCACGCGCTCGATCATCGGCACGCAGTCGCTGATCAATGCCAGGCTGCCGAACAAGATCTATGCGTTGCGCAACGGCACGATCGGCTGGACACTTGCCGGCCATCAGGTCGAGCGCGGCAAGACCGCGCGCGTCCTGGAGCGGCCACGGACGAGCTACGCGACCGCGCTGGCTGATGCCAAGGCCTGGGCCGAGCGCGTCGGCGTCGGCGTGCTCGATGCCGCGACATTCGCGCGCCATCGGGCCGAAGCCGGGGTGCGCACGCTGTATTGCCTCGACGTCCGCACGCCCGAGGAACATGCCGCCGGCCATCCGACTGGCTTCGCGTCGGCACCGGGCGGCCAGCTGGTGCAGGCGACCGACGAGTGGGTGGGCGTGCGCGGCGCCCGTCTGGTGCTGTTCGACGATGACGGCGTGCGCGCACGCATGACGGCGTCATGGCTGAAGCAGATGGGCTGGGACGTGGCGGTCGTGGGACCGGATGTCGTTGGAGCGACCGAAACGGAAATCCGCGCCGCACGCCGACCGCCGCTGCCGCAGCTTGGCGACGCGGCAATCAGCGCCGAGCAACTCGCGGCCGATCCTGCTGCGTGGACGATCGTCGATCTCACGCGCAGTCCGAGCTACAAGGCCGGACACATTCCGGGCGCACATTTCGTGCTGGCGTCGCGCTTTGCGGATGATCTCGCCAAGCTGCCCGGCGACGGTCCGATCGTGCTGACCAGCAACGACGGCAGCGAAGCCGCGTTTGCGCTTGCGGATGCACGTGCCGCGACGACGCGTGAGCTCCGCGTGCTCACCGGCGGCACGCGCGCCTGGACGGCTGCCGGGCATGTGCTGGAGAGCGATCGGTCCTCATGGATCTCGCTTGCCGACGACGTCTACAAGCGTCCCTATGAGGGCACCGACAACGCCGCCGAAACGATGCAGGCCTATATCGACTGGGAGCTGCAACTCGTCGCTCAGCTCGCCAATGACAGCGTGTCGAATTTCCACGTGGTGTAGTTCTGATGAATGCGCAGGGTGGGCAAAGCCGCATTCGCGACGCGAATGCCGCGTGCCCACCGCTTTCACGCGGGTCGCGAGACGTGGTGGGCAGGCGCCGCCTTCGGCGTCGCTTTGCTCCCTAGGTCGTTACAGCTTCACCGGGAGCTGCGCGCCGAACTCAACGGCGCTGGTTGTAGACGTCGATGCAGACGGCGCCGAGCAGCACCAGGCCCTTGATGACCTGCTGATAGTCGATGCCGACGCCGAGAATGGACATGCCGTTGTTCATCACGCCCATGATCATGGCGCCGATGACAGCGCCGCCGACCCGTCCGACGCCGCCATAGGCCGAGGCACCGCCGATGAAGCAGGCCGCGATGACGTCGAGCTCGAAGCCGAGGCCGGCCTTCGGCGTCGCGGTGTTGAGCCGGGCGGCGAAGATCAGGCCGGCCAGCGCGGCCAGCACGCCCATGTTGACGAAGGTCATGAACACGAGCCGCTCGGTCTTGATGCCTGACAGCTTGGCGGCCTTGGCGTTGCCGCCGACCGCATAGATCTGCCGGCCGACCACGGTGCGGCGCGTCATGAAGCCGTAGAGCGCGATCAGCGCCGTCATGATGACCAGCACGTTGGGCAGGCCGCGATGCGAGGCGATCAGATAGGTGAAATACATCAGTGCGCCGGCCAGCACGACGTTCTTGGCAGCGAAGAAGCCGAACGGCTCGACCTCGATACCGTGCTCCACCTCGCGCGCACGGCCCTTGACGCTGGCATAGACCAGAATGAGCGTCAGCACCGCGCCGATCGCGAGCGACGTGGGATAAAGATGCGCCGCGCTCGGCATGAACTCGGGGATGAAGCCGGACGACAGCTTCTGGAACGTACCCGGGAACGGCCCGACCGATTGCCCCTGCAGCAGCGCCAGCGCCAGACCCTTGAACACGAGCATGCCGGCCAAGGTGACGATGAAGGAGGGAATGCCGAAATAGGCCACCCAATAGCCCTGCGCGGCGCCGATCGCGGCGCCGACGATCAGGCAGGCGATGATCGCGAGCGGGAAGTCGACGTGATAACGCACCATCAGCACGGCGGCGACGGCGCCGACGAAGCCCGCAACCGAGCCGACCGACAAATCGATGTGCCCGGTCACGATCACCAGCAGCATGCCCAGCGCCATGATGACGATATAGCTGTTCTGCAGCACCAGGTTGGTGAGGTTGAGCGGCTGCAGCAGGGTGCCGTCGGTCATGAACTGGAAGAACAGCATGATCACGAACAGCGACAGCAGCATGCCGTAGCTGCGCAGATTGTTCTTCAGGAAGCCGCTATGCGACTTCTCCTCCGGGAGCGAAACCGTCTTGTCGGTCATTGCTGGCGTCCTCCCGACCGCTTACGCGGCCGTCTCCTGGTTCTTGATGGTTTCGTTGCGCATGATGGCGCGCATGATCTTTTCCTGCGTCGCCTCCGGCCCGGCGAACTCGCCGACGAAGGCGCCGTCATTCATCACGCAGATACGGTCGCAGATTCCGAGCAGCTCCGGCATCTCCGATGAGATCACGACAACACCCCGGCCGGCATCCGCGAGCTCCTGGATGATACAGTAAATCTCATACTTTGCGCCAACGTCGATGCCCCGCGTCGGCTCGTCGAGGATCAAGACCTTGGGATCGGTCATCAGCCATTTCGACAGCACGACCTTCTGCTGGTTGCCGCCGGAGAGCTGGCCGGCCTCCTGATAGACGTCGGAGCAGCGGATCCGCATCCGGCCGCGGTAGCCGGACGCCGCCTTGAGCTCGGCGATGTCGTCGATCACGCCCTTCGGCGCGACCTGCGCGAGGCTCGCCAGCGTGATGTTCTTGCGCACGTCGTCGGCCAGAATCAGGCCGAGCTGCTTGCGGTCCTCGGTGACATAGGCGAGGCCAGCGTCGATCGCGGCCGGTACGCTGTTGAGAGTGACGTCGTGGCCTTCGAGGCGGGCGCGGCCCGTGATGTTGACGCCCCAGGAGCGGCCGAACAGGCTCATGGCGAATTCGGTGCGCCCCGCGCCCATCAGGCCGGCGATGCCGACGATCTCGCCACGGCGCACCTGGAAATCGACGTTCTTGATTACCTGGCGGTCGGTATGCTGCGGATGGTAGACTGACCAGTTCTCGACCGTGAACACGGGCTCGCCGATCTTCGGCTGCCGCTCGGGGAAGCGGTGCGCCATGTCGCGATTGACCATGCTCTTGATGATCCGGTCCTCCAGAACCGGCTCGGCACGGCAATCGATGCTGTCGACGCTGCGCCCGTCACGCAGCACCGTGATGCGATCGGCGACGCGGGCGACCTCGTTGAGCTTGTGTGTGATCAGGATCGAGGAGATGCCCTGCTCGCGGAAGGTGACGAGGCGGTCGAGCAGCGCCTGGCTGTCGGCCTCGTTCAGGCTCGCCGTCGGCTCGTCCAGGATCAAGAGCTTGACACGCTTGGACAGCGCCTTGGCGATCTCGACCAATTGCTGCTTGCCGACGCCGAGATCGGTGATCAGCGTATCCGGCGATTCCTTCAATCCCACCTGAGCCAGCAATTGCTGGGTGCGCCGGTAGACCTCGTCGCGATCGATGACGCCAAAGCGTGACGGCGCATGCGACAGGAAGATATTCTCGGCGATCGACATCAGCGGAATCAGCGCGAGCTCCTGGTGGATAATGATGATGCCGAGCGCCTCGGAATCGTTGATGTCACGGAAGCGCCGCTCCTCGCCTTCGAAAATGATCTGGCCCTCATAGCGGCCGTAGGGATAGACGCCGCTCAGCACCTTCATCAGGGTCGACTTGCCGGCGCCATTCTCGCCGACGAGGGCGTGGATCTCGCCCGCCGCGACCGTAAAGCTGACGTCGCGGAGCGCCTGCACGCCCACGAAGCTCTTGCTGACGCTGCGCATCTCGAGGATTGCCGTCATCGCGCTGTATCCCGCAACACTTGAAGTCGTTGAGATAAGAGGAGCCGGCGAGCGCATGGCCGCGCTCGCCGGCCATGAGATCACTCGACCTGCGACTTTTTGTAGTAGCCGCCTTCGATCAGGACCTTCTCCCAGTTGCTCTTGTCGACCACGACCGGCTTGAGCAGATAGGCCGGGACGACCTTGACGCCGTTGTTGTAGGTCTTGGTGTCGTTGACCTTCACTTCCTTGCCGCTCAGCGAAGCATCGACCATGTCGGCGGTCACCTTGGCGAGGTCGCGGGTGTCCTTGAAGATGGTCGAGTACTGGTCGCCGCGCAGGATCGCCTTGACCGACGGCACCTCGGCGTCCTGGCCGGAGATGATCGGCATCGGCTGGTTGCCGCTGCCATAGCCGACGCCCTTCAAGGACGAGATGATGCCGATCGAGAGACCGTCATAGGGTGACAGCACCGCATCGACACGCTTGTTGCCGTAATAGGCGCTGAGCAGGTTGTCCATGCGGGCCTGGGCGGTGGCACCGTCCCAGCGCAGGGTCGCAACCTTGTCCATGCCCTTCTGGCCGGAGGCGACCACGAGCTTGCCGGAGTCGAGATAGGGCTGCAGCACCGACATCGCGCCATTGTAGAAGAAGTAGGCGTTGTTGTCGTCCGGCGAGCCGCCGAACAGCTCGATGTTGAACGGTCCCTTGCCGTCCTTCAGCCCGAGCTTGTCCACGATCGACTGCGCCTGCAGCACGCCGACCTGGAAGTTATCGAAGGTCGCGTAGTAGTCGAGGTTCGGCGTGTCGCGGATCAGGCGGTCATAGGCGATCACGGTGATGCCCTTGGCCTTGGCCTGCTTCAGCACGTCCGACAGCGTGGTGCCGTCGATCGCGGCGATCACCAGCACCTTGGCGCCCTTGGTCACCATGTTCTCGATCTGCGAGAGCTGGTTCGGAATATCGTCCTCGGCATATTGCAGGTCGGTGGTGTAGCCGCGCTCCTTCAGCACCTTCACGATGTTGTTGCCGTCGTCGATCCAGCGCGCCGAGGATTTGGTCGGCATCGCGATGCCGACGGTCCCCTTGCTCTGGGCCAGTGCGGCGCTGGACAGCGCCATCGCGCCGAGGCCGGCCAGCGCGGCGGCCATGATGGTCTTCATTCTCGACATGTCTTCACTCCCTTTGGATTTTCGAATTTTGACAAGAGATACCCGATTGCGTATCTTGATACCAGTTAGCTGTTAGGCTGAACGACGCTTGACTGATTGTTCCTCCTCTCAGATCGACAGCTTGACGTCGGGCTCGGCGCGACCGTGAGCGCCGACGTCAAGAAGGAAAGTCTGGCCATGGCCGGGGTCGGCCGCCTTGGCCGCCTCGTCCATGTCCTGCCAGGCCGACGTCACCAGCAGGCGCGACAGATCGGGACCGACGAACGCCGGGCAGCTCGCCTGGCTGGCCGGAACCGCGATGCTGCGCAGATGCTCGCCCTGCGGGCTGTAGACGTCGACACAACCGCCGCCCCAGCGTGCGTTCCAGATCCGTCCCTCGGCATCGACGACGGCGCCATCGAGCCCACCGACACCGGCATGGCGCAGCAGCACCTCCGGCTCGCCGCGCGGCAGGCCCGTCTCCGGGTCGAGCGCGACACGGTAGAGGACGTTCTCATCCGTATCGGCGAAATAGCCGATCGCGCCATCCGGCGAGAAGCAGATCGCGTTGGGAATGGTGACGTTGGGGAACAACCGGATGATCTCGCCGCGATGCAGCGCATAGATCGAGCCCAGGCCGCACTCGGCGTTGCGGCCCATGGTGCCGATCCAGAACGTGCCGGAGGGATGGACCCGCGAATCGTTCGACCGCGTCGCCTGATTGTCGGCTTCGAGCGGCAGATGCAGCGACAGCGCGCCGTCGGCGACGCTGCGGATGTAGAGTCCGTCCTCGGCCACGATCAGCTGCCTGTCGGCATCGATGCGGCCGAGCGCGCTCGCCATCCTGCCGAGCCCGTGGCGGCGGACTTCGCCGCTGCCGATCTTGGCCTCGAACAGCAGGCCCTCCCGAATGTCGAACCACCAGGCGGTGTCGGTGTGGGGATCGTAGGTCGGCCCCTCGCCGAGATGGCAGCGCTCGTCGCAGAGGATCGTGGTCGGCACCTGCTCGATCATCTGGGCGCTCCCGCGGTTGAGAAGCGATACACGGTCTCGTGCTCATAGACGTCGTCGGGCCCAAGGCGCGCGCTTGGAAAATCCGGACGGTTCGGACTGTCAGGCCAGACCTGCGGCTCCAGGCAGAGCGCGTCGGATTGACGATAGACACGCCCCTTGCCGCTCACGGTCGCGTCAAGATAGTTGCCTGAATAGACCTGCAAGCCAGGCTGATCGGTGAGCAACTCCATGATCCGCCCGGAGCGCGGCGACTCGAGCCGGGCCGCGAAACGCACGCCAGAGCCGTCGCGCAGACAGAAATTATGATCATAGCCGCGGCCACATTTGATCTGCGCATCGTCGGCACGGATGCGCGCACCAATGGGATGCGCGTCGCGGAAATCGAAAGGCGTCCCCACGACGGAATGCGGCGGCCCCGCCAGCGGGATCGCAGTCTCGTCGATCGCGAGATAGTGGTCGGCTTCGACTGTCAAACGATGATCGAGAATGCCGGTGCCGGCGGCCAGGCCGTCGAGATTGAAGAAGCTGTGGTTGGTCAGGTTGACGATCGTCGTCCGGGTCGTCCGGGCGCTGAAGCTGACGGCCAACTCCGTCGGTCCCGTCAGCTGATAGGTGACACGGACGTCGAGCCGCCCCGGATAGTTGGCCTCGCCGTCGGGACTGACATAGAGCATCGTGACCGAGGGCTGGGCGCCGTCTTCGGTGGCGACGATCTGCCAGAGCTTGCGGTCGAAGCCGTCGGGGCCGCCATGCAATGCATGCGCACCATTATTGGCGTCGAGGCGCAGGTCCTGACCGTCGAGCGAAAAGCGCGCCTTGGCAATGCGGTTGGCGTAGCGTCCGACCGTTGCACCGAAAAATTTCCGGAGCTTGAGGTAGCTCAGCAGGTCGTCGTGGCCGAGCACGACGTCGTCGACGCGGCCCTGCGCATCCGGCACCAGCAGCGCCTGCAGCGCCGCGCCGTAAGTGATGATCCGCGCCTCGAAACCGTGAGCGCCACGCAAGGTGACGCGCTCGACCTCGCGGCCGTCCGGCAGCGTGCCGAAGACATCCCGGGTGATCCGTGCCTGCTCCGCCATGGCGTCAGTCCTCGAACGGCTCGACGACGTGGCGGCGACCGAGCAGGAAAGCGTCAGCCACCAGCCGCAGCGGCGTCAGATCGACGTCGCTCGCACCGGTCCTTGTGAGTTCGACGAAGCGACGGTAGAGGCCGGGATACTCCCGCTCCCTTTCGTCGACCATCGGCTGGTCGTCCGCGGTCATCCGCGCGCCGCCCAGCGACAGCTTCAACTGGCCTGCGTCGGTCTCGATCCGGATGTCCCAGCTCTGCGGCCCGGTCTGGCGGAAGTCGAACTCGGCCGCGATCGGCAGGTCGCTCGCCGTCGACAGTGACAGGTTGGCCGCGATCGGAGCCTGGCGGTTGGACGGGAACGACAGTTCCGCCTCGGTCACGAACACCGGCTCTGGCAGAATGCGGGTCAGGATCGACAGCGCGTTGATTCCGGGATCGAACACCCCTAACCCGCCCGGCTCCCAGATCCAGCCCTGCCCCGGATGCCAGACGCGCACGTCCTCCTTCCAGTCAATCCGCACGCTGCGAATCTGGCGGGAAGACAGCCACGCGCGCGCCGGCTCGACGGCGGGCGCGTAACGTGAATGCCAGGTCGCGAACAGCGTGCGCCGCTTCGCGGCGGCAAGCGCGACCAGCGGATCGAGCTCGCTGACGGCGGCGCCCGGCGGCTTCTCCAGCATCACATGCTTGCCGGCTTCCAGCGCGGCGAGCGCCTGCGCACGGCGCACCTGCGGCGGGGTGCACAGCGCGACCGCGTCGATCTCGGGTCCGTCGCGCAGCAGCTCTTCGATCGTGCCGAAATGCGGCAGGCCGGGCAGCGAGGCATTGCGACTCGCCACTGCCGTCAACGTCACGCCCTCGGTGGCGGCGATCGCCGGCACGTGCTGATCCCTGGCGATCTTGCCGAAGCCAACGATGGCGACACGAAGCTCGCTCATCTCTAGCGGCCCCAGCGCAGCACGACCGGGTCGAGCCGGCGCGCGATCTCGATCAGGCCCTTTTGCGTCGCCGGATGAATCGCCGGCTGCGGGCTGCGCAAGGTGTCGTGGCGGATCACGCCGCCCGCCTTCATCAGGATCTTGCAGGTGGCAAGCCCGCACTGCCGGTTCTCGTAGTTGATCAGCGGCAGCCAGCGCTCATAGGCCGCCGCCGCGGCCTCGCGGTCGCCCGCGAAATACGGATCGATGATCTTGCGAATGCCGTCGGGATAGCCGCCGCCGGTCATCGCGCCGGTGGCGCCGGCATCGAGATCGGCCATCAGGGTGATTGCCTCCTCGCCGTCCCACGGACCTTCGATCGCCGTGCCGCCGGCCTCGATCAGCGCGCGCAACTTGTCGGCCGCGCGCGGCACCTCGATCTTGAAATAAGCGAGGTTCTCGATCTCCTTGGCCATCCGCGCCAGGAACGGCACCGACAGCGGCGTGCCCGCGACCGGCGCGTCCTGCACCATGATCGGGATCGAGATCGCGTCCGACACGCCGCGATAGAACTCGTAGATCGAGCTATCAGGCACGCGGAAGGTGGCGCCGTGATAGGGCGGCATCACCATGACCATGGCCGCGCCCTTCTCCTGCGCGCGGCGCGAGCGCTCGGCACAGACGAAGGTCGAGAAATGCGTGGTCGTGACGATGATCGGCACGCGGCCGGCGACATGCTCCAGCACCGTGGTCATCACCAGATCGCGCTCGTCATCGGTCAGCACGAACTGCTCGGAGAAATTGGCGAGGATGCAGATGCCGTGCGAGCCGGCATCGATCATGAAGTCGATCGCGCGCTTCTGGCCCTCGAGATCGAGGCGGCCGTCAGCGTCGAAGATGGTCGGCGCGACCGGGAAGACGCCCTTGTAGAGCTTTTTGGCGGAAGCGGTCATGCGGCACCTCTAGTGATTGTCGCGCGGCACCGGCGAGCCGCTGCGGCCAACGAGAAAATCGAAATCAACGCCGCGATCCGCCTGCAGCACGTGATCGATGTAGAGCTTCTGATAGCCGCGAGCCGCATGCGGCTTCGGCGGCGTCCATGCGGCGCGGCGCGTCGCCAGCTCCTCGTCGCTGACATGCAGATGCAGCGCGCGGGCGGCGACGTCGAGCGTGATCATGTCGCCATTCTTCACCAGCGCCAGCGGTCCACCGACGGTGGCCTCCGGCGCGACGTGCAGGACGACGGTGCCGTAAGCGGTGCCCGACATGCGCGCATCCGAGATGCGGATCATGTCGCGCACGCCCTGGCGCAGGAGCTTCGCCGGGAGCGGCATGTTGCCGACCTCGGCCATGCCCGGATAGCCCTTCGGTCCACAGTTCTTCAGCACCATGATGCAGGACGCATCGATGTCGAGATTGTCGTCGTCGACGGCGTCATGCATCTCCTCGACGCTCTCGAACACGACCGCGCGTCCCGTATGGTTCATCAGCTCCGGCGAGGCCGCCGACGGCTTGATGACGGCGCCGTTGGGCGCGAGATTGCCGGTGAGGATCGCGATGCCGGCTTCCGTCTTGAACGGCGAGTCGAACGGGGTGATGACGTCGGCGTTCCAGTTCGGCGCGGCGGCGACGTTGTCCCATAGCGTCTTGCCGTTGACGGTGCGGGCGTCCTTGTGCAGCAGGCCGCGCTCGCCGAGCGCGCGCAACACGGCCGGCAGGCCGCCGGCGTAGTAGAAGTCCTCCATCAGGAAGCGGCCCGACGGCATCAGGTCGACCAGGCAATGCACGTCGCGGCAGAGCCGATCGAAATCATCGAGCGTCAGCTCGACGCCGACACGGCCAGCAATGGCGAGCAGATGCACCACGGCGTTGGTCGAGCCGCCGATCGCGGCCAGCGTGCGGATCGCATTCTCGAACGCCTGCCGCGTGAGGATGTCGGACGGCTTGAGATCCTCAGCAACCATCTCGACGATGCGGCGGCCGGCCATGCGCGCCAGCAGGTTGCGGCGCGCGTCCGCAGCAGGGATCGCTGCATTTTCCGGCAAGCCAATGCCGAGCGCTTCCACCATCGACGCCATCGTCGAGGCCGTGCCCATGGTCATGCAGCTGCCGGCGGAGCGGTTCATGCCGGCCTCGGCCTCGTGGAATTCCTTCAGCGTGATCTCGCCGGCACGCAGTTGCTCGCTCATCGAGATGATGTTGGTGCCGGAGCCGATGATCTGGCCACGATAGACGCCGCGCAGTTGTGGCCCGCCTGAAACACCGATCGCAGGCAGGTTGGCCGAGGCGGCGCCCATCAAGAGCGCCGGCGTGGTCTTGTCGCAGCCCATCAGCAGCACGACGCCGTCGAGCGGGTGCGCGCGGATCGCCTCCTCGACATCCATCGAGGCGAGGTTGCGGAACAGCATCGCGGTGGGACGCATCGTCACCTCGCCGAGCGAGGAGACGGGGAATTCGAGCGGATAGCCGCCGGCGTCGAGCACGCCCTGCCGGACATGCTCGGCGATGACGCGGAAATGCGCGTTGCAGGGCGTCAGCTCCGACCAGGTGTTGCAGATGCCGATGACCGGACGGCCCTCGAACCGGTCCTGCGGCGTGCCGCTGTTCTTCAGGAATGAGCGATAATAGAAGCCCATCTTGTCCTGGCGGCCGAACCACGCCTGGCTCCGCAGCGTCTTCTTCTCGTTGTCGTTGCTCATTCCCGGTCCGTTCGTGCAGCCGACTGGGCATGGCGCCGCCGGCCGTTGTAGATGACTTCGATCATCGCCTCGGAGGCGCCCTCGGCGTCTCGAGCGGCGATCGCGTCGATGATGCGCTGGTGCCAGACCAGCACGGTGTCGCGATCGGCAGTCTCGATCGGGGCGCTCAGGACGAACGAGGCGCGCAAGGCGGCTTCGATGACGGCGCCGATCGAGCGCATGAAGGGATTGCCGGAGGCATTGGCGATCGCGATGTGCAAAGCGAGGTCGGCTTCGGCGAAGGCGACCGAGGTCGACGGCTCGCGCTCCATCTGCGCCATTGCCTTGCTCATCGCGGCAAGATCGTCCTCGCTGCGGCGTTCGGCAGCGAGCGCCGCCGCGCGCGGCTCGATCGCCAGCCGGATCTCGGCGAGGTCGGCGAGGAAGCGCTTGTCGATGCCGGCATCGAGGTGCCAAGCCAGCACGTCGGGATCGAACATGTTCCAGTCCGAGCGTCCGCGCACCACGGTGCCGACGCGCGCCTTGGTCGACAGCAGCCCTTTTGCAACGAGCGTCTTCACGCTTTCGCGCAGCACCGGACGCGACACGCCGAACGTCGCCGTCAGCTCGGCATCGCCGGGCAGGCGCGCTCCCTCGGCCAGACGGCCGGAGATGATGTCGATGCCGATGCTGCGGGCGACCTCGGCATGGTTGGAATGCGCGCGCCGTGTCGGAATCGAGACGAGCTGCGAGGTCATGTCCTCGCCCCCGCCGGTTTGATGGACGAGCGGCGCGCCAGCGCCATCAGACCTTGCTGCAGCGCAATGAAAACGAACAATAGAACCCCCGTGGCGATCTTGGTCCACCAGCTCGACAGCGTGCCGTCGAAGTTGATGTAGGTCTGGATCATGCCCTGGATCAGGACGCCAAGGAAGGTGCCGATGACGGAGCCCTGCCCGCCCGTCAACAATGTTCCGCCGATCACCACCGCGGCGATGGTGTCGAGCTCGACACCGACCGCAGAAAGCGAATAGCCGGCCGCGGTGTAGAAGGAGAAGACGATGCCGGCGAGGCCGGCAAGCACGCTGGACAGCATATAGATGCGGATCGTCATCGGTCCGACCGGAATGCCCATCAGGGCCGTCGCGGCGCGGCTGCCGCCGAGCGCATAGACGTTCGCGCCGAAACGGGTGAGGTGCAGCAGCAGCGCGCTCAAGACCAGGATCACCAGCATCGCAATCGCGATCGCGGTGAGTCGTCCGCCGCCAGGCAGCCGGATCGCGAAATCGGACACGGCGCTGTAAATCGGCGCGGTGATCGGAATCGACTCGGTCGACAGCAGGAAGCTGACGCCGCGTGCCAGGAACATGCCCGCGAGGGTCACGATGAAAGGCGGCAGGTCGAAGACGTGGATGACGGCGCCCATCGCGGCGCCGAACAGCGCGCACAGCACGAGCACCATTGCGAACGCGGCAAAGGGCGGGATGCCCCAGCGCTCGATCGCGAGCGCCACGAACACCGTGGTGAAGCCGATCACCGAGCCGACCGACAGATCGATGCCGCCGGAGATGATGACGAAGGTCATCCCCGCCGCAACGATGCCGAGGAAGGCGTTGTCGGTGAGCAGATTGGCGACGACGCGGGTCGAGGCGATGTTCGGGAATTGCAGCGCGCACAACGCGAAGCCGGCGACCAGCACGAACGCGGTGATCGCAATCGAGGTCGATGCCCTCATGGCTTGGTCCTCCGCCAGCGCGCGGTGAAGCGCGAGAGATCGCCGATGCGCGGCGACTGCGCCAGCAGCACGGCGAGCACGACGACGGCCTTGACCAGCAGGTTGAGCTCCGGCGGATAGCCCGACAGCAGGATGCCGGTGTTCATGGCCTGGATGATCAGCGCGCCGGCGACCGCCAGCACCAGGCTGAATCGCCCGCCGAACAGCGAGGTGCCGCCGATGACCACGGCGAGGATCGCATCGAGCTCGAGCCACAGCCCGGCATTGTTGGCGTCGGCGCCCATGATATCGGCGGCCGCAATGACGCCCGCGAGCGCGGCGCACAGTCCGCACCAGACATAGACCGACAGGATCATGGCGCGGGTGCCGACGCCGGAGAGCTCGCTCGCGCGTGCATTGCCCCCGGTCGCCTCGATCAGGAGCCCGAGCGCGGTGCCGCGCACGACCGCCCCCGTCACCAGCAGCATGCCGACCGCGATCACGATCGGCGTCGGCAGGCCGAGCACGGCGCCGTTGCCCATCCACACCAGGTCAGGCGACGTGAACGTGACGATGCGCCCCTCGGTGATGAGCTGCGCGATGCCGCGCCCGGCAACCATGAGGATGAGCGTGGCGACGATCGGCTGGATGCGCAGGACGGCGACGAGGATGCCGTTCCACAGCCCGCAGACGAGGCCGACGGCGAGCGCCGAGCCGATCACGACCGGCAGCGGCTGCGTATCGGCGAGGCTCGCCGCGGTGGCGCCCGCGATCGCCATCACGGCGCCGACCGAAAGGTCGATGCCGCCGGTCGCGATCACCAGCACCATGCCGAGCGACAGCAGCGCCACCGGCGTGCCGCGGTTGAGCACGTCGATCACGCTGCCGAACAGCCGGCCATCCTGCAGATGCAGGTTGAAGAACTGCGGCGACACTGCGCGATCGATGATGAAGATCACGATCAGTGCCAGGGCTTGCGCGAGACCACGGCGCGGAATCCGGAGCGTCATGATGCAGCCTCGTGCGCCGGCTCGCCATCGGCGGCGATTGCCGCGAGGATGCTGGAGACTTCGACGGCCTCCCCTTTCAGCTCCTCGACATGGGCGCGATCGCGCAGCACCACGACACGGTTGGAATAGGTGACGATCTCGTCGAGCTCGGAGGAGATCACGAGCAGCGCCAGGCCCTGCTCGCAGAGCTCGCGCACCAGGCGGATGATCTCGGCATGGGCGCCGACGTCGATGCCGCGGGTCGGCTCGTCGAGCACGAGAAGCTTCGGCGAGGTCGCAAGCCAGCGCGCAAGCAATGCCTTCTGCTGATTGCCGCCGGACAGCAGCCCGATCGGCCGTTCCGGATCGGGCGGCCTGATGTCGAGCATGCGAATGTAGCGCATCGCGATCTCATCCTGCTCGCGCCGCGACAGCGGCCGGTGCAGGCCGCGCCGGGCCTGCAGCGCCAGGATGATGTTCTCGCGCACGGTCAGATCGGCGACGATGCCCTCAGTCTTGCGCTCCTCCGGGCAATAGCCGAAGCCGAGCCCGGCGGCATCGCGCGGCGAATTCAGCCGCACGGTCTCGCCGTTGACGGTGGCCGCGCCGCTGTCGGCGCGCTCGGCGCCGAACACCAGCCGCGCCGTCTCGGTGCGGCCGGAGCCGAGCAGGCCGGCGAGCCCGACCACCTCGCCCCGGCGCAGCTCGAGATCGAACGGAGCGAGATAACCCTGCTTGCCATAGCCCTTGAAGCTGACACAGACCTCGCGTGCGGTCTCGGGCTGGCTGGCGGCACGCTCGCCGGTGGTCTCGGCGAGCTCGCGGCCCAGCATCATGCGGATGAGGTCGAGCCGCGGCAGACCGGCCATCTCGCGCGAGCCGATCAGCCGGCCGTTGCGCAGCACCGTGACGCGGTCGCAGATCTCATAGACCTGATCGAGGAAGTGGCTGACGAAGATGATGCCGATGCCATCAGCCGCGAGCTTTCGCATCACCTTGAACAGGATTTCGACCTCGTGGCGGTCGAGGCTCGCCGTGGGCTCGTCGAGAATGAGGACGCGCGCCGACAGATCGACGGCGCGCGCGATCGCCGTGATATGCTGGACCGCGACCGAGTAGCTCGAAAGCGGTGCGCCGACGTCGATGTCCAGCCCATATTCCAGCAGCAGCGCATGCGCGCGCCGCCGCATCTCGGCCTCGCGCACGACGCCGAAGCGCGTCGGCTGCCGACCGAGATAGAGATTCTGCGCCACCGAGAGGTTCGGCAGCAGATTGACTTCCTGATAGACGGTGGCGATGCCGGCATCGACCGCGTCCTTGGCGGAGCGCGGCGCGATCTCGCGGTCCGCCAGCCGCACGTTGCCGGCGTCCCGCGCGAACACCCCGGTGACCACCTTGATCAGGGTCGACTTGCCGGCGCCGTTCTCGCCCAGCAGCGCGTGAATCTCGCCCTCACCCAGCGTGAAGTCGACGTCATCAAGCGCCTTCAGCGCACCGAAGCTCTTGGCCAAGCCGCGGATTTCCAGCAGGGCTGGACGCATCGCCGGCGGAGCTGAACTATCAGACATGACGAACTACTTGGCGATCACCAGGAAGGTTGACGTCCGCACGATGTGCGGACGCCAGCGACTTGTCGTCCGTCGTCCCGGCGAGCGCCGGGACGACGGCTCAACAGCCAGGCTCAGTAGCCGAGGCCCTTCTTGCTGTCGTAGACCTTCTGCGGCTCGTCAGCCGCCGTGTAGAGCTTCGATTCCGTCTGGATCCACTTCGGCGGAACGGTGCCCTTCTCCTTGAAGGCGACGATGGCGTCGAAGGCCGGGCCCGCCATGTTCGGCGTCAGCTCGACGGTCGCATTGGCTTCGCCGGCGGCGATCGCCTTGAAGATATCCGGCACGGCGTCGATCGAGACGGTCAGGACGTCCTTTCCCGGCTTGAGCCCGGCTTCCTTCATCGCCTGGATCGCGCCGACCATCATGTCGTCGTTGTGGGCATAGACCGCGCAGATCGACTTGCCGCCGTTCTCGGCCTTGATGAAGCTCTCCATCACCTCCTTGCCCTTGGCACGGGTGAAGTCGCCGGTCTGGCTGCGCACGACCTTCAGGTTGGCATTCTTGGCGACGACCGCGTCAAAACCCTTCTTGCGGTTGGTGGCGACGCTGGCGCCGACCGTGCCCTGCAGCTCGACGACGTTGCAGGCCTTGCCGCCGACGGTCTTGGCGAGCCACTCGCCGGCGACCTCGCCTTCATGCACGCTGTCGGAGGTGACGGCGGTCAGATAGAGGTCCTTGCCCGACGGATCGATGTCACGGTCGAGCAGCACCACCGGAATCTTGGCTTCCTTAGCTTCCTTCAGCACGGCATCCCAGCCCGAGGCCACGACCGGCGCGAGGAAGATCGCATCCACCCCCTGCGCGATGAAGGAGCGGATCGCCTTGATCTGGTTTTCCTGCTTCTGCTGCGCGTCGGCGATCTTCAGGTTGATCTTGCGCTTGGCGGCTTCCGACTTGGAGACGGAGGTCTCGGCGGCGCGCCAGCCGGACTCGGAGCCGATCTGCGAGAAGCCGACGGTCAGTTCGGCGGCGCTGGCGGACGTGGCAAGCAACAAGGCGGCCGTCGCGGAGGCCGCAAAGAGGGCTTTCAGGGTCATCAGGCGTTCTCTCCCAAATGTCTGTTTTGGATGCGCCGCCGCTCCAGAGCGGTGTCATCGCACCTTTTCAGCCGGCCTTAACAGCCGACGCGCCCGTTATTCCACGGAACCTCAGGGCTGACTAGTCATATTATTTGACTGTAATACTTTTTGAAAAGGATGTGCGAGCCCGCGCGCGCACACTGCCCAAGAGCGACAGCATACACCAATGAAATCTTAAGTTGTCAGCAGCGTTCGGCTACCGCAGCTTGGTCGCCTCGCGGGCGCGCAGCTCGATCGCGGCCCAGGCGCCGGCCCTGATGTCCGCCGCTGGCGCGACCCAGGAGCCGCCGATTGCGACGACCTTCTTGTGCGCGAGCCATTGCGCAGCATTGCCGGCATTGATGCCGCCGGTCGGGCAGAAGCGCACGCTCGGGAATGGCCCCGCCAGCGCATCGAGCGCGGCAAGTCCGCCGGCCGGCACCGCGGGAAAGAACTTCACCAGCTCATAGCCGCGCGTCACGCAGGCGATGAGATCCGACGCGGTCTGGACGCCCGGCGCGAACGGCAGCTCGCCGGCTTTCGCCGCATCCAGCAGCTCGATCGACAGCCCCGGACTGATCGCAAACGCCGCGCCAAGCCTGGCCGCGCGCTCGTAGTCCGCTGGTGTCAGCACCGTGCCAATTCCGACCACGGCATCCGGCACCTCGCCAATGATGGCCCGCGCAGCATCGAGACCGGCTTGCGTGCGCAAGGTGATCTCGATCACGCGCAGACCACCGCTCACAAGGGCGCGCGCCAGCGACACGGCGTGCGCCGCATCGTCAATGGTGATCACGGGGATCACCGGCGCCAGCGCGAGCACCGCATCGAGCTTCGCGCGCTTGTCCAGAGTGCTCATCACGCCTCGCTCATCGCCAGAATGTCCCGCGGCATCGCGGTTGCCGGAATCACGGCCCCCGGCGCCATGATCACGGCCCCCGCCAGCCGGTGGCCCGCCAACGCCGCCTTCCGTGGCGGCGCGCCCTTGATGCGCGCGGCCAGGTAACCCGCATTGAAGGAATCGCCGGCCGCCGTGGTGTCGATCGGCTTGAGCACCGCAGGCGGCGCGATGTCGACCAGCACGCCATCGGCATGGATCAGACAGCCGCGCGCGCCGCGCTTGACGACGACTTCGCCCACGCCGGCATCCTTGAAGCGGCGCAGGCTGACCGACGCATCGGAATCGCCGAACAGCATCTGCTCGTCCTCCAGCGTCGGCAGCGCGACGTCGACCAGCGGCAGGATCGCGCGGAATGCGCGTTGCGCCGCCTCGCGGCTGGCCCAGCCGCGCGGCCGATAGTTGCCGTCGAAGGCGACCCGCGCGCCGCGCTTGCGCGCCACCGTCAAGAGCTCGCGCAGCTTGGCCTTGCCGGTCTCGCCATAGAGCGAGAGGCTGATGCCGGAGAGATAGATCCAGTCGAAGCGCGAAAGCCTCTCGAGCATGTCGCTGTCGGCGCGATCGAACAGCTCGCGCGCCGGCGCGCGGTCGCGCCAATAGAGGAAGCTGCGCTCGCCCTTGGCATCGCGCTCGATCATGTACAGGCCGGGCACGCGGCCTTCGACCTGCAACACCTCGGCGGTATCGATGCCCTCCGCCTGCCACGCCGCCAGCATCGCAGCGCTCAAGGGATCGTCGCCGAGCGCGGTGACGTAGGAGGTGGGCACGCCGAGCCGGGCCAGATAGAGCGCCGTGTTCAGCGTGTCACCGCCGAAGCCGCGCCGGAACAGACTGCCGTCCTCCTGCGCGAACTCCACCATGCACTCTCCGATGCAGGCGACTTTCATCGGCGTCGATCCATCCATCAAAACGTCAAATGAACCTTCATCGACCGGCTTCGATCGCTGGCGAGCTCGAACGCGGCAACCGCCTGCTCGAATGGCAGCGCGGCCGAGATCAATGGCTTGACGTCGAGCAGCCCCTCGCCCATCAGCCGCACCGCCAGCTCGAATTCGCGGTCGAACCGGAACGTGCCGCGCAATTGCAGCTCCTTCGTGACCAGCGTGTTGACCGGCAGGGTCATCTCGCCGCCGAGCCCGAGCTGGACGATGATGCCGCCGGGCCTGATGACATCCAGTGCGGCACGCAGCGCGGCCTGGTTGCCGGAGGCCTCAAACAACACGTCGAACGTGCCCTTGCCGGCCCGCCACGGATCGAGCGCGGACGGCCCCGCGCCGACATTGAAGGCGTGGCTGGCCCCGAGGGCGCGCGCGACCACCAGCGGCGCATCGGCGACGTCAGTGGCCACGATCTCGGCGGCGCCGCCGTAACGCGCAACCAGGATCGACAGTGCACCGATCGGGCCGCAGCCGGTCACCAGCACCCGCTTGCCGAGCAGCGAGCCAGCCTGATGCGCCGCATGCAGACACACCGACAGCGGCTCGGCCATCGCCGCTTCACCGAGCGACAGCGACGGCGCGATCGGAACAGCCTGCGCGGCATCGACGGTGACGAACTCGCGGAAGCCGCCCTGCACGTGGGGATCGCGCATCGCGCTGCCCATGAAGCGCATGTCCAGGCACTGGTTGCGCAGCCCCTCGCGGCAATAGACACATCTGCCGCACGGCAGGCTCGGATTGACCGCGACGCGCGCGCCTTCGGCAAGGCCGCTGACGCCGCTGCCCACCGCGGCAACGATGCCGGCGATCTCATGGCCCAGGGCCATCGGCTGCTTGATCCTGACGGTGCCGAAGCCGCCATGATGATAGTAGTGCAGGTCCGAGCCGCAGATGCCGCCGGCTTCGATCTTGACCCGGACCTCACCTGCTCCGGGCGCCGGATCGGGATAGCTGTCGATGCGCAGATCCTTGGGCGCATGAATCACGACGGCTCGCATCGGCTGTTCTCCCTGGCTCGTTGTCCCGGCCGATCCTACATCGACGCCAGCATGCCGCCATCGACATAGATGGTCTGGCCGTTGACGTAGGTGGAGGCCTCGGAGGCCAGGAAGATTGCGGTGCCGACCAGCTCGTCCGGACGGCCCCAGCGCTTCGCCGGGACGCGCGACATCAGCCAATTGTTGAAGTCGGGATTGCTCATCAACGCCTGGTTCATGTCGGTCAGCATGTAGCCGGGGCCGATCGCGTTGGCCTGGATGCCGTGCGCCGCCCATTCGACCGCCATCGCACGGGTCAGGTTGCGGATGCCGCCCTTGGCCGTGGTGTAGGGTCCGATCGTCGGCCGCGCCAACTCGCTGCCGAGCGAGCCGATGTTGATGATCTTGCCGCTCTTGCGCGGGATCATCCGCTTGGCGGCCTCGCGCCCGATCACGAAGGCGCTGGTGAGATTGGTCTCGATGATCCGGCGCCACTCGTCGGTGGTGAACTCGACCAGCGGCTTGCGGTGCTGGATGCCGGCATTGTTGACGAGGATGTCGATCGCAATCCCCTCGTCATCGAAGCGCGCGAAGGCGCGGACGACGGCCTCTTCGTCGGTCACGTCGAACGGACCGGCCTCGGCCTGATGGCCCACGGCGCGGAATTCCTCCACGGCTGCCAGCGTGCGCGCCGGGTCGGTGCCGTTGATGACGAGCCGCGCGCCAGCCTTGGCGAAGCCTTCGGCGATGGCGCGGCCGAGGCCACGCGAGGACCCGGTCACCAGCGCGGTCTTGCCGGAGAGATCGAAGAGCGAGGTCGACATCGGTTCAACTCGAATGGACGAATTCGGGCCGGCATCCTCGGCCACGGCACGCGCGCTGACAAGCGCGTTGTCCGGCGCGGCCTGGATCAGACGGGCAAGCGGTTAATGGCCGCTACCGCGGTCATGACGCCGCGGATCTCGGCAAGACCTTTGAGCCGGCCGACCAGCGGATAGCCTGGATGGGTGCCGCGACCGATGTCGTCCGCCAGCTCGTGGCCGTGGTCGGGCCGGAACGGAATCCGCCAGTCCGGCTCACCCTCGGCCTTGCGGCGAGCCTGCTCCTTCAGCAAGGTCGTCACGACCGCAACCATGTCCACGTCGCCGCGCAGATGCTCCGCCTCCATGAACGAGCCGTCGAGCATCTTGGTGACGTTGCGCAGATGCACGAAGCGGATGTGCGGAGCGAAGCGCTCGGCGAGCGCCGGCACGTTGTTCTGTCCGCCGGCGCCGAGCGCGCCGGTGCAGAACGTGATGCCATTGGCCTTGGACGGGGCGGCATCGACGATGAACTGCAGATCGTCGGCTGACGACACCACGCGCGGCAGGCCGAACAGGTCCCGCGGCGGATCGTCCGGATGGACGCACAGGCTGACGCCGCACTCCTCCGCCGTGGGTACCACCTCGCGCAGGAAGCGCGCGTAGTTGGCGCGCAGCTCGGCATGGCCGATGCCGCGATATTTCTCCAGCATGCGGCGCAGGCCGGGCACGTCATAGCGATCGTAGGCTCCGGGCAACCCGGCCATGATGGTCGCGAGCAGACGGTCCTTGTCGGATTCCGATGCCTGCGCCACCCACGCGCGGGCACGGTCGAGCACGTCGGAGGAGAACTCGGCCTCAGCGTCCGGCCGCTGCAGGATATAGCAGTCGAACGCCGCCAGGCGATCCTGATCGAAGCGCAGCGCGGTGGCGCCGCCCGGCAGGCGGAAGGCGAGCTCGGTGCGGGTCCAGTCCAGCACGGCCATGAAATTGTAGCAGACGGTGGTGACGCCGCAGGCCGCGAGGTTGCGCAGCGACTGCCGGTAATTGTCGAGCAGGTCAGAGAGGTCGCCCTCGCCGAGCTTGATCGCCTCCGACACGGGTAGGCTCTCGACCACGCTCCAGCGCAGCCGCAGCGATGAATCACTCTCGATCATGCCGATGCGCTTGACGATCTCATCCGTGCTCCACACCACGCCATAGGGAATGTGGTGCAGCGCGGTCACGATGCCGGTCGCGCCGGTCTGGCGGACCTGCGGCAAAGTGATGGGATCATCCGGTCCGAACCAGCGCCACGTCTGTTCCATGTCGTCCACCTTCCAAAACGCGTGCGGTCAGCGCCGCCGCCGTGTCCTTGTGCGCGGCTCGGCCTGCGCCAACTCTTCCTGCCGTGCGAAAATGCCGTCAGCGCGGCGGAACACCTCGCGCAAATGACGGCGCATCGCCGCCACCGCCTGGGCCTCGTTGCAGGCCGCGAGCCCGTCCAGGATCTCCTGATGCTGCGCGATCAGGAGCGGAATGTGGCCGGCATCCTCGATCAAGGTCAGATGCCGGACGCGGTCGAAATGGATCTTGGTCTGGCGGATCACCTGCCAGACATGCGGATGCCGGCTGGTGCGGGCGATGGTCTGGTGGAACGCCTCGTCATGGGCGTAGAACTCCGCGGGAGTCGCGGCCGCCTTCTGCTTGTCGATCAGTTCGTTCAATTCACGCAGCGACGTCGCATCGATGTAGCGCACGGCCTCGGCGACCAGAGCGCATTCGAGATGCTCGCGGATGAACTGGGCTTCTCCGAACGCCTCGCGCGACACCGGCGCGACGACGCTGCCGCTCTGCGGATAGATTCGAACCAGATCGACATCGGCGAGCTTGATCAGCGCCTCGCGCACCGGCGTGCGGCTGACGCCGAGCCGCTCGCACAGATCGAGCTCGGCCATCGGCGTCCCCGGCGGCAGCGCGCCGGAGACGATGTCCTCGAGCAGCCGCTCATAGACCTGGTCGGCGAGCCGCCGCCCGGCCTTGCCGTCCATTCGCGTCAGCGGTGTCAGATCGTCATCCATAACGGCAGTCTATCCGATTCACAGGAAGCCGATCGAGATCCATGGCAGGAACACGATCAGCAGCAGCGCCACCACGAGCGCGGCGAGATGCGGCCAGACATGACGGATGACCTCGTCGGGCGAGGCACGGCCGATGGCGCAGGCGAGATAGAAGCCGACGCCGAACGGCGGCATGAACAGGCCGAGCCCCATCGCGAACACCGCGATGATGGCGTAGTGCACCTCGTGCACGCCCATCATCCGCGCGATCGGGAACAGCAGCGGCCCGAACAGAACCACGGCCGGCACGCCTTCCAGCACGCTGCCGAGCACGACGAAGGCGAGGGCCGAGATCAAGAGGAAGCCCCAGCGGCCGCCGGGTACGGCGACCATGAGATCGACGAGCTGTTGCGAGAAGCCGGACTGGGTCAGCGCCCAGGCCATGCCGGTGGCCGCACCCACCACCAGCAGGATCGCGCCGGACAGCGAGGCGGTATCGACCAGGATCGGATAGACCCGCTTCCAGTCGAACTGGCGATAGACGAAGATGCCGACCAGCACCGTGTAGATGACCCCGATGGCAGCGACCTCGGTCGCGGTGGCGACGCCCTCGACCACCGCCGAACGGATGACGATCGGCAGGCCGAGGCCGGGGATCGAGATCGCGAACAGCTTCAGCCGCGTCTTGGCGTCGAAGCGCTGCGCGCCACCCATGTCCTCCTTGCGGGTCTGCATGAAGACCACGACGGAGAGCGCGACCAGGCCGACCACCGCCGGCAGCAGCCCGCCGGTGAACAATGCGGCGATCGAGACGCCGGTGACCGATCCGACCGTGATCAGCACGATCGAGGGTGGGATCGTCTCCGACATCACGGCCGAGGCCGACAGCAGCGACACCAGATCACCTTCGGAGCTGCCGCGCTGCTTCATCTCGGGAAACAGTGCCGGCGCGACGGCGGCCATGTCGGCCGCCTTGGCGCCGGAGATGCCGGAGACCAGGTACATCGCGCCGAGCAGCACATATTGCAGGCCACCGCGGAGATGGCCGATCAGCGACACGAGAAACAGGATCATCGCCCGCGCCAGCCCGGCGATCTCGATCAGCGCTCCCAGCAGCACGAACATCGGCACCGCCAACAGCACCATGTGCGACATGCCCTCGCTGACCCGGCCGGGTACGATCGAGACGGGCACCGTGGTGCTGAAATGCAAGTAAGCCACGGTGGCGAGCAGGAAGGTGAACGCGATCGGGGTGCCGATCACCATGGCACCCGCGACAAGGACGAAGAAGAAGATGAACAGATTGTAGTTGCCGAGATCCTCCAGCACGGGCGCGGCCGCATAGAGCACGCCTGCTCCCGCCAGCACCAGCGCCAATGCGCCGACGACCTGCAACAGGCTCGCCTGCTGGATCAGCCGGTCGACCGCGGTCAGCAGCATCAGCAGCACACCGACCAGCATCGCGGCCTCGCGAAAACCTTCGCTGATCTCGAGCACCGGCATCTGGCTGATCAGATGGCTTTCGAGATGATGCCAGGACGGCATCACCAGCGCGACGAGCACGGTGCAGACCAGCATCAGCCCAAGCGCATCGGTGCGTGCCCGCCATGCCGGCGAGAGGTTGCGCACAAAGGCGGTGAGCCGCATGTGCTCGGCGCGGCGCAGCGCGACGACGGCACCGAGCATCGCCAGCCACACGAACAGCACGGTCGCGAGTTCGTCGGACCAGATCAAGGGAGCATTGAAGACGTAGCGCGCGGCCGTCGCGGCGCCGAGCAGGACCAATTCTGCCACGACGAGCGCCGCGGCCAGCGCCTCGACGGTGCGGCCGAGCAAATGATCGAAACGTGCGAACGCCCCATGCGACGGCACAGAGGTCGTCGCTGTCAATTCAACGGCCATTGCACTCTCCCCAGTCAACTCAGGCGCATTGATATGAGTTCGGCCTCATGGTTCGAGACGCGTCGCAAATGCGACGCTCCTCACCATGAGGGTCTAAGTCGTGCCACGTAGTCACTCCTCGTCCTGAGGAGCCTGCCGGAGGCAGGCGTCTCGAAGGACGGCCGCGGGCGCGCTGTCTATTACGCGGTCGTACGACCCGCTCAGAGCTGGCCGACCGACTTCTCGAGCAGGCCCCAGGCCTCGGCGCCGAATTTGGTCTTCCACTCGGTGTAGAAGCCCGCGGAGCGCAGCGCATCGCGGAACGGCTTGGTATCGACCTTATTGAAGGTGATTCCGGCGCCTTGCATCTCCGCTTGCGCCTTTTCGTTGAAGCTCTGGATGTCCTGCCGCTCCTTCACGGCGGCCTCCGACAGCGCCGCGGTGATGGCGTCGCGCACGTCGGCGGGCAGACCGTTCCAGCGCGTCGCATTGGCGAAGATGTGGTGACCGTCCCAGATATGACCGGATAGCGCGATGTATTTCTGCACCTCGTAGAGCTTGGCGCTCCGGATCAGCGCCAGCGGATTCTCCTGGCCGTCGACGATGTGCGTCTGCAGCGCCGCATAAAGCTCGCCGAAATTGATCGGCGTCGGCGCAGCACCGAGCGTCTTGAACAGCGTCACCCACAGCGGATTGCCGGGCACGCGGATCTTGAAGCCCTTGAGATCGTCGGGCGAGGCGATCGGCTTGGCGCCGGAGGTGATGTTGCGATAGCCATTGTCGAGGCATTTCGGGAGCACGTGCAGGCCGACCTTGGCGAACTCGCCGCGCACATGGTTGCCGAGATCGCCGTCCATCGCCGACCACACCTGGTCGTAACTCTCGAACGCGAACGCCACCGCATTGATGCCGCCGATCGGCACCACCGTCTGGTTCACACCTGACGTCGACATGAAGTCGAGCGCGCCGCTGCGCACCTGTGAGAACATGTCGGGCTCGCTGCCGAGCTGGCTGTTCGGATAGACCTGCAGGTCGACCAGACCATTGGTCTGCTTCTTGATGCCCTCGGACGCCTCGATGATTCTGATGACGCCGGGATGGGTGGCGGGAAACGCCGTACCGTAGCGCAGGCGATACTTGGCCGACTGCGCCCGGGCTGGCCCGAACGCCAGGGCGGACGCCCCCGCGAGTGCGGTGCCGACGAAGCTGCGACGGGACATGGATGTGGACGAAGACATTGGCAAACCTCCCCTGCCGGCCCGCTTGGGGGCCTTTTGTATGTCATTCATGAAGATAAAGCCTATAATGGATACCAAATTAGGTTTCAATACATAACTTGTATCCAAGTTCCCGGATTGCTATACGGCAGCCGCTCACGGTGGAGATGAGCGCCCAAGAAGCGCCCAAGGGATGGAGGAACGCGTGTGAAGAGCCTCGTGGTGGAGCGGCCCGGCCGCCTGTCGATCGAAACCCGCGCCATTCCCGAGCCCGCCGCCGGCGAGATCCGCATCAAGGTCGAGCGCGCCGGCATCTGCGGCTCCGACATCCACATCCTTCACGGCAGCAACCCGTTTGCGCGCTATCCGCGCGTCATCGGCCATGAGTTCTTCGGCCGCATCGACAAGCTCGGCGACGGTGTCGACGCACGGCTCGGCGCTCGCGTCGTGGTCGATCCGGTCGTCGCCTGCGGCCACTGCTATCCCTGCTCGGTCGGCCGTCCCAATGTCTGCGCTGAACTCGCCGTGCTCGGCGTCCACCGCGACGGCGGCTTTTCCGAATATGCCTGCGTGCCGGCTGCGAACGCGCATCTGCTGCCGGACAGCGTCGACGACGACAAGGCGCCGCTGGTCGAGCCGTTCTCGATCGCCGCCAACATCACCGACCACACAAGCGTGTTTGCCTCCGATGTCGCGCTGGTCTATGGCGCCGGGCCGATTGGGCTGACCGTGATCCAGGTGCTCAAGCGCGTCTATGGCGTCAAGGAACTGATCGTCACCGACCGCATCGACCAACGCCTCGACGCGGCGCGGCACAATGGCGCCGATCGCGTCATCAACACCGCGCAGACCGCCCTGCCCGCAGCGCTCGCGGACGCCGGCCTGAAGCCGACGCTGATCATCGATGCCGCCTGCCATCCCGCCATTCTCGCTGAAGCGATCGAGATCGCCTCGCCCGCAGCGCGGATCGGCCTGCTCGGCTTCTCGGCCGAGCCCTCCACGATCGTGCAGCAGAAGGTCACGGCGAAGGAGCTTTCGATCCACGCCTCGCGGTTGAACAGCGGCAAGTTCGCCAAGGTGATCGCGTGGTTCGCCAGCGGCACCTTGCAGCCCGAGCGCCTGATCACCCACCGCTTCAGGCTCGACGCCTACGCCACCGCGTTCGACACGTTCGAGCACAACCAGACCGAATGCTGCAAAGTGCAGCTGATCTTCTGATGCAAACCATCTGATCCCAAACATGGACCGTCTCGGCACCGCCACGCTCCACCGCCTGCCCGCCGGCATCGTCAGGCCGGACTACGACCGTACGACGGTCGCGACCGGCATCGTCCATCTCGGACTGGGCGCGTTCCATCGCGGCCACCAGGCCGTCTACACCGACGCGCTGCTCAAGGATGATTCGCGCTGGGGCATTCTTGGCGTCTCCTTACGCTCACCCGACACCCGCGATGCGCTCGAACCGCAAGGCGGCCTCTACAGCGTGACGGCCAGCGATGGCGCCGGCCATGCGCGGCGCGTCATCGGCGCGCTCACCGGCGTTGCGGTCGCGCCGGAAGATCCTGCGGGCCTGATCGCACGGCTGGCCGATCCCGCGGTGCGTATCGTCTCGACGACGGTGACCGAGAAGGGCTACAGCCACGATCCGGCCACCGGCGCGCTGCGCGCCGATGACCCCGACATCCGTCATGACGCTCTCAATCTCACGCATCCGCGAAGCACGCTCGGCTTCATCGTCGGCGGCCTGCGGCTGCGGCGGCAGCGGGGCCTGCCGCCCTACACCGTGCTCGCCTGCGACAACCTTCCCGCCAATGGCCACACCTTGCGCGGCCTCGCGATCGCCTTTGCCGGGCTGATCGACCGCGATCTCGCCGAATGGATCGCGGACAATGTCCGCTTTCCCTCGACCATGGTCGACCGCATCGTGCCGGCCACCACCGACGCCGACCGCGCCGATGTCAGCGCTGCGCTCGGCCTCGACGATGCCTGGCCCGTCGTGACCGAGCCGTTCAGCCAATGGGTCATCGCGGATGATTTCGGCGGCGACCGTCCGGCCTGGGACGCCAGCGGCGCGCAGTTCGTCCGCGACGTCGCGCCGTTCGAGCTGATGAAACTGCGGCTGCTCAACGGAGCCCACTCCACCATCGCCTATCTCGGCTATCTCATGGGCTGTGAAACCGTGGCCGCAGCCATGGCCGAGCCCGATCTCGCCGGTCTGGTCGAGGACATGATGCGCGAGGAGGTCACCCCGACTCTGCCCGCGCTCGGCGGCTTCGACGTGCCAGCCTATCGCGCCGCGCTGCTCAACCGCTTCCGCAATCCCGCGCTGAAGCACCGGACCGCCCAGATCGCGATGGACGGCTCGCAGAAGCTGCCGCAGCGCCTGCTCGGCACCATCAGCGACCGGCTTGCCCGCGGCCTGCCGATCACCCGGCTCGCGCTCGCCGTCGCCGGCTGGATGCGCTACGTCAGCGGCACCGACGAGCAGGGCCAGCCGATCGCGCTACGCGATCCGCTTGCGATACGGCTGCGTGCGCTGGCGGATGACGCCGGACCGATCGCGAGCCGCCTCACGCCGGCGCTGCTGTCGCTGGCGTCCGTGTTCGGCAACGACTTACCGAGCGATCCCCGCTTCACGTCAGCGGTCGAGACCGCACTCGACAGCCTCTTCCATCAAGGCGCTCGGGCCACGATAGCGCAGACCCGCGTGGCTCGGCGCGCTGATCTCATGGACTGAAAGTTCCGGCCCGCCGGAGTGTGGGCTCGATCGGCGGGGCGGAAGGAACTTTGACGGGCTTCCGCCGTCAAGATGTCGCACACCAGAGCTGGTGATCGCGCAGCGCTGCGGACGCAGCCGGTAAGCCGCAGCGTTCAGCATCGCGAAAGGACCCGCCATGAGCCTCGCAGCAGCGACGGAGCTGTCTCCGCAGCGCGCCTCGATCGACAACGCCGTCTGCCATCTCGTTCAGAACTACAGTCCCAAGGGCAACCGCGTCGGCTGGCTGGTGATGGCCTCGATCCTGGTCGAGGCCTGGGACCTCTAATCGATCGCCTTCGTGCTGATCTTCATCAAGGAGCAGTTCAATCCGGGGCCGCTGGAGCTCGGCCTCGCCGCCGCGACCTTGTTCGTGGCGATCTTCCCGCTGGCCGGCCTGCTCGCCGCGATCTTCATCCCGCCGGAGGTGTATGGCTACGAGGCGAATTGAGATCGGCTCGGCTCGTCGACGTGTTCAGCGCACTCTCCGCGCGTCGGCCGTCAGCGACAGCATGAGAAAAGCAGGCTACATTGCCCGGACGGTCAATGGGTGGCTTCGATGCGATACGTCTTTTGTTGCGTTCTCGTCCTGCTTTCGCTGTCGGGCACGGGGTTTGCGGACGAGATCGCATTCAAGCGTGAGCTTTCTCGGCACATCACGGAAAACAGCTGGGTCATCCCGGGCCGATTGCAGAGCAAAGCCGTTCAAGTCGGGGTTGTCTTCACAATCGACCGCGACGGGAAGCTTTTGGATGCAGCGGTCGATCAAAGCTCCGGCTCGCCCGCCGACGATGCAGATCTTCTCTCCAGCCTCCGGCGCATGCGCGCCTTTCCGCGGGTCCCGGACGAGCTGAACGTCCCTTATGAAGTCAAGACCACGTTCAATCTGGGAATGCAGAGACAGCTCGGCTACGTGGAGCTGCAATGGCCCCCCACCGGCCAGACGTCGGGCCAGGAGATCGCCTATCGCAGCGACATCCAGCATCATCTGCGGGTCTCTCCACGCGTCTTGCCCGACGACATCAATATCCGGAGGGAGACACGTTCGATCATCGCGTTCTCACTCGATCGCGACGGCCACCTCATCGATGTCAGGGTCACCAAGAGCTTCGGGATGAAGGCGGTCGACGATAAGACCATCGCCTGGCTCAAGTCGATCGAGCCCTTTCCTAAAATGCCCTCGGAGCTGAGTTCACCGATCAAGCTGACCGCCGAACTGGTCTTCCTCCCCAAGGGCATCTGGAACGACGAGGAGGCCCGACGAAGGGTCAACGGCGTCTGCCGCGGCTGCTGACCATCACGGCGCGTCGCGTCGGCCTGACGCCAACGGCAGCAGCTTGCCCGGGTTCATCAGCCCATGCGGATCGAGCGTGCGCTTGAGCTGTTGCATGAGCTCCAACTCGAGCGGCGCCTTGCACAGCGGCATCTCGGCGGTGCGGAGCTGACCGATGCCGTGCTCGGCGCTGATCGAGCCGCGGCGGCGGGTGATCTCGTCATGGACGAGGCGGGTGATCCGCGGACCTTGCGCGTAGAACTCGGCTTCGGTCATGGCGAGCGGACGCATCAGGTTGTAGTGCAGGTTGCCATCGCCGAGATGGCCGAACACCATGGGCCGGACGCCCGGCAGCGCCGCACGGACTGCTGCATCCATCACATCAACGAAATCGGCGATCTCGGCGACGGGGACGGCGATGTCGTGCTTGACCGCCTTGCCCTCGCGCACCAGCGCCTCCGACACGCCTTCGCGCACGCGCCAGAACGCCTTCGCCTGCGTGCCGTCCTGAGCAACCACGGCATCTGAGGCGATCCCGTTCGCCATCGCCTCGGCCAGCGCAGTTTCGAGCCGCACGGTCAGCGCGCTCTCGTCACCAATGTCGCTCAGTTCGATCAGCACTGCCGCGCCGGGAAGCGCCGCGAATGGCAGCCGCGTGTCCGGCATTTGGCGCAGGATCATCTCCAGCGTCGCCGCGGTCAGGAACTCGAACGCGGTGAGCCGGTCGCCGCAATGCGCACGCGACAGCCGCAGCAGCGCGAGTGCGGCGGCTGCATCGGCCACGGCGACGAAGGCGGTCGCACGCGCGGTCGGCTGCGGAAACAGCTTGAGCACGGCGCCGGTGATGATACCGAGCGTTCCTTCCGAACCGATGAACAAATCGCGCAGCGCGTAGCCGGTGTTGTCCTTGCGCAAGGAGCGCAGGCCGTCCCAGATCCGGCCGTCCGGGAGCACCACCTCGAGGCCGAGCGTCAGCTCGCGCATCACGCCATAACGCAGCACGGCGACGCCGCCGGCATTGGCCGCGAGATTGCCGCCGACGGTGCAACTGCCCTCGGAGCCCAGGCTGAGCGGAAACAGCAAGCCGGCCGCGCGCGCGGCGTCCTGCACCTTGGCCAGTACGACGCCGGCATCGACCACGATGCTCTGGCCGATGGCATCGACCGCGCGGATACGGTTCATCCGCGCCAGCGACAGCACGACCGCCCTTCCGCCCGCATCCGGCGTCGCACCGCCGGACAGGCTGGTGTGGCCGCCCTGCGGCACCACGGCGGAGCGCGCCTCGGCGCAGGCCACCATCACGGCCGCAACCTCCGCGGTCGAGCCGGGGCGCACCACCGCAATCGCGGTGCCATGATACTTGCCGAGCCAGTCGCGCAGATATGGCGCCTGATCCTCGGCCGCGACGAGAACATGCGCCGCGCCGATGGCGCCCTGCAGCCTTTCGATCAGCTCCGTCATGATCAGCGCTTTGACCCTTTGATGGCTTGAGAGGCCGATGCCCGCAAACTAACAGGCCAGCCGATCGCGATCCCAATACCAAGTTGTCCGGCGTCCATAATCGATTGTTATGGGTGCGTTCAGGCCGGCGCCAGCGCCACTGGCGGCGCGATGTGCGGCACGGCTTCGACCAGCTCGCGGGTGTAGTCGGTCTGCGGGTTGGCGAACAGCGCCCGGCTCTCGCCCTGCTCGACGATCAGGCCGGTACGCAGCACGATGGTGCGGTCGCACATCATGCGCACGACGTTGAGATCGTGGCTGACGAACAGGAAGGCGAGATTGTCCTCCCGCCTCAGCCTGTTGAGAAGCTGCAGCACCACGGCCTGCACGGAGACGTCGAGCGCCGCGGTCGGCTCGTCCAGCACCAGCAGCCGCGGCCGGCAGGCGATGGCCCGCGCGATGCCGACGCGCGCCTTCTGGCCGCCGGAAAGCTGGTGCGGAAAGCGCGACAACAGCTCGCGCGGCAGCCCGACGCGGTCTGCGCATTCCTCCACGCGCTGGCGCAGCTTGTCGCCGTTGCGCATGTTCATCAGCCGAAACAACGGATGAGCGACGCAGTCGAACGCGGTATAGCGCGGATTGAGGCTGTCGTTCGGATCCTGGAAGACGATCTGAATGTCCTTGCGCAGCTCGCTCGCGTGGAAGTCGCGTGCCGGGATCTGGCCGATCGGCCGCCCGTCGAACAGGATCTCGCCCTCGCTGGGATCGATCAGGCGGCAGATCATGCGCGAGGTCGTGCTCTTGCCCGAGCCGCTCTCGCCGACCAGGCCGACGCTCTCGCCGCCGCGCATCGTCATCGAGAAGTCGGCCACCCCAACGGTGCCGTCGTCGAAGCGCTTGACGATGTTCTTGACGTCGAGCAGCAGCGGCGTGCCGTGCGGCGGAGGCGGCAGCTCGCTTATCTCGACCAACGGAATCCTCTCGCCATCGGGCACCAGATCCTCGACGCGCGAGGTCGCCGTCGGCGATGCCGCGACCAGACGCTTGGTGTAGGGGTGCTGCGGGCGATAGAACAGCGTCAGCGGCTCGGCCTGCTCGACCAGCCTGCCCTGCTCCATCACCACGACGCGCGCGCAGTAGCGCGCGGCCAGCCCGAGATCATGCGTGATCAGGATCGTCGCCATGCCGCGGTCGGCGGCGATATGAGCGAGCAGGTCCATCACCACCTTCTGTGTGGTGACGTCGAGGCCGGTGGTCGGCTCGTCGGCGATCAGGAGCTGCGGACTGCAGGAGATCGCGATCGCGATCATCACGCGCTGGCACATGCCGCCGGACAGCTCATGCGGATAGGCGCCCATGCGCCGCTCGGGATCGCGGATCTGCACAGCCTTGAGCAAGCTCAGAGCCTCGGCCTGCGCCTCCTGCCGCGACAGACGGCGATGGGCGAGGATCGCATCCGCAATCTGCTGGCCGACGGTGCGGATCGGGTTGAGCGCGGCGCGCGGGTTCTGGAAGATCATCGCCATGGCTGCGCCATGCAGGCTGCGCAGATCGGCGCCGCCAGCGCGGGTGATGTCCTGGTCCTTGAAGCGGATGCAGCCATCGGTGATGCGGCCGGCCTTGTCGAGCAGATGGGTGATGGCAAAGCCGGTCACCGATTTGCCGGAGCCGCTCTCGCCGACAAGGCCCAGCATCTCGCCGGGCTGCAGCGACAGCGACACGCCGCGCACCGCCTCGACGAGGCCGCGACGAGTCGAGAAGGTCACCTTGAGGTTCTCGACCTCGAGCAGCGGCGCCGTCACGTGCGCATCCTCGGATGCGCCCGGCTCTGCTTGGTTTTGACGAGACATCACGTGCGCATCCGGGGATCCAGGATGTCGCGCAGGCCGTCGCCGAGCAGATTGAAGCACAGCACCGCGCTCATCAGCGCAAGTCCGGGAAACGCCACCAGCCACCAGCGCCCCGTGGAGATGAAGCGTGCGCCCTCGGCGACCATGATGCCCCATTCCGGCGTCGGCGGCTTGACGCCGAGGCCGATGAAGGAGAGGCCCGCGGCATTGAGAATGGCCCAGCCGAGATTGAGCGAGATCTGCACCGCCATCGCCGGCAGCACGTTCGGCAGCAGGAAGCGCAGCACCACGGCGATGTGGCTCTCGCCGCAGGCCCGCGCGGCCTCGACCCAGCCGAGATTGCGGCGGATGTTCACTTCGGCGCGGGCGAAGCGGATGTAGAACGGCAGATTGATGATCGCGGTCGCGATCACGATGTTCTCGACGCGGTTGCCGAGCGCGGCGACCATCGCCATCGCCAGCACGAACAGCGGGAACGCCATCAGGACGTCGACGAAGCGGCCGACCGCCTTGTCGAGCCGGCCGCCGGCATAGCCGCACAGCGCACCGACGACCGACCCGAGCGCGAAGGACACGGCGACCGCCGTCACCGCGATGGTGAGATCAAGCCGGCTCGCGACGATCAGGCGGCTTAGCACGTCGCGGCCGAGCTGGTCGGTGCCGAACCAGTGCGCGGCGCTCGGCGGCTGCAGCGCGGCGGAGACCTCGGACGCGACAGGATCGTAAGGCGCGAGCCACGGCGCAAAGATCGCGATCAGTGCCAGCAGCAGCGCGCCGCCGGCCGCGACGGCGGTGACCGGATTGCCGCGTAGCACGAACGCGGTATGGCGCAGGGTCGACGCGGTCTCGATCGTGCTCATGCTCACGCCACTGTCGCCCTGGGATCGGCGATGCCATAGAGCACATCGACCAGGAGATTGACGATCACGAAGATCGTCGCCATCAGCAGCACGAAGCCCTGCACCGGCGCGTAGTCGGAGACCAGCAGCGCATCGAGCGCGTAGGAGGCGACACCCGGCCAGGAGAACACCTTCTCCACCAGCACGTTGGCGCCGAGCATGGTCGAGAATACGATGCCTGCGATGGTGATCACCGGAAGGATCGCGTTGCGCAGCGCATAGGTGACGACGATGCGCCACCACGACAGCCCGACCGAGCGCGCGGTGCGCACGAAGTCGCTGCCGAGCGACACCAGCATCGAGGCGCGGGTGATCCGCGCTAGCGGCGCGATCACGAACAGCGCCATGGTCAGCGCCGGCAGCATCAATTGCCGCGCCGCCGCCCACCAGCCCTCGAGATCGCCGGCGAGCAGGAAGTCGATGATCAGGAAGCCGGTCCGCTGCGGCGGCAGAGTCGCGAAGATGTCGATGCGGCCCGTGGGGTCCGGCGCGAAGCCGAGCAGATAATAGAACACGTAGATCAGCAGCAGACCGGAGACGAAGGTCGGAACGCAGACGCCGAGCGAGCAGAACAGCCGCACGCCGTGATCGACCAGCGACCCTGGCCGGAGCGCTGCGAGCACGCCAAGCGGCACCGCCGAGACCAGCGCGATCAGCAACGCGGTCAACGTCAGCTCCAGCGAGGCCGGCAGCCGCTCCTTGAGGTCCTTGGCAACGGCCTGCCCGGTCATCATCGAACGGCCGAGATTGCCGCGGCCGACGTCGTACAGATAGATCGCGAGCTGGCTCGGCAGCGGCTTGTCGAGCCCGAGCTGCCGGCGGATCACCTCGATCTCCTCCTGGCCGGCATTGGGACCGGAGGCAAAGAACACGGCCGGGTCCCCCGGCAGCACGCGCATCAAGAGAAAGGTGAACACCAGGACGCCGAACAGCGCCGGCAGCGACGAGACGAAGCGCCGTCCCGCCCGAGCCAAGGTTGCGCCGATCGTGCCCATGGTTATCAGCCGTCCCCGTTACTTGCGGCTCAGGTTACGATAATCGACCTGCCGCGTGAACTGGTAGACATAGCCATCCACCGTCGGCTGCATCACCGCGTCCTGCGCCGCCTGCCAGATCGGGATCTGGAACATCTGGTCGAAATGGACGGCGTTGAGCGCCTTCCCCTGCTCCTCATATTTCGCCTTGTCGGCCTCGAAGCGCGCCTCCTGCGCGATCTTCTCCAGCTCGGCATTGTCGGTCGAGGAGTAGTTCCAGCGCTGCTTGCCGGTGTAGAAGTTGCGATAGAAGTAGTCGGTCGAGGGCAGCCAGGCGACGATGCCCTCGGTGAAGAACGGCAGCTTCTTCTCGTTGATCGCGGTCGACATCTGCGCATCCGGCAGCTTCTGGATGTCCACCTTGATGCCGATCTTGGCGAGCGATTCCTTGACCAAAGCGGCCATCGGCTCGGCGGTCGCCGCCTGGCCGACATTGAAGCTGAAGGTGGTGGAGAAGCCGTCCGCCATGCCGGCGTCCTTCAGATAGGCCTTGGCCTTCTCCAGATCGAGCTTGATCGGCTGCGGGATCGGATAGCCGCCGCTCGGCGGCTTGCCGTCGGCCCAGGTCGCGCCGTAGAGCGGCGCGCCGCGGCCGAACAAGGCCGCCTTGAACATGTCGTCATAGGGCAGCGCAGAGGCGATGGCGCGACGCACATTGACGTTGTCGAACGGCGGAATGGTGTTGTTCATCGAGATGAAGGTCACCGCGTTGTATTGCGGCGTCGAGATCACCTTCAGCTTGCCCTTGCTTTCCAGCGACTGCACGTCGCTCGCCTGCAGATCGATGACCAGATCGGCATCACCGCGCTCGACGAGGTTGGCGCGCGTCGCCGGCTCCGGCACCGACTGGATGATCAGGCGCTTGAACGCCGCCGGCTTGTCCGGCGTGCCGCGGTTCCAGGCCTCGTTGCGCTTGGCGATCACTTGCTCGCCGGGCTTGAAGGTCTCGACGATGTAGGCGCCGCTACCGGCCGCGTTCTCTTTGGTCCAGTTCAGCGCCCACGGATCTTCAGCGGTCACATGCGCCTTGGCTAGCTTGGAGTTGATGATGATCGGATAGACGGTGGCCAGATTCGGCAGCGCCAGCTTGTCCGGCTTCGGCAAGGTCACTTCGAACGTCAGGGGATCAATGACCTTGAACTGATCGGCCGACGTCAGCGAGCCCGTCAGCAGTTGCGCCTTGCCGAGGATCGGCGCGCTGACACAGCGGTCGAGCGACCATTTGACGTCCTCGGCCGTCACCGGCGAGCCGTCCTGGAACTTGGCGTCGGGGCGCAGCTTGAAGGTGATCTTCAAACCGTCAGCGCTGACCTGATAGGATTCAGCGAGCTCGCCGGTGATCGTGTCGAGATCGAACACCCACTTACCATTGAGCTGCTTGCGACCGAACGACACCAGCCGGTCGTAGCTCGACATCGACAGCGCGAAGGCCTCGCGCGTCGAGCCCGGAATGTTCGGATCGAGCGTGTTGACGGTGGCACCGGTGACATAGCGCAGAGTCTCGGCGCGGCTCTGCGCATGCGCCGATGGCGCAGCCAGCATCACCGCGAGCAAGGCGGTCGCGGCGAACAACGAACGTTTGGACATCTCGAAACTCATCGTCCTTGTTCCCTCATTGGTCTCAAAATCCGGGACTGAAATACCCTGCCAGCGGTCACCGGCGACGCAAGCGCAGCAGATGGAAGCGCATCAGATGGGAGCGCAGCAGCAAATCACGTGCCACGGCGCACCTCGGCCTGCTTCACATCGTAGGCCTGGAAGTTGGCCCAATGCTTGTCGATGTCGGCCTTGAACAACCCGCGCGTCAGCCCATGCACGAGCTTCGGCACCGCTGTGGTCATTGCATTGATGGAAGAACCCGACGCGCCGAAGCTCATCGTCGAGGCAATGGCGAAAACATGGACGTCGCGGATCCACGGCGTCCGGCCAGCCACACGCTCGCACAGCGCATAGTCGTCGGCGAGATAGGGAAAGGCGCCGAGCCGGTCGTTGCGCTCGCTGGCGTCGGGCGCGTAGCGATCGCACCAGCGTGCGATGTTGGCGGCAAAGCGCTGCAGCTCCGGACGCTTTGCGAAGTCCATCGAGATGCCCGTCGCGCTGACTACGAAATCGACTGTGACTTCGTCTTGCGGTGTCCGCAGCACGACTCCGTCGGACGTCTCGCACGCGGCCACGATCGGCGCGCCCTCGTGTAGATGGAACGCGGCATGACGGGCGCAGCGATCATAGGTGTGCTGCGGAAAGCCCTCGCGCAACTCGAGGACCGCGCGCATGAAACGCCAGCGCCAGACGTCGTCGAGCTCGGAGAAATGCCGCAGGAAACCGCGGAACGTCAGCCAGCGATAGGGCTGGATCAGCTGGATTTCCGCTCGGCGGCATAGCAGATCGACGCGCGCCGCACCGGCTTCGAGCGCAGCCGCCGCATTGTCGAACGCCGAGGCACCGGCGCCGATCACGGCGACGCGGCGGCCGCGCAAGCTGTCGAAATCGATCTCGGCGCCGGAATGGGCGCCGCGCGTTGCGGGCAAATGGCGCAGCGGCTCCGGAATGCTCCAGTCGCCCATCCCCTCCTGCCCGGTCGCCAGCACGATCTTGCGGGCGTAGATCGTCGCCTCACCATCCTTGCTGCGCACGGTCGCCTGCAGCAGTCCATCAGCGGCCGGCGCGATATCGACGACCTCGCAGCCGTTGCGCACGGGAAGGTCGAGCACCTCGCGATACCAGGCGAGATAGTCTGCCCAATATTCGCGCGGAATCAGGTCAAGATTGCGCCAGCTCTCGCCGCCGAACTTCGCCTCGTGCCACGCCTGATAGGTCAGACAGGGTATGTCGAGATCCGGTCCGGTGAAATCTTTCGGGCTGCGCAGGGTCGGCATGCGCGCATAGCTGAGCCACGGTCCTTCGCGGCCAGCTTCGGCCTTGTCGAGCACGAGAATATTGCTGACGCGTGAGCGCAGCAGGGCGAAGGCGGTGGCAAGACCCGATTGGCCGCCGCCGACGATCAACACATCGCGCGCAGGTCGGCCATCGGGACCGATGATAGGCGTCAGCCATGGCATGCTGGGATGCGCGATCCTGGCAAGATCGCTGCGGACCTGGGCCGTCAGCGCGGCGAGACCGGCGCTCATGCCGGCCACCGGATGAAACACGCGCAATCGCGATCGACACGCTCGCTGTCGCTCACGCTCTCTCCATCAGTCATGTCACCCGGCGAGCGAAGCTTAGCAAAGCGAGCCTGGAGCCGACCATACCGATTTGTCCGCCGCCCATAACAGCTTGTTATGGGACGGCAGCGGCAGCTAGAATCGACAGCCATCCGCAGCGAGACAAGAGGTCGCATGCCGCTCAATCTGCGCCAGATCGAGGTGTTCCGCGCCATCATGATGACAGGCTCGATCAGCGGCGCTGCGCGGCTGCTGTCCGTGTCGCAGCCCGCGATCAGCCGGCTGCTGGCCCATACCGAGGATGGCCTCAAGCTCAAGCTGTTCGAGCGCATCAGCGGCCGGGTGCAGCCGACGCCGGAGGCCAGGCGGCTGTTCGCCGAGGTCGAGCACGTCCATCGCGGCGTCGCGCGCATCAACGATCTCGCCGACGAGTTGCGCGCGGGCGGCACCGGGACGATCCGCGTGGTGGCGAGCCCGAGCGCGGGACACAGCATGGTGCCGGAGGCGCTGGCGCGGCTGCGCGACCGCTTTCCCGATCTGCGCGTCGAGTTCGAGTCGCTGACCCTGCTGGAGATCGTCAGCCGCGTCGGCACAGCCCGCGCCGATCTCGGCATCACCGTGCTGCCGGTCGACGAGCCGACAGTCGCGGTCGAGACGATCGCGGAGGGCGCGCTGCACGTAATCATGCCGGCCAATCATGCCCTGGCGAAGCTGCGCAGCGTCAGGCCGAAGGACATGCTGCCCTATCCGCTGGTCGGCTTCGGCCCGCAGACGCCTTATGGCCACATCGTCACATCGGCCCTCGCCGGCGGCCCGGAGCCGACCACCATCGTGCGCTACACGCCCGACGCCTGCGCCATGGCCCGCGCCGGCGCGGGCCTTGCCGTGGTCGACGAATTCGTGCTGCGCGGCCGCGCCTGGCCCGACCTCGCGGCACGGCCACTCGCACCGAAGATTCCGATGCGCGCGTATCTGCTGACGCCACGCTTCGAGCCACTGTCTCGCAACGCGGCCGCGCTTGCGGACATTTTGCGCGGGCGCGATCGGAAATCCGGCACTGCGAGGCGTTGAGCTACGCCGCCAGCCAGCCGCCATCGACCGGCAGCACGATGCCGGTCGTGAACGACGCCTCGTCGCTGGCGAGGAACAGCGCGGCGGCCGCGACCTCGTCTGCCGCGCCAAAACGCTTCATGGCGTGGCGCTGGCGCGAGGCCTCGCGCACCGGCTCGGGATCGGCGTGGCGCGCAAAGCTCCGGCGCAGCAGCGGCGTGTCGATCGCGCCCGGCGCCAGCGCATTGACGCGGATGCCATCGGCGGCGAAGTCGACCGCCATGGTGCGGGTCAGGCTGATGATCGCGCCCTTGGCGGCGATATAGGCGCTGTTGCCTTTGCCGCCGGCGACCGCAAGCTGCGACGCCACGGTGATGATCGATCCGGCCTTCTGCTTCTGCATGATCGGCACCGCGATCTTGGCCCACAGCCAGGTGCCGCCGACATTGGCGCGGAACACCGCGTCCCAGTCGGCGGGATCGGTGGTGACGACGGTGCCGCCACAGGAGAAGCCGGCCGCGGTCATCAGCACGTCGAGCCGGCACCGTGCCCCGGCCACGCCCTCGATGGTCGCCTTGGCGAAGTCGGCGTCACCGACATCGCCGACATGGACGCTGCCATCCCCGCCCGCGCTCCGCACAAGCGCCAGCGTCTCATCCGCGCCCGCAGCGTCGCGATCGACCAGGGCGAGATGCGCCCCCTCGCGCGCGAACATCACGGCGCTGGCGCGCCCAATGCCGGAGCCGCCGCCGGTGACGATCGCGACCTTGCCTGCAAGCCTCATCTCAATCTCTCCCGTGCTGATCGAACCAGCGGCCGAAATGCTCCGCCGATGCCGCGCAGTCGAAGCGCGCGCGCCAGCCGAACTCCTCGGCCAGTCGCGTCGTCGACAGCCGGCCGCGGTTCGGAGCAAACACCGGCACCGTCGGCGCCTCGCCCTGCTCCGCGAGCCGGCAGACGAAACCGGAGCGGCCTTGCGCGAAGGCGCGGCCCCAGGCCTCGGCGGTAAACATGGCTGTGCTGGAGATGTTGTAGAGCCTGTGCTGCGGCCTCTCGGCTTCCAGCAACCGGCAGACGGCGTCGGCGACGTCGACCGCATAGACCCAGTCCTTGTCGCCCGGCTCGTTCAGCAGCGCCGGCGCATTGCGCGCGCAACAGGCCGCGATCAGCGCCTGCGGCGATGGCGTGTCGCGCACGCCGCCGGCGCGCTCGAAAGGGCCGAAGACTGCCGACAGGCGCACGCTGATCACGTCGGTTTGCCACAGATCCGACAGCCGCGCGGCGACGCGCTCGAAGGCGAACTTGGTGATCGCATAGAGCGACACCGGCTCGCACGGCGTGGTCTCCTCCAGCACGGCAAAGCGCCGACCGCTGGCGCCATAGGACGCCGCCGAGGACAGGTTGATGACGCGGCGGATGCCGCTGCCGCGCGCCGCCTGCAGGATCGGCACCTGCGCAAGCAGATTGACCGCGAGGATGCGCTCCGGGTCAGCCGCATCGCGCTCGGGCCCGGCAGTGATCGCGGCGCCGAGCACGACGGCATCGCAGCCGCTGGCGACGGCGGCCGCGACGGCGCTCGCATCGGTGACGTCGCCCTGCACCAGGTGCAGACGCTCGCGATACGGCGCGAGGGCGCGCTGCGCTGCCGCCGGCAAACCTGCTGCGTCAAAGATCGTCGCAGCATGGCCGCGCTCCAGCAGGCCTTGCGCAATGTTGAGCCCGACGAAGCCGGCGCCGCCGAAGATCAGGACATGCATCAAAGAGGTCCTCGCGTGGACAGCGATCGACGAAGGGCATTCAGCTCTCTCCCCACGTCATGGCCTAGCGCCGTCCCGGCCATCCACGTCCGGCAGCATCCTGGGAAGCACGTGGATGCCCGGGTCGAGCCCGGGCAGGACGGCGGACAGCGGAGCGACCGCGTCGACATGATCAGCTACTCCAACAGCTCTTCGCGCCTAGAGCAGCTTCGCCCCAAAATTCTGCTCCGGGTCCATATCCGCGACCAGGCGCCCCGTCGGCTTCGCAGCCTCGCCACCGCTGCGGGCGAGGAACTGGCCGGAGCCGGGCTGGGCCGACAGTCTGCCGCCGTCAACGATGACGCGGCCGCGCGACAGCACGGTCACCGGCCAACCCTGCACGCTGCGCCCGGCAAATGGCGTGTAGCCGGCGAGGTCGTGCATGGCAGCATCGCTGATCGTGACGTGCTTGTCCGGATCCCACAGCGCGATGTCGGCATCGGCGCCGATCGCGATCGCGCCCTTTCTCGGATGCAGATTGTAGATCTTGGCCGGCGCCGTCGCTGTCAGCTCGACGAACTTGTTGAGGCCCAGCCGCCCCTTAGACACCATCGCGTCGAACAAGAGCGGCAGCCGCAGCTCCAGGCCCGGCAGGCCGTTGGCGATCTGCTTGAAGTTGGGGTTGGGGCCGGCGCGCAGCTTGCCGGTTTCGTCGAACCGATACGGCGCGTGATCGGAAGAGATCGTCTGCAGGTCGCCGAGCGACAGCGCCTGCCACAGCGCCTCCTGATCGGGCGCGCGGCGCGGCGGCGGACTGCACATCCACTTCGCACCCTCGATGCCGGGCTTGTCGAGATCATCGGCCGTCATGAACAGATATTGCGGGCACGTCTCAGCAAACACCTTCAGCCCCTGCCCGCGCGCATCCCGGATCACCTTGGCGCCTTCCGCGGTCGAGACGTGGAAGATCATGATCGGCTGATCGACGAGGGCGGCCATGCCGATCAGCCGGTTGAACGCTTCGGCCTCGGAGAAGCGGGCGTGGCTGATGGCGTGATATTTCGGCGCGGTGTAGCCGCGCGACAGCAGCCGCTTCACCATCCAGGAGATGATGCCATGGTTCTCGGCGTGCGCGCACAGCATGGCGCCGCCTTCGCGCGCGGCGACGAGAATGTCGAGCAGCGGCTCGTCGTCGATCTTGAGCCGGTCGTACGTCATGAAGATCTTGATCGAGCCGTAGCCCTGGCGGATCAGCGCCGGCAGATCGCGCTCCAGCGTCTCCCTGGTCGGATCGGCGACGATCATGTGGAACGCGTAGTCGATCACGGCCCCCTTGCGCGCCAGCGCGTGATAGTCCTCGACCACCTGCGGCAACTGCATGCCGACATGCTGGGCCGCGAAGGAGATCACGGACGTGGTGCCACCGAAGGCGGCCGACGTGGTGGCGCTCTCGAACGTGTCGGCATTGACGATCCCTGCCGCCGAGAGCTGCTCGATATGGCAATGGCTGTCGACGCCGCCGGGCAGCACATACTTGCCGCGCGCATCGATCTCGCGCTTGGCCGGGCCGAGCCCGCGGCCGATCGCCGCGATGGTTTCGCCTGATATCGCGACGTCGGCCTCGAACGTGTCGGTGGTGGTGGCGACGCGCCCTCCCCGGATGATCAGGTCATAGGCCGGCTCGGTCATCGCGATCTCCTAGTTCTGCCAGATGGAACGCCGTGGACGCGAGACGACCGCATCGGCCCCATTGCGTCAGCCATGGCATAGTGGTTGCCTGTCACGCGCCGTCAACACTGAAGAAGCAGGTAGCTCCCATGTCCCGCCCGCGCATCACCGTGATCAATCCGAACTCCAACCAGGTGGTCACCGACGGCTTGGCGGCGGCGCTCAAGCCGCTGATGTTCGCCGACGGGCCGGAGATCGTCTGCGAGACCTTGAAGGAAGGTCCATACGGCATCGAGAGCCAGAAGGACGCCGACAGCGTCACCCTGCCGCTGCGGCGTCTCGTCGAGGGCGACAACGCGTCCAGCGCGTTCGTGATCGCCTGCTACAGCGACCCTGGCCTGCATGTCTGCCGCGAGGCCACGGCACGGCCGGTGCTCGGCATCGCCGAATGCGGCGTGCTCACCGCGCTGACCCGCGCCGACACGTTCGGCGTTCTCGCCATCGCGCAGCGCTCGATCCGCCGCCACATCCGCTATCTCCGCCAGATGGGCTTGATGGATCGGTTGGCCGCGGAACGGCCGTTGGACATGACCGTGGCGGAGACGGCGTCAGGCGAAGGCACCTTGGCGAAGATGATCGCGGTCGGCCGCGCGCTGAAGGAGGAGGACGGCGCCGGCGCCATCGTGATGGGTTGCGCCGGCATGGCGCGGCACCGGAAGAGCTTAGAGGAGGCGCTGGGGATTCCGGTGATCGATCCGACCCAGGCTGCGGTGACGATGGCGCTCGGCGCGGTGGCGTTTGCCGGGTGAGTGGCGCTGAGCCTTGCGCTCTGCATTCGCTGATCTGCCCGACCGGTCGCCTCACACACGGCTGTCGTCCCGGCCTTGAGCCGAGACCCATAACCACCGGCTGCGGTGAGGCAGGCAACTAACAGTCACGTTCCTCGATAGCTTCCGCGGTATGGGTCCCGGCGTTCGCCGGGACGACACCATTGTCGTCGCTGGAGTCGAGCACAATAACTGCGATCTGCTTAGCTCCGGCAGCTAAAAAACTCGTTGTTCACTCCGGCGGCACCGCGCCCGTGCGGCTGGTGATCAGCCCGTAATGCTCGATCCGCCGATGCCTTGCGAAGTCGAAGATCGTCTGCTTGCCGAACCGCGTCGCATCGAGATCGCACGGCACGACCAGCACCTCGTCCCCTTCCGTCACGGCTTCCGCGACGATCTCGCCGTCGGGATTGACGATCAGGCTGCCACCGATCAGGTGATGGCCGTCCTCGACGCCGGCCTTGGCGACCGCCACCACCCAGCACGAGTTCTGATAGGCGCCGGCCTGCGCCGAGAGGCGATTGTGAAACAGGCGCTGCTGCAGGCCCTCGGCGCTCTTCAATGAGTTCACCGACGGCGTGTTGTAGCCGATCAGCACCAGCTCGACGTCCTGCAGCCCCATCACGCGATAGGTCTCCGGCCAGCGGCGGTCGTTGCAGATCGCCATGCCGATGATGCCGCCGAGATCGCGCCACACCGGAAAGCCGAGATCACCCGGCTCGAAATAGCGCTTCTCCAGATGCTGGTGGCTGCGCTCCGGTTCGAACTCCTCGTGGCCGGGCAGATGCACCTTGCGGTACTTGCCGACGATGGTGCTGCTGCGATCCGTGAGGATGGCGGTGTTGTAGTGGTGCCCATCCGGCGTCAGCTCGGCATAGCCGAGATACATCGCCATACCATGCTGCGCAGCGCGATCGAACAGCGGCTGCACGGCGGCATTCGGCATCATTAGCTCGAACCAGCTATCGACCTCCACCTGATTCTCCATGTACCAGCGCGGAAAGAACGTCGTCAGCGCCAGCTCTGGATAGACGATGAGATCGGCCCCCCGGCGCTTGGCCTCGTCCAGCAGTGCGATCATGCGCGCCACCACCGCCTCGCGGCTGTCGGCGCGCTGAATCGGCCCCATCTGGGCGGCGGCAACGTTGATCACGCGCATGGTTGGTCTCCTATTCTAACTCTAGCGTCACCCCGGCCGATGCAGCAACGGCCGCGTCCGCGAGAACGATGGCCGGCCGCGCTTGAGGCCCCATAGCGGCTGCGCCAGGGTCGCCACCGTCTCGGTCGGCGTCGACGCATCGATGCAGACCAGATCGGCAGGCGCGCCGACCCTGATGCCATAGTCGTCGAGACGCATCAGCCGGGCCGCATCATGGGTCACCATGTCCAGGCAGGCGGCGAGATGGTCAGGGCGTGAGACGTGGCAGACATTGGCATAGAGATTGGCCATGCGGATCAGCGAGCCGTCGCCATAGGGCGTGAACGGGTTGAGCACGTTGTTGGTCGAGAGCGAGCAGGTCACGCCCGCAGCGCGTAGCGGCTCCAGGGGGACCACGCCGCGTGGGATAGCATGATCCTGCCGGCGACCCATCAGATGCAGGTCGGTCGAGGGCAGCACGGTGACGGCGACCCCGGCATTGGCCAATTGCGCAGCGATGGCTTTGAAGCGCTGCTGCGGCAGCAGCGACAGCTGCGTGACGTGACCGACGGCGACGCGGCCGCCCCAGCCATATTCCTCGGTCTTGCGGCAGACATATTCGATCTGCATGTGATCGAGCGTCTCGGCGAGATCGAGATGCATGTCGATGTCGACGTCGTGCTCGCGCGCGATCGCGAAGATGCGGTCGATCTGCGCCGGCGGGTCGGTGTCGAAATACGGGGCGGCGCCGATGGTTCGCGCGCCGCGGCGCAGGCCTTCGATCAGCAGCTCCTCGGTGCCGGGATAATTGGTGAGACCTTCCTGCGGAAATACGCAGATCTCGAGATCGAGCGCCCAGGCATAGTCCTTTGCGAGCCGCCGGATCGCCTCGAAACCGATGAAGCCGATGCCGGGATCGAGCTCGACATGGGTGCGCATGCGCATCGTGCCATGGCTGACGCAGCGCTCCACCGTCTGCTTCGCTCGCGCGTAGACATCATCAGCGGTGAAGTTGCGCTTCGCGGCCGCGGTCTCGCGCACCGCCTCGGCGACTGTCCCGTCGCGGATGGTGCAGCGGTCGAGGATGCAAGTCTTGTCGAGATGGATGTGCGTCTCGATGAAGCCGGGAACGACGAGGCAATTCTCCGCGTCGCGCTCCGCGCCGTCGGCTGGCAGCGACGGCGCGATCGCAGCGATGACACCATCGGAAATTCCGATATCGGCGCGGCGCAGTTCGCCCTGCTGCGCCAGCACCGCGTTGCGAATGATCAGGTCCATGCTGCCGCCAGGGATTCCATACGCGCGCCAAGCTGGCGGCCCGGCCGCGAAAAGGCAAGCACCATGCCAAGGCCCGTCCGCCGCAACGCGCGGCCAGCGGTCGACACCATTCGTTTACAAATAGACGGCCGCCGGGAACCACTTGTTTGCCGGGGAAAAACTGCTATATTGATGCATGGAAAACGTGAACTCGTTCTGCTCAGGCCCGTCGTCAAGGCGGGCCGTTGCCGTTTTGGGGGTAGCTGTCCGATGACTCGCTCCAACCGTACGGATCACATTCGCCTGACCTCGCACCCCGTGCCAGGCGCCAAGCACAATTTCCCGCTCCACTGGGGCGCCGAGAGCGCGCGCGAGCGCGGCCCGATCATCGGCACGGTGTCGCGTCCGCAGGACCGCAACGTGATCGGCAGCCATGGCGGCTCCTACACGGTCTACCGCGCGCTCGCGGTATCATCTGGTGCGCTCGATCCGATCCGCCGTCCGGATCTCACCAACACCCATCCCGCCGCCACCATCGGCCCGTTCGCGCAGTGGCGCGATCCGGCGAAGATCGTCGCGCTCGATCCCTGGGGCCATCTGGTCGCCGAGAATTTCGGCGGCGAGATCGCGGAAGGAATCGATATCCGGCCGACGATCGCCGTGACCAAGGCGCGCATCGAGCTGCCGGAGCTGCATGCGGCGCTCGCGGCCAAGCGCCTCGTTCATGATGGCGACGTCGTGCATGCCAATGGCAGCGTGTCCGTGGTGAAGATCGCGATCGACCCGGTGTGGTACCTGCCCGGCGTGGCCGCGCGCTTCGGCACCAGCGAGACCAATCTGCGCCGCGGCCTGTTCGAGCAGACCGGCGGCATGTATCCGGAACTGGTGACCCGGCCCGACCTGCAGGTGTTCCTGCCGCCGATCGGCGGCACCACGGTCTATCTGTTCGGCGACGTCGACAAGCTCAATGACAGCCGGACGAAGATCACATGTCGCGTGCATGACGAGTGCAACGGCTCCGACGTGTTCGGCTCCGACATCTGCACCTGCCGCCCCTATCTGATCCACGGCATCGAGGAATGTGTCGCGGCCGGGCAGAACGGCGGCCTCGGCATCATCGTCTACAACCGCAAGGAGGGCCGCGCGCTCGGCGAGGTGACGAAGTTCCTGGTCTACAATGCGCGCAAGCGCCAGGAGGACGGCGACGCCGCCGCCGCCTATTTCGAGCGCACCGAGTGCGTCGCCGGCGTGCAGGATGCGCGCTTCCAGCAGTTGATGCCTGACGTCATCCACTGGCTCGGCATCAAACGCATCGACCGCTTCATCTCGATGAGCGACATGAAGCATGACGCACTGGTGGGCCAAGGCGTCGACATCGTCGAGCGCGTGCCGATCCCGGACGAGCTGATTCCGGCGGATGCCCATGTCGAGATCGCGGCCAAGAAGGCGGCCGGCTATTTCTCGCTGGAGCCGCAGAAGCCCGAGGCGCTCGGCGACACCGTCGGCCGCCCGCTCGAGAAATACTGAGCGCAGCAGCCGATCATGGACGACGTCGCCTATCTCCTCTCAGCCCGCGCAGTGCGCGAGCGGGCGCATCAGATGCTTGTGCTCGGTCTCGCCGACAAGCTGCCGCATTTTCGGGTCGAGATCGGCAAGCTCGATGCGATCGCCGACCTCGTGCTGGACGTCACCAGCAAGGCCTATCCCGATGGCGAGGTGCCGTTCCACTCGCGCTGGCGGCATTTCGTGGTCGGCGGCGTCGATCGCTGGGCCGCTGTCGCAGACAAGATTCAGTGGAATGATGCGGCCTCACGGGCGCGCGCCGAGTTCGATCTCGCCATCACCAGCGTGCTGCTCGACGCGGGCGCCGGCGCGGCGTGGCGCTATCATGACGCCGTGACTGGCACGCGCATCGGCCGCTCAGAGGGGCTGGCGCTGGCCAGCCTCGACATGTTCGTGAGCGGTGCGTTTTCGGCCGACGCGAACGATCCGCTGCGGGCCGATGCGGCGAAGCTCAAGCAGCTCACGGTCGCGGATCTCGAACGCGGCTTTCAGGTCGGTGCCGACAATCCACTGGTCGGACTCGAAGGCCGGGTCGAATTGCTGCGAAGGCTGGGCGCCGTCGTCAATCCCCATTCCGATCGGAGCATCTTCCCAAATCGTGATACGCCAAGACCTGGCGGCTTGTTCGATGACCTCGCTGCGCGTGCTGAGGACGGCCGCATTCAGGCGGACGCGATCCTGCAATCGGTGTTGCGTCAGTTCGGCCGGATCTGGCCCTCGCGCATCCTGCTGAACGGCACCAGCCTCGGGGACTGCTGGCGTCATCCGTCACTGCCGACTGACGATGGCATCAGCAACCTCGTCCCGCTGCACAAGCTGTCGCAATGGCTGAGCTATTCGCTGATCGAACCGTTGCAGCGCGCGGGCCTGGTGGTCGAGAACATCGACGGCCTCACTGGCCTTGCCGAATACCGCAATGGCGGCCTGTTCGTCGATGGCGGCGTGCTGGTGCTGCGCGATCCCGCCGATGCGGCGCGCGCCCATGCAGTCGACTCGCCGCTGGTGGTGGAATGGCGCGCGCTGACCGTCGCCCTGCTCGACCGTCTGGCCTTGCTGATCCGTCAGCGCACCGGCCAGACCGCGGAGCAGCTGCCGCTGGCGCGAATCCTCGAAGGCGGCAGCTGGGGCGCCGGCCGCAAGCTCGCCTTCGCTCGCCGCCCGGACGGCTCGCCGCCGCTGACCATCATCAGCGACGGCACGGTGTTCTAAGGGGGGTGGAAGCAATCCAGGGCCAGGAAGGAAGTCTGGATTGCCTCGTCGCTCCGCTCCTCGCAATGACGAAACTGATGAAGTGCCTGTAGGGTGGGCAAAGCGCAGCGTGCCCACCATTCCAAGCTGAGCTAATATCAGGTGGGCACGGCGCTTCGCGCCTTTGCCCACCCTACGCTTCGGAGATGAAAGCCATGGAAGGCGTCACGGTCGTCGATCATCCCCTGGTGCAGCACAAGCTGACCTTGATCCGCGACAAGTCGATCTCGACCAAGTCGTTTCGCGAGCTGCTCAAGGAGATCGGCATGCTCCTGTGCTACGAGGTCACGCGCGACCTGCCGCTCACGGAGGTCGAGATCGAGACGCCGCTGGCGCGGATGCAGTCGGCCAAGATCGCCGGCAAGAAGCTGGTGTTCGTACCGGTGTTGCGCGCCGGCGTCACCTTCGTCGACGGCATGCTCGACCTGGTGCCGACCGCGCGCGTTGCCCATATCGGCCTCTACCGCGAGCCGCAGACCTTCACCGCCGTCGAGTACTTCTTCAAGGCGCCATCCGACCTGCAGGAGCGTCTCGCCGTCGTCGTCACACCGGTGCTCGCGACCGGCAACAGCGCGGTCGCCGCGGTCGACCGGCTCAAGGAGCGCGGCGCCAAGGACATCCGCATGGTCTGCATGATCGCCGCCCCAGAAGGCGTCGAGCGCGTGCGCGGCCTGCATCCTGATGTTGCGCTGTGGACCGCCGCGATCGACGAGGGCCTCGACGACGACGCCTTCATCGTGCCGGGTCTGGGCGATGCCGGCGACCGCGCCTACGGCACGAGGTAGCAGCGGTCAGCCGGCGAACGCGGCCTGCGCCTCCGGCAGCGCCCAGATCCTCTCGATCGCAGCAGTACCTGCGGCCATGATGGCCGCCTCGTTGCCGTGGAGATAGCGACCGTCGTGGATCAGCAGCCGGCCGTCGACCATCACCTGGCCGATGTTGGCGCGGTTGGCGAGGGCGATCAGGCCGCGGCGGGGATCGTGCAGCGGCTGGAGATGCGGATGGGTCATGTCGACGACGGTGAGATCGGCGGTCGCACCCTGTGCTATTGCGCCCAGATCAGGCCGCTTGATCATCGCGGCGGCGGTCGCCGTGACCGCGTCGATCAGTTCCGGCGCGCTCGCGGTCTCGGCGCTTCCCAGCGCGATCTTCGAGATCATCGATGCCGCGTTGAGCTCGCCGAGCAGGTCCATGTTGTAGCCGTCGGTGCCGACCGCCGTGCGTACGCCATGCGCGGCGAAGCGGCCGAAGGCGGCGGTGACGCCGGCGCGTGCGAACACGCGCGGGCAGTTCAGCACGCCGGCACCACGCGCCGCCATCAGCGCAAGGTCCGCATCGGTCGAGGCGTGGCAATGCGCGGCCAGCAGATCGGGACCAAGCAGGCCGAGCCAATCGAGATATTCGGCCGGGGTGCGGCCGCCATAGCGTTGCGCGATGGTCGCGACCTCGCCTGCGCTCTGCGCCATGTGCGTCGTGATGGGAATGTCGAGCTCGCGCGCCCGGCTCACAGCCGCGCGCAACAAATCCGGTCCGCAAGTATCGGTCGCGTGCGGGCTCATCGCGAGACGAATACGGCCGTCGCCCTGGCCGTGCCAGCGCCGATACAGCGCATTCCAGATCGCCATGTCGGCTTCGCCGTCATTGCCCGCGTAAGTCACGACGCCGGAGGCATCCGCCTTGGCATCTGATGTCGAGAACAGATAGGGCGCGCCATAGAAGCGCATGCCCATCTCGAGAGCCGCATCGAACAGCTCCGGGATCGTGTTGCGGAACGGCTCCATGACCGTGGTGGCGCCGCCCTTCAGGAGCTGCAGCACCCCCATGCGGCCGATCGCCAGCCGTTCCTCCACCGAGAGGATCTCGGCCCCGCGCTTGGACAGCGGCAGCAGCACCGTGTAGACGATGCTCTTGTTGTTGCGCCGACCGTTGCCGTCCTCGGTGAGCGTGCGTGCGATCGCCTCGCTGAAGATGTGGTTGTGCAGATTCAACAGGCCCGGCAGCACGAAGCGGCCGGGCCGGTCGAACACCTCGTCCGCCGCAGGCTTATCGACCGTCACGGCCGCGATCTGCTTGCCCTCGATCAGCACCCAACGGTCGCGCAGCACGTCCTGCGCGCCGTCCTTGCGCGCCAGCACGTAGCTGCCGAAGATCGCGGTCGTGCTCATGCGCCCTTCGCTTCGGCCGCTTCGTGGCGCTGATAGTTGGCGGCGATCTCGGCGCCGGTGGTGATCCAGACGTCCTGGCACGACTTCGCGTAGGTCAGGAACTCGCGCAACAGGCGGAAACGCATCGGCCGCCCCGAGACCTGCGGATGCAGCACGGTCGTCACCATCGCGCCCCAGTCGCGGACTTCGTCCAGCTCGTCCTTCCACATCGACAGCACATGCTCTTTCGGAAAGATCGAGCGCGGCGAGAACCGCGCCGACAGGCCGTGCATCCAGTCGTCATAGCTCGCGGTCACCGGGATCTCGATCGTGCCGGGCTTGCCGTCGGCGAGACGGTGTCGATAAGGCCTGACGTCGTCGCGGAACGACGAGGTGTAGATGATGCCCTGCCGCACCAGCGCTGTCAGCAGCTCCTCGCAGAACTCGCCGAACGGCGCGCGGTAGCCGATCGGACGGACGCCGAGCCGGCGCTGGATCGCCTCGAAGCCGCGCTCGATTTCCTCGATGATGAAGGGATCACCGGGATCGGGCAACAGATGGTGATAGCCGTGATGGCCGATCTCGTGGCCGGCCTTCAGCACGGCTTCGGCCATCGCCGGGTGCGCGTCGACCGACCAGCCCGTGATGAAGAACGTCGCCTTGAGATCGAGCTCGGCGAGCAGCTCGAGCAGCTTCGGCGTGCCGACGCGCGCCTCGAAGCCACCGAAGCTCATCGTCACCAGACGCGCGGCATGCGCCGGATCCTTCGAGGTCCAGGCGCTCTCGGCGTCGATGTCGAACGACAGGAACATGGCCGCGCGATACGGCGCAGGCCATGGATAGTCCGGCGCCGGCGGCGCGGTGTTGGCGGGAATGAGCGGAATGCCTGCGAGCGCCTTACTGTCCAGCATTGATCAGCACCTTCTCGATTCCATTGTCGCTGAGCTTCCACTTGGCCAGCAGCGCCTTGTAGCTGCCGTCGGCGATCAGGCCCTCCAGCGCGTCGCGCAAGGCCTCGCGCAGCTCGTCCGCCTTCACCGGCGTCGCCAGCCCCGTATATTGGTAGGCGATCGGCGCGCCGACCGGCACATAGGTGTTCGGCTCGAGATCCATGATGTAGGGCAAGGTCTCGTTGCCCTGCACGGCGGCGTCAATGCGGCCCTGCTTGAGCTGCGTCCGCGCATCGGCCGAGCCTTCCGTGCCGACGAACTGAATCGGGCTCGCGCCGCAGTTCTTCTCGCTCCAGGCGGCGATGTCCTTGGGGAACATCGTGCGCCTGGAGGCGCCGACCTTCTTGCCGCACAGCGCGGCCGGCTCCTTGAGCTCGGCCGCGCGCGACGCCTGGACGAAGAAGCGCGGACCACTGCGCAGATAGTCGAGGAAGGTCGCGGTGTCCTGCCGGCTCTTGTAGTCGGTCATGCCGGTCAGGATGATGTCGAAGCGTTGCGTGGCGAGGCCCGGCATCAACTGGTCGAAGCTGGTCTCCTGCCACACCGCCTTGACGCCGAGCTTCTTGGCCAAGGCCTCGCCGAGCTCGACGTCGAAACCGGTCAAGGTCGCGGTGGCCGGATCCTTGAACTCCATCGGCGGATAGTTCGGCACCACTGCGATGCGCAGGCCGTTCTGCTTGATCTCGGCCGGCAGCTCGGCGGCGAGAGCCACGCCCGCCACGGCCGTGCTCATGAACCCAGCCAACATGATCGACTTCAAATCCATCACCTCACCCCACTTCAGCTGCCAGAAATGCTTTTGTTCTCGCCTCGCGCGGCGCGCGCAGCACCTCACGGGCCGGGCCGCTCTCCACGATTACACCCTGATCCATGTAGACCACCCGGTCGGCGACCTCCCGCGCGAAGCCGAGCTCATGCGTCACCACCAGCATGGTCATGCCCGATGTCGCGAGTTCCTTCATCACGCTGAGCACCTCGCCGACCAGCTCGGGATCGAGCGCCGAGGTCGGCTCATCAAACAGCACCAGCCGCGGCTTCATGGCGAGCGCGCGCGCAATGGCGACGCGCTGCTGCTGGCCGCCCGACAATTGCGATGGATAGGAGCCCGCCTTGTCGGCGAGGCCCACCCGCCGCAGCAGCGCCATGGCCTCGTCCTTCGCTTCGGCCGGTCCACGCTTCTGCACCTGCACCGGCCCCTCGATGACGTTCTCCAGCGCCGTCATGTGCGGAAACAAATTGAAGCGCTGGAACACCATGCCGCAGGCGAGGCGCTGCCGCGCGATCTCGCGCTCCGACAGCCGATGCAGCCGGCCATCCTGCTCGCGGAAGCCGAGCAGCGCGCCGTCGAGCCAGATGCCGCCGCTGTCGGCCGTGGTCAGCTGGTTGACGCAACGGAGCAAGGTGGTCTTGCCGGAGCCGGATTGCCCGATCATGCAGACCACCTCGCCCTCGAACACATCGAGCGAGACTTGTTTGAGCGCCTGGAATTCGCCGAAGCGCTTGCTGACCTGACGGATGGCGACGAGCGGCGTCATCAGCGTCCCCGCGCGATGCCGCGGGCAAAACGGCGTTCGAGCAGCATCTGCAGCGGCGTCAGGATCGAGACCACGAGCAGATACCAGAGGCCGGCGACGATCAGAAGCTCGATGACGCGCGAATTGGCGTAGTAGATATTCTCGGCCGAGTGCAGCACCTCCGGATACTGGATCACGCTGGCGAGCGAGGTCGCCTTGACCAGGCCGATGAACTCGTTGCCGAGCGGCGGGATCACCACCCGCATCGCCTGCGGCAGGATGATCCGGCGCAGCGCCTGCAGCCGTCCCATGCCGATCGCCTGCGCCGCCTCGTATTGGCCGATGTCGACTGACAGCAGCCCGGCCCGCATCACCTCCGAGGTGTAGGCGCCCTGGTTGATGCCGAGCCCGAGCAGCGCGGCCAGGAACGGCGTCATCACGTCGACGGCACGCGCGCTCCACAGACCGGGAATGCCGATAGTCGGAAACACCAGCGCGAGGTTGAACCACAGCAGCAGTTGCAGGATCAGCGGCGTGCCGCGGAACAGCCAGGTGTAGCCGGCGGCGACCGACCGCAGCACCGGATTGGGCGACAGCCGCATGATCGCGACGACTACGCCGAGCGCGATGCCGAGCGCCATCGCCGCGACCGCCATGACCATGGTGTTGACGATGCCGCGCAGGATCACCGGGGCGGTCAGGAAGCGTTCGACGTAAGACCATTCGATCTGGCCTCTGGCGAAGGCGCGGCCGATCGCCAGCAGGATCACGACGATGACGGCAACCGTAAGCCAGCGGCCCCAATGCGCCTTGCGCGCAATCCTGTGCGCCGACAGGTCGGGAAAGCCATCGGCCAGCACGTCGGCGCGGCTCATTGCCGCGCCGCGTTGAGCATCGGCTCGCGCACCGCATTGGCGCCGAGACCCCATTTGTCGAGAATGACCTTGTAGCTGCCGTCGGCGATCATCGCCTTGATCTGCTCGGTCACGACTTCGCGAAGCCCCGCATCATCCTTGCGGAACATGATGCCCTGGCAGCCGAAGGCGATGGGCTCACCGACGATGCGATACTTGCCGGCCTCCTGCGACTGCGCATAGGGCAAGGTTTCGCTGCCCTGCACGGCGGCCTCGATGCGGCCCTGCTTCAGCTGGTTGCGGACATCGATCGAGTTCTCCCCCGGCACATATTGCGCGGCCGGCTTGCCGGCGGCCTCGCAGACCGCCTTGCTCCATTTCTCGATCTCCTGCGGGAAGCTGGTCGAGCGCGTGGTGCCGATCTTCCTGCCGCACAGATCGGTCGCGACCTTGGCATCGCTTTCCGCCAGCACGAAGAATTGCGGGCCTGTGACCAGATAGTCGACGAAGTCGGCGGTCTCGCGGCGCGAGGCGCGATCGGAGATGCCGGAGATGATGAAGTCGGCTCGCCTGGTCTGCAGCGATGAGATCAGCTCGGCGAACGGCGTCTCGCTCCAGACGATCTTGACGCCAAGCCGCTTCGCCAGCTCGTTGGCCAGGTCGATGTCGAGCCCCTTCAGCTCGTTGGTGGCGGGGTCGTGATATTCCATCGGCGCGTAGGTCGAGTTGACCGTGAGCTTGAGCACGCCAGCCTGCTTGATCTCGGCTGGCAGCTCCGCGGCCCCCGCCGGAGCAAGCGAGGCGAGGATGACGAAACCTGCGAACGACGAACGGCGCATCCTGCGACACTCCCCCATGTGAACGGCTAATCGACCGCGACCGGCTCGACCACGCCGGCGCGCTCGGTGATGACCTTGTACTGATCCGGCCGGCGATGCGCCGCGAAGTTGAACATCTTGTCCTTGCCCTGGCGGCACAGATCGAGGTCGATGTCGGCGACGATGACCTCATCGGCGAGCGTCGTCGCCTTCGCCACGATGCAGCCATTGGGATCGACGATGCAGGAGCCGCCGATCAGCCCGCTGCCGTCCTCGTCGCCCGCCTTGGCGACCGCGATCGCCCAGGTCGCGTTCATGTAGGCGTTGGCCTGCGCCACCAGCGTGGAATGGAAGGTGCGCAGCGAGGCATCCTCGGTGGTGCCGCCATTGGGATCGTAGGCCGCGGAATTGTAGCCGACGCAGACCAGCTCCACGCCCTGCAGCCCGAGCACGCGCCACGATTCCGGCCAGCGCCGGTCGTTGCAGATCATCATCCCCATGATCGCGCCGCCCCATTCGCTGCCGGCGCGCACCGCTGGAAAGCCGAGATCGCCGTAGCCGAAATAGCGCTTCTCCAACTGCTGATACCTGGCGCCCGGCCGCGGCTCGACCGAGCCCGGCAGATGCACCTTGCGATATTTGCTGATGATCTCGCCGTCGGGATCGACCAGGATGGAGCTGTTGAATCGGCGTCCGTCCGGCGTCAGCTCGGCATAACCGACATAGAAGCCGACACGAACCTCTCGCGCCCGGTCGAACAGCGCAGCGACGGCCGGGTTTGGCATCGACCGCTCGAAATGGTCGTCGAGCGCCTCGTCTTCGAGGATCCATCGCGGAAAGAACGTCGTGAAGGCGAGCTCGGGGAAAACCACCAGCTTCGCGCCCTGGCTGGCGGCCTGATCCAGCAGCGCAATCATGCGGGACAGCGTGTGCGTCCGGCTGTCGGCGCGCTGGGTCGGTCCCATCTGGGCGGCGGCGGCGCGGAAGATTCGGCTCAATGGTGCCTCCGATCTGTGCGCCATGCCGAACGATCAGGCGGAACGCCGCCTGGATGCGCGCACTGGAAGAAGGGATCATTTGGCGAAAGCGGCGCGGGATTTGCAATCTGCCCACACGGCCGCGCGCTATGATATTTTGGCCGAGACCATCACCGGGGCTTATAGGACGACCATGCCATGAACCTGCGCCAGCTGGAGATCCTGCGGGCCGTCATTCGCCATCACACCACCGTCGCCGCCGCCGAAGAGCTGGCGCTGTCGCAGCCCGCGATCAGCAACGCGCTCAAGGCGATGGAGGCCCAGGCCGGCTTCACCCTGTTCGAGCGCGTCAATAACCGATTGTTTCCGACGCCGGAGGCAATGACGCTCTATGAGGAGAGCGAGGCGATCTTCACCTTGCACGCCCGGCTGGAAAACCGCGTGCGTGACCTGCGCGAGCAGAAGACGGGTCATCTGTCGATCGTCGCCACGCCGCCGCTCGCCTACAGCATCATCCCGCCGACCTTGTCGGGCTTCCTGCGGCGCCGGCCGCAGACGCGGATGTTCTTCGACGTCAGGCGCTATGAGGGCATCATCGAGGGCGTGCTCGGCAATGTCGCCGAGCTCGGTTTCGCGCTCGGACTGTCCGACCATCCCGGGATCGCCCATGAGGTCGTGCACACCGGCGAGATGGTCTGCGTGATGCCGGCCCGGCATCCGCTTGCCGAATGCGACGTGATCTCAGCGCGGGATCTCGCCGGGTTCCCGCTGATCGGCCTCGAACGCGGCACCCGCCTCGGCGAAGCCGTGCGCGAGAGCTTCCGGCAAGCCGATGCGGACTTCCAGCCGACCGTCGAAGTGCGCTACTGCAACACGGCCTGCGTGCTGGCTTCGACCGGCGTCGGTGTCGCCGTGGTCGATCCGTTCTCGCCGCGTCAGGGCGGGCATGATCTCGTGGTACGGCCGTTCACGCCCTGCACCACGGTGTCGGCCTATGTGCTGTGGTCCGAGGCAAGGCCGCTGTCGAATCTGGCGAAGACGTTTCGAAACGAGGTGCGCAACGCGAGCCGGAGTCTCGCCGGTTGCGTCGACGCGATCGGGGCTCCGAGTCTCGCCGCTTCCGCGGAACGCGGCTGAGCTTGCCGATCGGCACGGTGCGTCCATGATTAGACCGGTGGACGTATCGTTTGCGGCCCATCATCCGAAACGCCTGCCTGCGGCGGGCTTCCCGGGATGATGCTCTGCGTCGCTGTCATCTTGCGGCTGGCGGCGGAATTGTTGCAGTAGACCATGGCTCGCCCGCCCGCAGTCGCGCCGCCAGCGCCGCCGCGCAGCCGGCGAGCAGCTTCTCGCCCTTTGCAGCAGATGCCTTGCGCGCATCGCCCGCGACGCCGGAGGCCGTGATGTCGGCGAACGATCTGAACATTTTCAGCGACGGCATCAGCGAGCCCATGATGTCGAAGCTCGGCCCAAAGGCCGCGTCGAGCCTCGCCGCATCGACGAGGCTGGGATGAACCACCATCATCATCGAGGTCTCGGCTTCGCAGGCATGCATCACGCCCTCCTGATCCTCGAGGACCTCGGCCATCATCTCCCGCCCTTCCATGAAATAGGTCGTCGTCGCGATCGGCGCATTGAGCTCGCGCGTCAATTCGCCGGTGAGAGTGGCCAGCGCCTGAATGTTGCCGCCATGGCCGTTGACGATCACGATGCGGCGGAAGCCGGCATTCAGGATCGAGCGACACAGGTCCCTAAGCACGGCGTGGTAGGTGGCGAGACCGAGGGTGAAGGTGCCGCCGAACGGAACGTGATGGTCGGCAAGCCCGCACCAGACGGTCGGCGCGACCACGATGGGATAGTCTGGAGCCAGCTCCAGCGCGGTGCGACGGCAGACCTCGCTGCACAGAAAGTCGTCAACTCCCGTCGGCAGATGCGGGCCGTGCTGCTCGGTCGAGGCCACCGGCAACAACACGATCGCGTCGCGCGCCGCGAGCGCGCGAAGCGCTGCGGCGGAAAGTCTGTTCCAGGCGGTTTCTGTCATGATGGCTGCTCGCATGGTCGGAGATGAGGAAGATTGGCTCATACCACCCGACACCGCAACGGCGCATCTCGGCACATCTTGCGCGCAGGCCGCGACAGCCGTCTCCGTGCACTCCAGCCACGACGCGGCTGCACGATACAGCGCCCTCTCCCACAGGGGGCGAGGGCGCAGTAGCGGGCACCGCACCCTCGGCTAGATCAGGAGCATGCCTTCCATACACTCAAACATCGACAACGATTGCGATGACCTCAACAAGGTGCAACGGCCTTGCGTCCTCACGACACCAAGACCCGCACGGCAGGCCGACTCACGCCCGCGCCAACTCGATGTCGTGGGTCTGCTTCGTCTCCGCGTCGTACACCCTGATCTGCAACATCGGAAACCGGCGCTTCAGATCATGCGCGCCGTTGTGCGCGCCCTCTTTTGTCTTGAACTCGGTCTTGATCTGGCCATCGACCACGACGGCATAGCCGGTCAGCGGAAGGTCTTTGCCGGATTTGTCTTGAGCAGGCTTGTTGTGAACAGACTTCTCTTGGGCAGACTTGAGCATTGCGACGTCGATTCGTGAGTTGAAGGGGTGTCGAGACGCGATCTCTCCGCCTCGGACGACTCCGATGTAAGGTGAGTCTGTCGCGACGAGCAAGCGAAGACGTGTTCTTCACAAGCAGGACGATTACGGTTCAACCTGACGGAGCAGCGCCGGCCCGCGATGATCTCGGGATGTTCACTGCGAACGAGTCGCGCGAGTTTCAGATTTGCGAGCTTTCCGGACGCTCGGAGTCATGCTCGCCACCGCGAACGACGAGCGCTGTGGTCGCACGTCTCTCAGTGCCCGCAGCGCTCACCTCGCGCCGCCTCCAAGGCAGGAGCCCGATTCCAGCGTGAGATGCGCGCTCCAACTGAGCGAGGTCACGCAAAATCCCGGCGCATCGAATGAATGACTCAGCATGACCGCCATGCGCGAATTGCCCGTCGTGCCAGTCTGCCGCAGATAAACCGCTTGCACCGTCGGGCAAATCGGGACGACATTTCGCGCATCCCGCCTCATGAAGAGGGGCGTGTCGCGAACGTCACGAGACGTGGAGTGCGGGATGCGATGGACGCGACGTGTCGCAGCGGGTGTCATGCCTGCGGACGAACGGCACGGCGCGGACGGCGAAATCGCATGGTCCTGGCGCCGCGACGCTGGCGTCAAGCTCGCGACGAGGTTTCAGCCTCGCACGAGTGACGGTGGCAAGACAGCCCGTTCACCGGGGAGAATGCGTATAAGCCGTAACACCGTCGCGCAGGGAAGGCCGGGATGTCTCAGCCGAACCTGTGGTTCCTGCCCCGTGCATTCTTTCCGCACGGGGGCCATGGGGGCGGCGAGCTCCCGGCCTTCCCTGCGCCCTCTCACTTGAAGAGGGTGACGTCATGCAAGCCTCGGGCGTAACCTGCGCCGCGAGATCGCGATGTGCTGTCCTGCTGTTTGTCAGTGTGAACCCCGATCCCCGTGAGATCACGGATGCCGCGCCCGCCGCCCGGTATCCCTGTCGGCAGCTCGGCGCAGATGAGCGGGAACCGTCAACGGCGGCCCGGCGCGGTTGACCCTCCATTTACCTCACGATCGGCCACAACACTCGCGTTGATGCAGATCAACATCCTCGCTGAGAACGCGCCGCCTACTCACAAGGCTCCCTAGCGAATCAGTCGTCGCTGTTGCCTCGTTCGGCGTCCCGCGAACGGTCCTTGTGCAGCATTCATGGAGAATCACATGAGCGAGATCGGCGTGACGGCTCTGGATCACACCGTCCAGGAAACCAACATCTGGCTGAAGGCCATCGAGCAGCGCCTCGCGCTCTCGAGCCGACAGCAGGCCTACAACGCGCTGCGCGCGGTGCTGCATGTGCTGCGCGACCGCCTGCCGATGGCGACCGCCGTGAACTTCGGCGCGCAGCTGCCGCTGCTCATTCGCGGCATCTACTACGAAGGCTGGCATCACGCGGCGACGCCGACCAAGGACCGCCATCTCGAATATTTCGTCGATGACATCTTCCGTCAGTTGCCGCCACAATTTCCGGTCGATCCGCTCAGGGCCGCACGCGGCATCTTCGAAATTCTCTGGGAGAAGCTCGACCCTGGCGAGTTCGACAAGCTGATGGGTCATTTGCCGGTGCCGTTGCGGAATCTGCGCGAGCCGGCGACCTGAAGGGGAGCAAGCTCCCGAAAGGTGAGAAACAGCTCGCAACTCGCAACCAACGTCCGACCTCAATGGGCAATCTGCCGATACAGCGCGGGCAATGCTGCAGGCAGTCGCCTGATGTTGCCGACGATGCCGTAGCCGCCGCGGCCGAACAGGGTCGGAAAATACGACTGCGCCGACGCATCGATGGTCACGCCGAACACCGCGACGCCGCCGCGCCGCGCCTCCTGCACCGCCTTGCGCGTGTCCTCGATCGCGAAACGTCCCTCATAGTGATCGACGTCGTTCGGCTTGCCGTCGGTCAGCACCAGCAGCAGACGCTTGCGCTCGGGTCGCTCGGCGAGCTCGCCGGCGGCGTAGCGCACCGCCGTGCCGATGCGCGTGTAGTAGCCGGGCCTGAGCGCACCGATACGGCGCTCGACCCGCCCGCTCATCGGCTCGCCGAATGCCTTCACGGTCTCCAGGCGGACCCATGAGTTGCGCCGCGAGGTGAAGGTGAGAATGCTGTGGCTGTCGCCGCAGGCCGACAGCCCATGCGCCAGCACCAGCAGCGCCTCCTTCTCGATGTCGAGCACGCGCACGCCGTCGATCCACGCATCGGTGGACAGGGAGACGTCCACCAGCAGGGTCACCGCGAGATCATGCGCGAGCGGGCGCATCGCCAGATGCACGCGATCAAGTCCGCCATGGCCGGCATTGAGATCGCTGCGCGCGCGCACCAGCGCGTCGATGTCGAGGTCGTGGCCATCGGCCTGCGCGCGCATCACCTCATGACGCGGCCGCAAGGTCTCGAACCTGCGCCGTACGCTGCGGATGCGCCGGCGCATCGCATCGTCCGGAGCCCACGCCTCGCCCGCCTCAGCGGCGTCGCCGGTCACGACGCGGCAATGGTCCGGCAGATAGGCGCCGCCGCGATAATTCCATTCGGGATACAGCCGGCCGCTGCCGAGACGGGCCGTGTCCACCGCCTCGGGCGGCAGGTCGAGATCGAATTTCAGCTTGCTCGCCGGACGCCCCTTGCGCCTGGCGATCGCGAGCTCATCGAGATCGTCGGCGGCCTTGCGGGCATCGTCATCGTCGGTATCGTCGGAAGGGCGATCGACATTGACCATCTCCGCCATCGCCAGGATCTTCTCGAAGCGGTTGAGAATGAACGGATCGCGCTTGGCCGTGTCGTCGCGCTCGCGCCGCGCAAAGCGCTTGCGGGTGTCAGGTGCCCCCTCCTGCTCCGCGGGCGTCTGCGTCTCGTCGTCATCGCGCGCCGCGGCAACGGCATCGCGGCTCCAGCAATCGCCCCATAGCGGACACGGCAGCATCGTCCGATAGCCGGGCGGGGCGGCCTCCGGCAACGCGCCGCCGGCGATGACCGCATTCCACAGCGCGCCCTTGGGCGGCGCGCCGGCGCCGAGCAGCGCCATGACGATATGCTCGACCTGCTGCTCGAGCCGAGGCAGCGGCCGCCGCGGCCGCGCCGCAGCCAGCGCTTCGGCGAGTTGCGCATGCGTGCGCGCCAGTCCCGGAAAGCGCGCCAGCACCAGCGAGGTCGTCTCACAGGCCCGGCGCAGCGCCAGCAGATCATGCCGCAGCGGATCGCGCTCCGCGATCGGCTCGACCGCCATGGTCGCGAACCACGCCGCGAGCCAGTGATAGAGCTGTGCATTGAGCGCGCGATCCGGCAGCAAAGCGATGGTCTCCGGCAGGAACACGGTGGCGCCGTCGCGCCCGGCCTGATCGAGGCATTCGTCGCCGAGGCCAATGCGCTGGCGCCAGCCGAGCCGATGGCCCGACTTGCGCGCCCTGGCTCCGGCGACCTGCACGCCGCTCTCGCCGCCCAGCGCGCGGAACATCACGGCGATGCGGCCGCTGATCTCGTTCAGCGCGACGGCCTGATCCGGATGGACCGGATAGCTCGAGGTCGTGCCGACCATGCGGTGCCAGGCGCGGCCGACGGTCTCCTCCAGTTCGAGAAAGTCGAGCATGGCTCACCCGATCACGGCACGCGCGACCTCGCGCAAAGCGGCCTTGACGTCGGCGTCATCGGTGAGCGGCTCGATCATCGCGGCGAGCACGGCGTCGGCGACGGGCGTGCCAGCCGCAACCAGGGTTGCGCAATAGACCAGGAGCCGCGTCGAGACGCCCTCCTCCAGGTCATGGTCCTGCAGCGCGCGGAGGCGATGCGCGAGCGCTACCAGCGGCCGAACGCGCTCCGGCGGCAGCCCGCTCTCGGCGGCGACCACCGCGATCTCCTGCTCGGCGGGCAGGAAGCCGAATTCGATGGCGATGAAGCGCTGCCGTGTCGACGGCTTGAGCGCCTTGTGCAGCGACTGATAGCCAGGATTGTAGGACACCACGAGCATGAAACCGTCGGGCGCGGTCAGCTCCTCGCCGGTCCGCTCCAAGGGCAGGATCCGGCGGTCGTCGGTGAGGGGATGCAGCACCACGGTCACATCCTTGCGGGCCTCGACCACCTCGTCGAGATAGCAGATGCCGCCCTCGCGCACCGCGCGGGTCAGCGGGCCGTCGGTCCAGACGGTGTCACCGCCCTTGAGCAGATAGCGTCCGGTGAGATCGGCGGCGGTGAGGTCGTCGTGACAGGCCACCGTGTGCAGCGGCAGTTCCAGCCGCGCCGCCATGTGCGCGACGAAGCGGGTCTTGCCGCAGCCGGTCGGGCCCTTCAGGAGCACCGGCAGGCGATGCCGGAACGCATGCTCGAACAGCGCGCATTCATTGCCGGTCGGCGTGTACGAGGGAAACGACGGGGCGGTATCGATCGCGTGCAGCGCGGGCTTCATGATCACTCTCCGAATCGGGGGATGCGGGCGGCGGCATCGAGGCCGCCGCCTGCGGGATTTCACTCCGCCGGCTGCAGCGCGCCGGGGATCACGGGCTCCTTGGCGCGGCCGGGCACCAGCACGGCCCAGACGAACATCAGCGCCGCGATCGCCACGAACACACCGGAGCCGAGCCGCACCCAGTAGAACATCGCGAGCTGGTCCTGGACGTCCATGTAGCTCTGACCAAGCACCCGCTGCAGATGCACCTGGACGACGCCGGCGAAGGTCAGCGCGAAGGTCATCGTCATCATCGCCGTGCACATGATCCAGAAGCTCGCCATCGAGAGCCACTGATTGTAGGGCGCACGCTGGCGCAGTTGCGGCACGGCATAGGCCATCACGGCGAGGTTGAGCATCACATAGGCGCCGAAGAAGGCGAGGTGGCCGTGCGCAGCGGTGACCTGGGTGCCATGGGTGTAGTAGTTCACCGACGACAGCGTGTGCAGGAAGCCCCAGACGCCGGCGCCGAGAAAGGCCATCACCGAGCAGCCGACGGACCACAACAGCGCAGCGCGGTTCGGATGCTTGCGGCCAGCCTTCAAGGTCATCTGTACCGTGAAGATCACCATGGTGAAGAACGGCGCGACCTCGAGGGTGGAGAACAAGGAGCCGATCCACTGCCAGTAGCCGGGGGCGCCGATCCAGTAGAAATGATGGCCGGTGCCGAGGATGCCGGAGAACAGCGCGAGCCCGATGATCACGTAGAGCCACTTCTCGACCACCTCGCGGTCGATGCCGTTGAGCTTGATCATCAGGAAGGCCAGGATAGAGGCCATGATCAGCTCCCAGACCCCCTCGACCCAGAGATGGACGATGTACCACCAGTACATCTTGTCGACGGCGAGATTGGCCGGATTGTAGAAGGCGAACAGGAAGAAGATCGCCACGCCCCACAGGCCGAACAGCAGGATGTTGGTTACCGTGGTCTTGCGGCCCTTCAGGGCTGTCATGGTGACGTTGAACAGGAACATCAGGCAAACGACGACGATGCCGACCTTGATGATGAAGGGCTGCTCGAGAAACTCGCGGCCCTCATGGTAGTGGAAGAGATAGCCGACGACGGCAGCCCCCGCCGCGCCGAAGAACATCCAGAACTGGATCTTGGCGAGCAGCGGGCTGTAGAGCTCGGTCTCGGTCTCCTCGGGCAGCAGAAAGTAGGTCGCCCCCATGAAGCCGATCAGCGACCACACGATCAGCGCGTTGGTGTGGATCATGCGGACGATGTTGAAGGGCAGCAGGACCGACAGCGTGTTCGGCAGCACGTAGATGGTGCCGGCGAGCAGGCCGAAGATGACCTGGGCGAGGAAGAGCGTCAGCGCGCCGTAGAAATACAGCATCGCGACCTTCTGGGTCTCATATCTCATCGCGGATCTCTCTCATGACGGGGGGCGGGATGCCGGCTCAGCCGGCCTTGTTCGGCGGCCAGTCCTGACGCTTGATCGTGTCGGCCCATTGCAGGAAGTCGGCGAGGTCGTTGAGCTCCTGGTCGGACAAATTGAACTGCGGCATCTGCCGGCGGCCGGGAGCGCCCGAGGGCTGCGACTGCATCCAGGATTTCAGCATCTCGCGCGCGGCGGCCGGGTCCTGTCTGCCGCCCCAGCGGTCCCAGACATTGCCGACCTCGGGCGCGAAATAGGCGCCCTCGCCGAGCAGGGTATGGCAATTGATGCAGGAGTTCTTCTCCCAGACGTGCTTGCCGCGTGCGACGCCGTCGGACAGCGTCGACGCATTGGTCGAGGTCGTGACCATGTAGTAGTGGCTGTGCGCTGTGAGCCCGAGGAAGATCGCAAAGAAGAAGGCCGAACCGCCGTAAAAGACGTTCCGCGCGGCCGACTTGGTCAGGCGTTCCGCCATGACACGTCCTTTCCGTTTGGTGAAGTTCGATGGTGTGAAAGCAATCTACCGGCAATGCCGAGGGGCTCTTTGTCGGAGCGCAACGAGCGCGGCGATGGCCGATCAGATGAGCGCGCGGATCGCGACCGCGAGCCCGGCAAGCGCAACGAGAGCCGCCAGCCACGTGGTGAGCAGGCCGCGCCACAGCGCGGGCGCATCGCGCAAGCCGAGAAAATCGAGCACGATCACCCTGCCCTTTGCCAATGCGAGCAGCAGTGCGACCGCATCGACGAGCCATCGGCTCGGCAGCAGCAGCGACGCCGCAAGCGTCGCAATGGCAAGGGCCAGCAGTTGAAGCCAGGCCCGATCGAGACGGTCACGGAACATGGCTCAACCGACCAGATAGAGGACCGGAAACATGACGATCCAAACCAGGTCGACCATGTGCCAGAAGGCGGTCCCGGTCTCGACGCCATTGGCGGTGGCGCTGCGGCCGACGACGGCCAGGATGACGATGCCGAGCAGAACATGCAGGAGGTGAAAGCCCGTCAGTAGGAAGTAGAGGGTGAAGAACGGTGATGTCTCCATGCCCGCGCCGGCGGCGATCTCGCCGCCATATTCCGTCAGCTTGACGGCGATGAAAACGGCACCCAGGAACATGGCGAGCCCGAGCCAGCGTCGGGCGCTCCCGGTCGAGGCGTGCCGCGCAGAAGCAGCAGCTCGCGCGGCGGCCCAGCCGCTGGTGACCAGCACGGCCGTGTTCACAGCGGCCAGGCGGCTATCGAGCATCGCCTGCCCGACCGCGAACACGACGGGGTTGAGGGCCCGCGTCACCACGAAACCGCCCAGCAGGAGGCCGAAGGCGACGAGCTCGCTGAGGATCAGCACCCACATCATGGCGTCGCCGGGCAGACCATCCAGCACGCCCCAACGTTCCTCCTGCTCCGGCTCACAAGCGAGCGCCGACATCCCTGCCTCCGAGTTGAACTTCGAGAGGCTAGTCGGACCGTCAGTTTGACTCTTTGTCGGCGCGCAAACAGCGGACCGGCGAGGCACGCTAAGAGCCGGCATCGTCAGGAGCAGATCCCATGACCGAAGCGCAGCTCGGCCTCCTCACCGCGACGCCGATCATCATCGTCTTTGCCGGCGCGCTGTGGCGCATGGGCGTGCTGTCGACCACGGGGACGGTGTCCGCGGTCGCGCTCTCCGTCGCGATCGCCTTGGTCCTGTTCACCACGCAATAGCCCGCCTGGAACCTTTGCCGTCCTCGCACGTCAGTTCGTGCGGAGGTGCCGCATGGACGACAAGCGATTCGCAGAGCTGCTCGGAAACGCCGCCATCGGCGTCTGGGGCGACATGCCGCGCGACATCCAGGAGGCGCTGTTCGAGACGGCGATGCGCGGTCACGACGATCTGAGGCACGAGCTGGCCAAGCTGCTTCACGACCGGCATCCGCGTACGCAACATCCGCCGCGTCCGGCTTGAGCGGTCTCAGTCGGGATGATCATCAGCCCGGAACTGTGACGGCTCGTCGTAACCCTTGCGGCTGCTGTAGAACAACAGCACCATCAGCCCAATTCCCACGATGAGCGGAAACACCACGCCGAGCGTGAGCGCGATCCATCCTTCTCGCGGCATCGGATCGCCCGGCAGGGTCAGCCCCTGATAGGCGAAGACGATGGCGGCTGCGAGAATCAGCAGCAATGCGACGATGATTGCGATCGGTCCAGCACGCATGGCGATCGTGCTCCTGGCAGCGAGAACCAAACCCGCCCGCGATCGTTCCTCGGCAATCCCGGTAACGGCGCACGGCGATAGTTCCGAAATGTGAGAACGGGTCGTCCCGCTTCGCCTGACCTTGCGCTGCCGCAATCACCGCGCTGCATCCAATCGCGGCATCATCTGCTCAAAGGATGACGCGCTCGCCCTCGGCCTGGTGCATGCCGCATGGCTGCTCCCGCCCGGGATCGCTAGGCGCCCGGGAACTTAGCTGATACCTCTATCGGCTTTCCATCGGCAGCAAAGGACAAGGACCGGAGATGGACAACCGCAGCGAGATCTGGCGCGGCGTCGACGCGATCAAGACCCGTTTCATCGAGCTCAGCGACCGGGTGTGGAGCATGCCCGAGGTCTGCTACACCGAGGCCCGCTCGTCCGCCGAACACCTCGCCGAGTTGAAGCACCAGGGTTTTCGCATCACCGAGAAGGTCGCGGGAATCCCGACCGCGCTGATGGGGGAATGGGGCGAAGGCGGCCCGATCATCGCCTTCATGGGCGAATACGACGCCCTGCCCGGCCTCAGCCAGGAGGCCGGGGTCGCCGAGCACCGTCCGGTCGAGACCGGCGGCCATGGCCACGGCTGCGGCCACAATCTCCTGGGCTCGGCGGCGCTGCTCGCGGCCACCGCCGTGAAGGACTGGCTCGCCACCAACAAGGTTCCCGGTCGCGTGCGCTACTATGGCTGCCCCGCCGAGGAAGGCGGCGCCGCAAAAGCCTTCATGGTGCGCTCGGGCGCGTTCGAGGATGCCGACATCGCGATCACCTGGCATCCGTCGAGCTTCTGGGAAGTGGTGATGACGCCCTCTCTCGCCAACACGCGCGCGGACTTCATCTTCACCGGACGCACCTCGCATGCGGCCGCCTCGCCCCATCTCGGCCGCAGCGCGCTGGACGCGGTCGAGCTGATGAATGTCGGCGTCAACTACATGCGCGAGCACATGCCGAGCGACGCCCGCGTGCACTACGCGCTGCTGGACACCGGCGGCATCGCGCCCAACGTCGTGCAGGCGCATGCACGGGTGCGCTACTCGATCCGTGCCCGAGACCTGCCCGGCATGAACGAACTGGTCGAGCGTGTGCACAAGATCGCACAAGGTGCGGCGCTGATGACCGAGACCAAGGTGGAGATGAAGATCATCTCCGCGGTCTCCAACATCCTGCCCAACACGCCGCTCGAAGAGGCGCTGTATGGGATCATGGAGGAGCTCGGCCCGCCGCATTTCGACGCGACCGACAAGGATTTCGCCGGACAGATCCAGGCGACCCTGACCGACAAGGACATTGCCTCGGTCTACTACAGCATCGGCTTGGACCCGACCGACAAGCCGCTGGCCGACTTCCTGGTGCCGCTCGATGCCAAGCGCAATCCGCAGATCGGCTCGACCGACGTCGGCGACGTCAGCTGGGTGGTGCCGACGGTGCAGGTGCATGCGCCGACGGTAGCGATCGGCACGCCGTTCCACACCTGGCAGGTCGTCGCGCAAGGCAAGACGCCAGCCGCGCACAAGGCCATGGTGCAGGCTGCCAAGGCCATGGCCGGCCTGGGCATCAAGGCGCTCAACGAACCCGCCTTGATTGCAGCTGCCAAGGCCGACCTGAAAAAACGGACGATGCGCACACCTTATGTCAGCCCGCTGCCTGCCGAAGTGGAGCCGCCGCTGATGATGTCGATCGCCTGAAACGTCAACCTTGGGGGGGAACACAATGGCGAAAACGGCAACAAAGAAGAAGCCGGCGGCGAAGACCGCCAAACCTGCTCCGAAGCGCGCGGCCGTGACCGCCACGGCCAACAAGAAGCCCCTGAAGGCCAAGCCGCAGCACAGGCCACAAGCGAAGGCAGCCGCGCCAAGACCGCGGCTGCCGAAAGGACCGGTCTGGCAGTGGTCGGCGGTCGGCACGGCAGCTGCGATCCGCGGCGGCGCGGTCTCCTCGGTCGAAGTGACCGAGGCGCATCTCGCGCGCATGCATGAGGTCAATCCGAAGCTCAATGCAGTCGTCGTCGATCTCTCCGAAGACGCCCTGAAGGCTGCGCGTGCGGCCGACAAGGCGCGCGACAAGAGCGGCCTGCTGCATGGCGTGCCGGTCACGATCAAGGAGAACGTCGACTACGAGGGGCGGCCGAATCCCAACGGCGTTCCATCGCAGATGGGGATCATCGCGCCGTCGGACGCGCCGGTCGTGCGCAACCTGAAGCAGGCCGGCGCGATCGTGCTCGGCCTCACCAACACGCCGGAATTCTCGTTCCGCGGCTTCACCGACAACCCGCTGCACGGGCTGACCTTGAACCCGTGGGATCCAGAGATCACCTGCGGCGGCTCGTCGGGCGGCGCCGGAGCCGCGGTCGCGGCGGGCATCGGCACCATCGCGCATGGCAACGACATCGGTGGGTCGCTGCGCTGGCCGGCGCATTGCAATGGCGTCGTGACCATCAAGCCGACGCAGGGCCGCATCCCCGCCTACAACGAGAGCGCTGCTGCCGAGCGGCCGATGCTCGCACATCTCATGTCGTCGCAGGGCCCGCTGGCGCGGAGCGTCGCCGACGTCCGGCTGGCGCTAGAGGTGATGAGCCGGCGCGATCCGCGCGATCCGTGGTGGGTGCCAGCGCCACTGGAAGGCGTGAAGCCCAAGCGGCCGGTCAAGGTCGCGCTCGCCAAGATCCCTGACGACATGGACGTCGATCCGTCCGTGCACGCGGCGCTGCGGCAGGCAGCGGATCATCTGGAGCGGTCGGGCTACCGGGTCAGCGAGGTCGAGGTCCCCGACATCTCCGGCGTCTGGCAAACCTGGTGCGACATCATCACCAACGAGGTGGTGGTGATGCAGGAAGCCAAGATGCTGGCCGTGACGTCGGAGGATTTCCACAAGGCCTGGGGCGGGATGCGCGCCAAGGCCGAGATGCTCGACCTTGCGGGCTGGATGAATGCGACCGCGCAGCGCTCGACGCATATCCGTGCCTGGCAGCTGTTCTTCGAGGACTACCCGATCGTGCTGGCGCCGACCACGGTCAAGCCGACGCCCGGTCCGCGCGACGACACCATCAGCCCCGAGCGTGTGCGCGAGATCTTCTTCAACGAGATCCGCTTCATCTCGGCGATCAACGTGCTCGGCCTGCCCGGCGCCGTCGTGCCGGTCACGGTCCAAGACGGCCAGCCCATCGGCGTGCAGCTGATCGCCGGCCGCTATCGCGAGGACCTCGCGCTCGATGCCGCCGCAGCAATCGAGAAGCGTGCAGGAATGCTGGTGCGGCAGCTCTGGGAACGGATGGTTTAGTCCCGCTCCGGCCCGAGGATCGTGGTCCTCGGGCCGTCATGTTTCCGACACTGCCCGGCATCGATTGTCGAAAGTCGAACACTGACGCGCATCGCGTTCGCTCGAGATCGCCTCGGGTTGACGGGAACTGGCCGACCTGTCTATTTTGATGTATACGAATGGATATAGCTCGGCGTCGACACTGGCCCATGCGTCGGAACGGGACTTGCAATTCACCGAAACGAACCCGCCTCGGTGGATATGAACAAGGACAATGCGATGAGATCGACACGCTCCCTCACCGCCGCTCTGTGCGCGGCGGCCATTCTTCTGACCTGCGCGACTGCGTTCGCCGGCAGCGCCAACGTCGCCGTGGCCGCCAACTTCACCGAGCCCGCCAAGGAGATCGCGGCGCTGTTCAAGGCCAAGACCGGGCACGAACTGGTGATGAGCTTCGGCGCGTCCGGACAGTTCTACACCCAGATCAAGGAGAACGCGCCGTTCGCGATCCTGCTCTCCGCCGACGACGAACGGCCGAAGAAGCTGGTCGACGAGGGCCTCGGCGTCGCCGGGAGCCGTTTCACCTACGCCATCGGCAAGCTCGTGCTGTGGAGCAAGGACCCCAACGCGGTGAAAGGCGAGGAAACGCTGAAGGCGAACGCGTTCAACAAGCTGTCGATCGCCAATCCCACCGCCGCGCCCTATGGCGCCGCCGCGGTCGAGACGCTGAAGGCGCTGAAGCTCTATGAGACGATCCAGCCCAAGATCGTCCAGGGCAACACGATCTCGCAGGCGTACCAATTCGTCGACACCGGCAATGCCGAGCTCGGCTTCGTCGCGCTGTCGCAGCTGATGCCGAACGCCGGCGGCTCGCGCTGGCTGGTGCCGCAGAATCTCTACGGCGAGATCCGCCAGGATGCCGTGCTGCTGAAGGCGTCCGCCGGCAACGAGGCGGCCACCGCATTCCTGGCCTTCCTCAAGACCCCGGCAGCCCGTGCGGTCATCGAAAAGTTCGGCTATGCTCTGGATCCGAAGTCGGGCACCTGAGCATTCGGATTCATGAACCTCCACGTCTCCGCCGATATCTGGCAACCGATCCGGCTGACGCTCGAACTGGCAGCGCTCGCGACGATCGTCCTGATGATCGTGGGCACGCCGATCGCATGGTGGCTGGCGCGGTCGCGGGCGTGGTGGAAGGAGGCGGTCGCGGCACTGGTGGCGATCCCACTGGTGCTGCCGCCGACGGTTCTCGGATTCTACCTGCTGGTCGTGCTCGGCCCCAGCGGTCCGGGCGGCGCTCTGGCTTCGCTCTGGGGCGCGCGCACGCTGGCCTTCACTTTTCCGGGCCTGGTGATCGGCTCGGTCCTGTTCTCGATGCCGTTCGTCGTCCAGCCGATCCGCAACGCCTTCGAGGCCATGGGCGAAAAGCCGCTGGAAGCGGCCGCCACTCTGCGCGCCTCACCCTGGCGCGTATTCTGGACCATCGCGGTGCCGCTGGCGAGCCCCGGATTTCTCACCGGCGCCATCCTCGGCTTCGCCCATACCGTCGGTGAGTTCGGCGTCGTGCTGATGATCGGCGGCAACATTCCCGGCAAGACCAAGGTGCTCTCGGTTGCGATCTACGACTATGTCGAGACCTCGCAATGGACCGAGGCCTCCGTGCTGGCGCTCGGCATGGTCGTGTTCTCGTTCTGCGTCATTCTGACGATGATGCTGATCGAGAAGAAGATGACGCGCAGCACGTCATGAGCACGGTCAGGGTCAATTTCCACGGCACGCTCGGTCGCTTCGAGCTGAACGCGCGCTTCGAGGTTCCGGCGCGCGGCGTGACCGCGATCTTCGGTCCGTCCGGTTGCGGCAAGACCGCGGTCATGCGCTGCATTGCCGGCCTCAACCATCTCGCCGGCGGGCTGTGCTCCGTCGCCGGCGAGGTCTGGCAGGACGAAAAGCATTTTCGTCCCGTGCATCAGCGTCCGATCGGCTACGTCTTCCAGGAAGCCAATCTGTTTCCGCACCTCTCGGTCCGCCGCAACCTGATGTACGGCCATCCCGGCTCGAGCAGCGCAGCCGCGATCGGCTTCGACGAGGTCGTCGCGCTGCTCGGCCTTGGACGGCTGCTCGACCGCTCGCCGCGCCACCTGTCCGGCGGCGAGCGGCAGCGCGTCGCGATCGGCCGCGCGCTGCTCAGCCAACCGAAGCTGCTGCTGATGGACGAGCCGCTGTCGGCGCTCGACCAGATGACCAAGGATGAGATCCTGCCGTATCTGGAGCGGCTGCACGCCGCCCTCGACCTGCCGATCCTCTATATCAGCCACGACCTCGCTGAGGTCGAGCGGCTTGCCGATCAGCTGGTGCTGATGCGCAATGGCGCGGTCCTGGCTTCGGGCCCCTTGTCCGTGCTGCAGGCCGACCTGTCGCTGCCGCTCGCGCTGTCGCGCGACGCCGCCGTGAGCCTCGACGCCACCGTCACCGCCCAGGATACGGCCGATGGCATGGCGACACTCGAAGTCCCCGGCGGCCAGTTCCTGCTCCCGGCCGAGCCCCTCACGCCGGGGGCGCGCCGCCGCCTGCGCGTGCTCGCTGACGACGTGAGTCTCGCGCTGGAAACGCCGAGCCGCAGCACCATCGTCAACGTGCTCCGCGCCAGAATACTCGAGATCCGCAGCCAGTCGGACCACCGCGTCACGGCCTTGCTCGGACTCGGCGAGGATGGTCACGGCGCGCGGCTGCTGACGCGTGTCACCCAGCGCTCGTGGAATGAGCTCGGCCTGCGGGCGGGGCTTGCGGTCTATGCCCAGGTCAAGGGTGTCGCGCTCGTCCGCCGCGAAGAGCCTATCGCCTGAATCCAAACACCTGGCCTTCGGCAACATCGCGCGATGTTGCATACGTGACAATAGCACCCCTCATGTTATATCGTAAACAATATAACTTCGGATGAGACAAAGCGGCAGGCGCTTTGATTTCGTCAATGCAATGAACGAGTTGAGCGGCAGGACATCGTCTGGCCCGGTGCTTGCTACCTGGATCTCGCAACAAGAGGTCATCAGCATGAAAGCCGCCGTCACCTGGCATCCGAACGCACCCAAGCCGCTTGCGCTGGTGCTGGGCACCAACGAGATCGCCTCCGCCGTCGCGGCCAAGCTCAATCATGCCCGCTTCGCGGTCGTACTATGCCATGACGCCTTCCCGCCGGTGATCCGGCGCGGCATGGCCTTCCATGATGTCCTGTTCGGCGAGACGCGCGACCTCGACGGCGTGATCGGCTCCCGCGCCGAGAGCATCGCCGATGTCGTGCGGATTCACCGTGAGCCAGACCAGGCCGCCGTGACCGGGATGCATCTGACCGACATCATCGCCTTCCGCTATCCGGCCGTCATCGTCGACGCCCGCATGCAAAAGCATCTGATGACGCCGGATCTGCGCGGCGTCGCCGGTATCGCCGTCGGCATCGGGCCGCGTTTCGCGATCGCGCACAATTGCGACGTCGCGATTGAGACTCATCCCCGCGAGACCGGCACGATCTTGGCCCATGGCACGACGCGCAATGCGGACGGCAAGGCACGCGATCTCGGCGGCGCCGGCCGCGAGCGTTTCGTCTATTCGGACCAGGAGGCCGTCTGGCACACCCCGCTCGACATCGGCACCCGGGTCTACAAGGGCCTGCAGCTCGGCTCGCTCGGCGGCACGCCGGTGCTCGCACCGCTCGACGGCGCGCTGCGCGGCATCGCCCGCGACGGCGTACGCGTGCCGGCCAACGTCAAGCTGCTCGAGATCGATCCGCGCGGCCGTCAAGCCGCCTGGACCGGCATGGACGAGCGCGGACAGGCTATCGCGGCGAGCGTCGTCGCGGCCCTTCACCAGATCATGCAAACCGGTCGGAAGGCGGGCCGCGTCTCCGCCAACGTATGAGGAGGACTGCCATGGGTGTCGCTGACGTCGGGACTTGTCAGATCGTGGCGCTGCAGGGCGCAGCGTCCAGCGTGATCCAGGAGATGCTCGGCGATTTCGCCAAGCGGCTCTCGGAGAATGGCCTGCGTGTCTCCGGCGTGATCGAGAGCAGCGCCGACAAGGCCAGGCCGTGCAAGGCCATGATGCTGCGCAGCCTCGACGATGGCCGCGTGTTCGCGATCTCTCAGGATCTCGGCCCGGAGTCGCAGGCCTGCAATCTCGACCCGGAGGGCCTCGTGCTCGCCTGCGCCGCCGTGCAGCAGTCGATCTCGCGGGGCACCGACATCGTGATCCTCAGCAAGTTCGGCAAGCAGGAAGCGGCAGGAGGTGGCCTTGCCGATGCCTTCGGCTCCGCCATCGCAGCCGGCCTCCCGGTCATCACGGCGGTCTCACCGGCGATGATGGACGCGTGGACGCGCTTTGCCGGCGCGTTCGCCGAGCACGTTGACGCCGATATCGCGCACCGGCCGGGCTGGATCGAGGCGCGGTACAGCCGCTGGGTGACATCGCGAGCCACCCGTGACATGGTTGGCTCTCAACGCGAGCGGATCGGAATGGGATGAAGCGCGAAGCTCAGGTCGCATTGACCATCAACTTCGGCAATGGCGGCAGCCTGTGCCCGGAGGATCTGCTGCTGATCGATATCATCCGGAGGGAGCGCTCGATCCTCGGCGCCGCGCGCGCGAGCGGCATCTCCTACCGCAAATGCTGGCTGATGGTCGATGCGCTCAACCGCACCTTCGAGACGCCGGTGTTCGAGACACATCCGGGGCGCCGGGGCGGCGGCGCGGAGATCACGCCGTTCGGCGAGCGGCTGATCGCGCTGTACCGCTCGATGGAGCGGCGCACGCGCACCGCAACGGCTGCCGCACTCAGCGAGCTGCAGAAGGCTACGGATCCCCGCTATCAGAAGCGGGCCAGCGGCGCGGCCGAGGCAGCTCCGAAGGCCGAACCGCGCCGGGTCCGATCGCGACGCTCTTGATCATCGCCCAGGCGGACAGATCCGGCTCCAGCGCCAGCCGCTCGACCGACTCCAGCGTCACCAGCGCATGCAGCCTGGTCGCGCCGAGATCGAAGGTAACCCGTACGTAAGGCGGCTCGAGCGGCAGGATCTGCTCGATCCGGCCCGGCAGCCGGTTGGTGATCGACACGTCCATCGGCCGCGACAGCGCGATCGAGACGTCGCGGGCCTCGATGGTCACCGAGACGCCGGCGTCGATCGCCGCGTCCACCATCGGCACGCGCAACTCGCCATCGGCAAAGAACAGCGTCGACATGCCATATTGCGGATCATGGCGCAGCACGCGCGCGGGAACCGTCGTGCTGAGAACGACGGACGAGGCTGAAGACGATGCAGACTGGCCGGTCATCGCGCAGCAGCCTCCACGGCCTCAAGGCCGGTCGTGATCATACAGCACGCGAACGCGGATCGTGCCTTCCACCGCGCGCAGCTCCGACAGCAGCGCCTCGCCCTCGCCGCCGACCACGTCGGTTTCGAGCACGACATAGCCGACCTCGGGATCGGTCTGAAGATATTGCGCGAGGATGTTGATGTTGTGCCGCGCCACCGCCTCGTTGACCTGGCGCAGTACGCCCGGCACGTTGCGGTGGACATGGATGAAGCGCGTGCCGGTCGGGCGCGCCGGCAATTGTACCTGCGGGAAGTTGACGGCGCCAAAAGTCGAACCGACGTCGGAATAGTCGATCAGCTTGCGCGCGACCTCGCCACCAATTCGGTCCTGCGCCTCTTCGGTGGAGCCGCCGACATGCGGGGTCAGGATCACGTTGGGCAGGCCCTGCAGCGGCGAGACGAACGGATCGGCGTTCGATGCCGGCTCCGCCGGGAACACGTCGACCGCGGCGCCGGCGAGCTTGCCCTCGCGCAGCGCGCTGGCCAGCGCTTCGATGTCGACCACGGTGCCGCGCGAATTGTTGATCAGATAGGCCCCGTCCTTCATGTGACGGATCTGGCGCTCGCCGATCATGTTGGCGGTCGCCGGCGTCTCCGGCACGTGCAGCGACACGACGTCGCTCATCGCCAGCAGCTCATCAAGGCTCTCGACCGGCTCGGTGTTGCCGTGGCGGAGCTTGTCGGTGAGATCGAAGAAGATCACCCGCATGCCCATGGCCTCGGCGAGGTTCGACAGCTGCGAGCCGATGTTGCCATAGCCGATGATGCCGAGCGTCTTGCCGCGCACCTCTCGGCTGCCATTGGCCGACTTGTCCCAGCCGCCGGCATGCGCCGACACCGAGCGCGGGAAGATTCGGCGCATCAGCATCACGACTTCGGCGATCGTCAGCTCGGCGACGCTGCGGGTGTTCGAATAGGGCGCATTGAACACGGGAATGCCGAGCCGCTTCGCGGCATCGAGATCGACCTGGTTGGTGCCGACGGAGAAGCAGCCGACCACCATCAGCCGGTCGGCGGCCTGCAGCACGTCGGCGGTGAGATGCGTGCGCGAGCGAATGCCCAGCATGTGCACGCCCGACAGCATACGCTTCAACTCCGCCGAACCGAGCGCCTTCGGCAGCCGTTCGATTTCCGTATAGCCATTGGCCTCGAACATGCGGACGGCCGAGTCGTTCACGCCCTCTAGGAGCAGAACGCGGATCTTTTGCTTGGGCAGCGATAGCGGCATGGGCCTGGCCTGATTCAGTCGTGGATGTGGCGTAGTGTAGCGGTTGTTACAGTCGCGATGCGTTGAAACTTGGTGAATGCGACGCGGTAGGAACGCTTTCTGTCGCTTTCCCAGGGTCTTGTCCACTCCGCACCGGCATTTTGACCGGCGATGCAAAATCAGCGCCTGGCATACCTTCCGCACCGCGCGGCCTGCACTGCAACAACCGGAGATCGCTGTTTTGTCTGCTGACAAACCATGCGAGCAGAGCTAGCCTTTCTTCCAATCACAAAATCATCGGGAGGTCAGCATGTCAGACGGGGTTGTCGAGACACGCGCGTCGGAGGCGTCGGGCCGTGAAACGCAGACGGTCGATGTCGCCGTCGTGGGTGCCGGATTTGCGGGGCTGTACCTGCTGCACCGCCTGCGCGAGGCTGGCTTCTCGACCGTGACGCTGGACACCGCAAACGACGTCGGCGGCACCTGGTACTGGAACCGGTATCCCGGCGCGCGCTGCGACATCCAGACCGTCGACTACAGCTACACCTTCGATCCCGAGCTCGAGAAGGCCTGGCAATGGTCGGAGAAATACGCCACCCAGCCGGAGATCCTGCGCTATCTCGGCTTCGTCGCCGACCGCTACGATCTGCGCCGCGACATCCGCTTCGGCACCCGCGTCCTCGGCGCCTCCTGGGATGATGCCAAGGAGCGCTGGCTGCTGACGACCGACAAGGGCCCCGCCGTCTCCTGCCGCCACTACATCATGGCGACCGGCTGCCTGTCGCAGCCGAAGCCGCCGGAAATCGACGGTGTGCACGACTTCAAGGGCGAGATCTACTTCACCAGCCGCTGGCCGCATGACGGCGTCGACCTCCGCGGCAAGCGCGTGGCCGTGATCGGCACCGGCTCCTCCGGCATCCAGTCGATCCCGCTCATCGCCGAGCAGGCAGCGCAGCTCACGGTGTTCCAGCGCACGCCGAACTTCGCACTGCCTGCGCATAATGGTCCGCTCCCGGCCGATCGCGCCGCGCAGCTCGCAGAGGATCGCAACGGGCTGCGCCAGCAGGCGCGCTGGTCGATGACCGGCGTGCCGATCCCGCCGGCCACCGAGTTCAGCTGGCAGATGAGCGAGGCCGAGCGCCGCGAGCGCTTCGAGAAGCTGTGGGCCTCTGGCGACCTCGTCGGCATGCTGACGCAGCTCTGGGCCGACCAGGGCGTCGACCCCGACGGCAACGCGCTGCTCGCCGATCTCATCCGCGAGAAGATCCACGAGATCGTCAAGGATCCCGAGACCGCTGCTGCGCTCACGCCCCATGACCATCCGTTCGGCGCCAAACGCCCCTGCCTCGACACCAACTACTATCAGACGTTCAATCGCCCCAATGTCACGCTGGTCAATCTGCGCCAGGAGCCGATCACATCCATCACCGCTGATGGCATCAAGACCGACAGGCGCAGCTTCGACATCGACGTCATCGTGTTCGCGACCGGCTTCGACGCCATGACCGGTGCGATCCGCGCCGTGCATCCGATCACCGGGCGCGGCGGCAAATCACTTGAGGATGTCTGGGCCAACGGACCGCAAACCTATCTCGGACTCACGATCGCGGACTTTCCCAATCTGTTTCTGATCACGGGTCCCGGCAGCCCGTCAGTGCTGTCGAACATGGCGGTCTCGATCGAGCAGCATGTCGACTGGGTGGTCGACCGTCTCATCACCCTTCGCGAGGACGGCTTCACCACCATTGAGCCCACGGAGACCGCGCAGGCCGGCTGGGCCCGCCACATGGCAGACTGCGCGACCGTGACGCTGCACCGGCTCGCCAACACCTGGTACACCGGCGCCAACGTGCCGGGCAAGCCGCAGACGCTGATGCCTTACACCGGCGGCGTCGGCCCCTATCGCGGCATCTGCAACGAAATCGTCAGCCGCGGCATGCTCGGCTTCAAGCTGTCAGGTCCGAACGGCGCGTCCCAATGCAATGACGGCGAGATCGTGCGGCTGCAGCCGGATGTCAGGCTGGTGCTGAACATGCTGGCCGAGATGAACTTGCCGCCGATCGAATCGATGGGCGCCGCTGGCGCCCGCGAATTTGTTGCGCAGTTCAACGCGACGAGGCCGCCTGGACGTCCCGTTGGCGAAGTCAAGGATGGCACATTGCAGGGCGCCGACGGTCCCCTGCCCTATCGGTTCTATCGTCCGGCGACGCCCGGCCCGCATCCGATCGTGGTGTACTTTCATGGCGGCGGCTGGGTCCTCGGCGACGAGCAGTCGGACGATCCGTTCTGCCGCGACATGTGCCGCCGCTCCAACATGATTTTCGTCAGCGTGAACTATCGCCATGCGCCCGAGCAACGCTTCCCGGCGGCGACTGAGGACGGCTATGCGGCGACGCGCTGGGTGGCCGAGCACGCCGCCGAGCTCGGCGGACGCGAGGGACCGGTGCTGGTGGCAGGCTGGAGCGCCGGCGGCAACATCGCGGCGGTCACCTGCCAGCTCGCGCGAGATCGCGGCGGGCCTGATATCGGCGGCCAGCTGCTGCTGTGCCCGGCCACCGACTGCAGCTTCGATCGTCCGTCCTACACGGAGAATGCGACCGGCTACTTCCTGACGCGGTCGCTGATGTACTGGTTCTGGGACATCTACTGCTCGCCGGCGGATCGCACCGATCCGCGCGCATCGCCGTTGCGGGGCAAGCTGCAGGGCCTGCCGCCGGCCTACATCGTCACCTGCGAGTTCGATCCGCTGCGCGACGAGGGGATTGCCTATGCGGAAGCCCTCGCCGCCGCGGGCGTGCCGGTCGGACAGCTCAAGGCGCACGGCCACTTCCATTCGTCGTTCATGATGGTCGACGTCGTCATCACCGGCGTCGGCGGCCGCATGCGGATGGCGGAGGCGCTGCAGGCGTTCACCCAGTCTGCGGAAGAAGGCGAATCGCTGGAGATCAACGCCGCCGCGAGCTGACCAGCGGAGGCTGCGGCCGAGCAGTATCGCAACGGCCCGCAGCCTTGCGGGCCGTTGCTGCGACGCGCAGCTTGCGTCGGATCGCCCACGCTGTCACCGAGACGACGAGCCACGCCGTCGCTGCGGCGACGAAGGCGGTCGCGACGCTTAGCTGAACCAGCATGGAGAATACGGCCGCGAACGCCAGCATGCCGAGGCTGCCGAGCACCGCGCCTACGGTGTCGAGCGCAGCCGCTTCGCGTCCGCGCCGCTCGCCGAAGAATCCCTGTTGGCGCTTGCGCCTGATCTCGTGCGCCTCGATCAGGGTGACGCTGGCGCAGAAGATGGCGGGCAATGCCAGGAAGAGGCCGCCGATCGCAGGACCGAAGGTCTTGGCAATGAGCCCCGTGGCGACTGTCGCGGCGCCGCCCAGCGCGAAGCGGATGACGTATTCGTGCCACTTGCCGTCCTTCAGCGCCGAGGGCGAGATGCGGATCAGCATCACGCGCCTCCGGAGAAGACCGCCTGGAGTCCGAGCGCCGCCACCAGCCAGACGACCGTCGCGAGCAGGCTCGCAGTCAACGCGCGCAGATGCAGCCGCATCAGCAGTTGGCACACGATCATGCTGTAGAGACAGAGCGCGACGGCGCCGAACATCATCGAACGGCTCTGGACCGCCGCGTAGGCGGCGTCATGTGTGACGATCGCAATGCCAAGCGTCGCCAGCGCAACCGAGGGCGCGGCTCCGAACAATCCGGCAAAGCTCTTCGGACGCAGCACGTCGCCAATCATCGCGAATGCCGAAACGATGACGCCGCCGATCAGGAAGCGGATGACGTATTCGGTCATGTCCGGCTTGCTCCCGGTGGTTGGTAGCCGGTCCACGGGCGCAAGCTGCGCTCGAGGGCAGCGCCGAGCATGAATCCGACAACGACGTCGCTGGCCCAATGCGCAAGCAGCATCACGCGCGTGATGCTGAGCCCGACGGCAGCACTCCTCACCGCAATCCTTGCGCGTGCCGGCAGCGGACCGGCGGCGAAGTAGAGCGCACCCATGTGCAGCGCATGTCCCGAGGGAAAGGCGTCCTGTGCATGGCCGGACGGCGCCACGCCGTGGAGATGGCCGCGCAAGGTGGTGCGATCCGGCCGGGTCTGATCGAAGATCGCCTTCAAGGCATGCGGCAGAGCCGAAGCCGCAACCGTGACCAGCAATGCATGAGTGGTCGTCGCGCGAACGCGGCTGCTTTGGCCGCGCGTCACCAGCCAAGCCACCGATGTCAGGGCCAACCACACCTTCTCGTCCGCACCCCACGCGAGGCCGCGTGCGAGCTTTTGCAGCCACGGCTCCGTGGTTCGTGCAGCTACGTCCGCAATGATGCGGTCCGCCTTGGTCGGCTCGACGTGGATGGCCGTGGCGGAACTTTGCTTGCGAAAGGGCACCGAAATTGCCGGTGTGATCTTCTTCCCGATGGCGCGGATCATGGCACTTGCGAAGGACGAACAATATGTTCACCTACAACGCCGAGCCCTCACAACGGGTTTCGGGAACAGTCACGAAACTGTCACGAGTTACCAGCTCGAATAGCCTCGTCATACGCCTCGACCGAGGCTCGAGCTGTCTCCCGCACATCGCTCGCGCTCATGCCCGGCTTGTACAGGCTCGAGCCGAGACCGAAGGCGCACACGCCGACGGCGACGTAGGAGGCGAGCGTCTTGTCCGACACACCGCCGACGGCGCCGACCACGACGCCTTTCGGCAGGACTGCAAGTTGCGCTGCAATCCCCGACGGACCGAGCACTGACGCCGGAAAGTATTTCAGGGCCGAGGCGCCGCAATGCAAAGCCAGAAAGGCCTCGGTCGGCGTGAAGACCCCGGGCATGGTCACCATGTCATAGGCCTGCGCCGTCGCCAGCACTTCGACGTCGACGTTCGGGCTGACCATCAGGCGCCCGCCGGCCTCCGCAACGCGCACGCAATCCGCGGCATTGACGACCGTTCCTGCGCCGATCAGGCAGTCCTTGCCGAACCGAGATGCCAGACGCTCGATCGAGACGAACGGTTCCGGCGAGTTGAGAGGAACCTCGATCAGCTCGAAACCGGCTTCGATCAGGACATCGACGATGGCCTCGGACTCGTCGGGTTTGATACCGCGCAGGATCGCAACGAGCGACCGCTTCACATGCGGCCAGGCGACGGACTGTGTCATTTCAGAAACGCGCTCCCCAGATCTGCCGCGCGGCCTTGAGCAGGCCGCGGCGTGACGCCTGTTCGGCATCGCATTCATTCACGTCGAAACCAGCAGCGGCCAGCGCCTCGCGATAGAGGCGACCGAGCCGGCCCGCTCCGATCAACCGGAGTGGAAGCTCGGCGCCGAACCGCGCGCGCGCATCGGCGATTTCGCTGCCGATCAGAATCCCGGAGAGCCTTGCAGTTCCATCGGACCGCCGCTCGAAGCCGAGGAGCTGCGCCGCGCGCAGCCGGAACAGCGCGTTCGTCAGTGCCGTCGGCGCAGCCAGGGCCGCCGCGAGGCTCTCGCGGAACGCCGTGTCGTGCTCGACGGTCGAGGCTTCCGGTTCGACGGCATGCATGAGGATGCTATGCTGAGAGACCACCGCGAACAGCTCACCGGTCATGTAGGTGGCGAAGTCGATCACCACGCCGGCATCGATCTGGATCCATTTGCTGTGGGTGCCCGGAATGCAGACGATCCCGGTGAATTCCGGCTCGGTGACGCCGAGCAGCTGGGTTTCCTCGCCGCGCATCACGTCCGGCCGGTCCGCGCGAACCTGCGCCAGTCCCGGCAGAATTCTGACGTCGCGGTCGGCGTCGACACTGATCGCTCCGGCATACAGCGCATCCAGACGGGTGGGCGTGTGCAGATACGGCGCCTCGACCCAGCCTTGCCGCGCGCCGGCCATGCCGCAGATCAGCACCGGAACATCGGCCGGTGCGCCAAGCTTCGCCAGATGATCACGCAGCACCGGCGCGAAGCCTGATGTCGCGCAATGCAGCATGCCCTCGCCACCACGGCTCTCGGCAAGCTCCGTCCCGTCTCCGGCCATAAGCCAGGCACGGAAACTGGAGGTTCCCCAGTCGACGGCGACAAAGGCCGGCCTTGCTGACGAATAGACGGCGGTCACATCCTGCTCCCGAACACTTCCACATCTGGCAATGGCACGCCGGGCGGGCCACGCAAACAACAAATTGCATCGTGCACGATTATGCACGTTGTTATTCTTGTTCATGCATGGTAGCAAGCGGCATGTCAGACCTTCCACTGGCGCGCCGCGACCAGATCGCCGGCCGCCTCTCTGCGGGGCAAGCGGTCATCGCGACCGCCCTCGCCGACGAATTCGGCGTCTCCGAGGATGCGATCCGGCGCGATCTTCGCGCGCTTGCCGCCGAAGGACGCTGCCGCCGCGTGTATGGCGGCGCATTGCCGATCGTCGGCGGCATGGCACCGATGGCGGCGCGTATCGGGCAAGATCGCGAACGCAAGCTGGCGCTCGCCCGGTCGGCCGCCCGCAGCATCGCGCGTGGGGAGTTTCTCTTCCTCGATAGTGGCAGCACCAATCTCGCCCTCGCTGAAGTCCTGCCCGATGATTTCGATCTCACCGTCGCGACCAACGCCATCGACATTGCCGCAACCGTGCTGCATCGGCAGGACCTGCAGTTGATCGTGATCGGCGGCTCCGTTCACCCCGCAGTCGGCGGCTGTGTCGACGCCGACGCCATCATGCAGGTGCAGCGCTTGAACATCGACCGCTGCTTCATCGGCGCCTGCGCTGTATCGGCGCAAGGCGGCATCAGCGCGGTTGATCCGACTGACGCAACGTTCAAGCGAACGCTGCTGTCGCTGAGCCGCGTAAGCGTCGCAATGGTCACCAACGACAAGCTCGAGACCCGAGCCCCCCACCGTATCGCCGGCGCCAAGACGATCAGCCAGCTCACCGTCGAGCATGATGCGCCGGCGGCCCGACTCGCCCTGCTCAGACGGGCGGGAGCTACCATCATGACCGCCACCCCGCCCGGATGACGGCGCCTTCGGAGTTTCAGGAATCTTCCAGATGAGTTCGGATCACCGCGCGGCGCGGCTCGCGACACGCCTGGCCTTTTTCGTCGCCGGCTTCGGCATCGCCTGCTGGGCGCCGCTGGTGCCGTTCGCCAAGCAGCGGCTGGGGGTCGACGATGCGACGCTCGGGCTGCTGCTGCTCTCGCTCGGCGTGGGCTCGGTCGCATCGATGTTGGCGGCAGGTCTCCTGAGCGCCCGCTACGGCAGCAAGCCCGTCGTCATCGTCAGCGGCATCGCCTTGAGCATGCTGCTGCCCCCGCTGACGATCGCCTCAACGCCAGCCACGCTCGGGCTTGCGCTGTTCGCCTTTGGCGCGGCGCTCGGCTCGCTCGACGTCGCCGTGAACATCCAGGCGATCGACGTCGAGCGGCTGAGCGAGCGTCCGCTGATGTCCGGCTTCCACGCGCAGTTCAGCATCGGCGGCTTCGCAGGCTCCGGCGTCATGACTGCGCTGCTCGCGTTCGATGTCGCGCCGCTGCTCGGCACGCTCGCCTGCTGTGCGCTCGCCCTGGCCGCGATGACCGTGGCTGCCCCACGACTGATAGCGAGCAAACCGGCGCAATCGGGCCCTCTGCTCGTGCTTCCTCACGGCGCAGTGCTGCTGCTGGCGGCGCTCGCCGCGATCATGTTCCTGGTCGAGGGTGCGATGCTCGACTGGAGCGCGCTGTTGCTCGCCGGGTCGGGCCGCCTGCCGGCCGCGCAAGCCGGGCTGGGCTACATCATGTTCTCGATCGCAATGACCGCCGGGCGTCTCGTCGGCGATGCCGTGGTTGCACGGATCGGCGATCGCGCGACATTGCTGGGGGGCAGCGTCATCGCGATCACCGGCTTCGTCGTGCTGCTCGCGGTTCCCTGGATTGTTGCTGCCATGGCCGGCTTCGCGCTGATCGGCTTGGGTGCATCGAACCTGGTCCCGGTGCTGTTCCGCCGGGCCGGCGCGCAGACAGCGATGCCGGTCGGGCTGGCCGTCGCCGCCGTCACCACCGCCGGCTACTCCGGCGTACTGCTTGGGCCCGCCGGCATCGGCTTCGTCGCCGCGGCCACCAGCCTGCCGGCCGCGTTCTGGATGTTGGCCGCACTGCTCGTCATTGTGCTGCTGAGCGCACCACGCGTCGTAGCTGCGCCAAATTAGGAACGAGCCCGGTGCTTGGCTTTGATACGCATCTCATGCCCCAGCCAAGAGCAGAATCGGACGCGCACCCAATATCGTTACTCTCATTCTCATCATCGTCGGCGCGGCGTAGACGGCAATCCTGGAATCCGCGCTCGCGGCCATCGTAGCCTGCCCGCCTGCCCCGCTTCGTGCGCCGCCCCGCAACGCAGGTTGCAGACATCGCCTCCCTTGCGAAGCTCGTCCGGACGGCTCAGGATCGCCGGACAGACAGCGGAGCAGTCTAGTGGAGATCGATGGCGAGGCCCCTGCGGACGAAGACGGATTTGCCGACACACAGGTGCGCGACGCGCATTTCCTGCGCCACAGCTTCTCTGTCGCCCTCCGCTCGATGTCACACGGCAATCACCCGTTCGCCGCCATTCTCGTCGATGCTGACGGCAGGGTCCTGATCGAAAGTGAAAACGGCTACCTGCCAGCGCGCGATGCCACAGCGCATGCAGAGCGACTGGTCGCGACGCAGGCCTGCACGTCGATTGCCCCCGAGATCAGAGCTGTGGCTACGCTGTATTCGTCGGCAGAGCCGTGCGCGATGTGCGCGGGCGCCATCTACTGGGCCGGCATCGGACGCGTGGTCTACGGCCTCAGCGAGCGGCGGCTACGCGACCTTACCGGCAACCATCCGGAGAACCCGACGCTCGACCTGCCCTGCCGCGAGGTGTTCGCGAGCGGCCAGCACGCAACCGAGATTGTCGGCCCCTTGTTGGAGGAGGAAGCCGCGGCGCTGCATGAAGGAGCCTGGAACAAATGAAGCAGGCGCCGCGACCGAGCCGCGGCGCCCTCTTCGAGTGCTTCGATCCGTATCAGAACTTCACGGTCACGCCCGAGTAGAGCGACGACTCGGTGCAAGCGCCAGTGGCGACGCGAGTGCCGCCGCCACCGGCGACGGAACAGCCGACCGCGTTGTTGTGGTCGAGGCCGAACTTGTTCTGCCAGTAGCGATAGGCCACCCAGACGTCGATCATGTGGCTCTGCTTCTCACCCCACATCGCCTTCGACGCATCGAAGGTCAGGCGGATCGGCTCGGAGTTGAACTCGACCTTGGTCGGATAGACGCCGTTCGCGACGCTGGCCGGGAGCGGCTCGGTATCGGTGCCCTTCTTGCCGTACCAGCCGGCGCGACCCGAGATCGAGAAGAACTGCATGCTCTCAGGCAGGAAACCGAGATCCATGTAGTAGTTGGTCTCGACGGCCCAGGTTGGCTTGAACGAGGTGTTGCCGTCGGAGATGCAGGGGTTCGACCAGCCGGCGCCGCACTGCGAGAACGAGTTGTGGTTGGCGAACTCCCAGTACATCAAGGGAGCGACGTTGAAGTAGCCCTTGTAAGGCAGGTTGAACGCGAACTGCAGACCGGCGACGACGTCACGCTTGGCCGCGCCGAAGTAGCGGTTCTCGGTATTGGCATCCATGCCCACTTCGAACGAGATGTTCTGCAGCGGCCCCACCGTGAAGGCCTTGGTGTTGAAGATCTGGTTCCAGCCGAAGGTCGAGCGGAACAGGCCGTAGATCTCGGTCGCACCGGCGCAGCTCGCCGGCGTGAACGCGAAGCCCGCGTTGGGCGAGACGATGCCGCCGGTCTGCGTGCAGGGCCCAGCCGGGTCGTTGTGGTCCGACTTGAATAGCGAGATCGTGAAGAAGTTGGTGCCGTAACCCCAGACGTCGAAATGGGTGAACGAATAGACCTGCTTGGCGGTCTTGGCGTTGAACGTGCCGTTGCCGTTGACGCTCCATGCACCAGGCTGGCTGGCATCGAAGATGTAGGAGTAGCTGACGCGATTATCGACGACGAGGAAGAACGGCACCTCGGCCGGAGCCTTCTTCGCGATCGCCTTGGCGGGCAGGTCAGCAGCCCCTGCGACACCGACTGAGCTAAGCGCTACCGCGCCCAGCGCGACGGCCGCCGCGATTGTTTGACGTAACGACATTCAGAACACCCCCAGTTGACAAGCGCCGATTCCCGACTTGCATGCACAGTTGCGCCGTTCGACCGGCTGGAGAAGCCTCAACTTTCTCCAGGACTTGCCCGCAGTTTGATCAAGGTTCCGCCGTATTGCAGCGGCGACGACAGCAGATGCTGGCCTGAACATGGGACGATTGGCCGCGGCCGCGATGCTCCCAAATTCCGATCTTGCCGCTTCACATTGCAGAAGTTTTTCCGAAAGCCCCCGCGTGGCCTTCCGCGCGCTTTCGCGAGCAAGCCTGCGCGCAAGCGCGCCCCTGACGCGCATTGGATGACGCTGCTCATCCAACGTGCAGCTTGCTGCGGCGGATCGATTTCCGGCCAGTGTCTCAAAAGTGCCACAGAGCTTTATCGATCACAGCTGATTGCAGCGTACGCTGCTTGCAACCAAGGGCGCGCTGCATTCGCCGATCGCCGCGCGATGGGCGCTTGGACAAGAGTTGGGCAGAGGATGGCGCTTTTCGCCTCTTACGCGCCGCGGAAAATTAGATCACAATTGAGGCATCTTCGTTCCCCTGCCCACGACGCAGCAAATGCCTGAACCCGCGCCGGCCGATCCGAACCCTATGCCTCCGCTCCTGCAGACGATCGGGTTGACCAAGCGCTATGGCGACTTCCTTGCCAACGACGAGATCGACATCGAGATCCGGCCACGCGAGATACACGCTTTGCTCGGCGAGAACGGTGCCGGCAAGTCGACGCTGGTGAAGACGATCTACGGACTGGTGCAGCCGAGCGCCGGTGAGTTGCGCTGGCAGGGTGTGCCCATCAAGCTGTCCGGCCCGGCCGAGGCGCGATCCCTCGGCATCGGCATGGTGTTTCAGCATTTCTCCCTGTTCGACAACCTCACCGTGGCTGAGAACGTGGCGCTCGGGCTCGACGGCAAAGAGCCATTCAAGGCCATGTCAGCGCGGCTCGCGGACGTCGCGCGCGACTACGGACTGCCGCTCGATCCGAAGCGCGAAGTCTGGCAATTGTCGGTCGGCGAGCGACAGCGCATCGAGATCGTGCGCGCGCTGATGCAGAGTCCGAAATTCCTCATCCTGGACGAGCCCACCGCCGTGTTGACGCCGCAGGAGGCCGACCAGCTGTTCGTCGTGCTGGAGCGACTGAAAGCAGAAGGCCGCGCCATCCTCTACATCAGCCACAAGCTCGAGGAGGTGAAGCGGCTGTGCGACACCGCCACCATCCTGCGCAGCGGCAGGAAGGTCGCGACCTGCAATCCGAAGCTGGAGACGGCTGCCTCGCTGGCCCGCATGATGGTGGGGACCGAGATCAAGGAAGTGAAGCCGCCGGCCGAGCGGCGCACCACCGTGCCGCGCCTGGTCGTCAATGATCTCACCCTCGCCCCCAGCGAGCTGCATGGCGTGGGCCTCAAGAACATTTCCTTCGAACTGAAGGGCGGCGAGATCCTCGGCATTGCCGGTGTCGCCGGCAACGGCCAGGACGAGCTATTTGCTGCGCTGTCCGGCGAACGCCTCGTCAAAGAGCCCGGCACGATCATCATCGAGGGCCTCGCTTGCGGCAATCTCTCGATCAGCCAGCGCCGCAAGATGGGAGCCGCCTTCGTGCCGGAGGAGCGGCTGGGGCACGGCACCGCCCCGCGGATGAAGCTGTCGGAGAATGCGCTGCTGACGGGACACGCGGCCAGCGACATGGTCCGGCACGGCTTCATCAACGCGGCAGCGACGCTGCGGACCGTCGATCGCACCACCGAGACATTCGATGTCCGCAAGGCGAAGCGCGATCCGGAAGCGGCGAGCCTGTCCGGCGGCAATCTGCAGAAGTTCGTCGTCGGCCGCGAGATCCTGCGCACGCCGGCGGTGCTGGTCGTCAACCAGCCGACCTGGGGCGTCGACGCCGGCGCCGCCGCGATCATCCGCCAGGCGCTGATCGATCTCGCCAGCGCGGGCGCTGCCGTCCTCGTGACCAGCCAGGACCTCGACGAACTCATCGAGATCGCCGACCGCATCGCCGTGATGTTTCACGGGCAGCTTTCGAAGGCGCTGCCACGCGCGGAGGCGACGCGCGAAAAGCTCGGCCTGTTGATGGGCGGCGCCAGCATCGAGAAGGAGGCCGCGCATGCAGCTCGTGCTTGAGAAGCGCGCCGAGCGCTCGCGCATCATTGCGCTGGTTTCGCCACTGATCGCGATCGGGCTGACGCTCGTCACCATGAGCGTGCTGTTCGCCGTGCTCGGTAAGAACCCGATCACTGCGCTCGGCGTCTACTTCATCGCGCCGCTCACCGACGGGTATTCGCTGCAGGAGATCGCGGTGAAGGCCACGCCACTGGTGATGATCGCGATCGGCCTGTCGCTGTGCTACCTCGCCAACGCCTGGAATATCGGCGCCGAGGGTCAGTTCCTGATCGGCGCCGTGGCCGGCAGCTGGATCGCGGTGAAGACGCAGGGCACCGAGGCCGGGCACTGGGTGCTGCCGGCGATGCTGGTCGCGGGGGCCGCGGCGGGCGCGCTGTACGCGCTGATCCCGGCGATCTGCCGCGTGAAGTTCGGCGCCAGCGAGATCCTCACCAGCCTGATGCTGGTCTATGTCGCCGATCTCCTGCTCGACTATCTCGTCCGTGGTCCGTGGCGTGATCCGGCCGGCTTCAACTTCCCGACCACGGCGGAGTTCGATCCGGTGGCGACCGTGCCGGTGCTGATCGAAGGCGGACGCCTGCATCTTGGAAGCATCATCACGCTGCTCGTCGTTGTGGCCGCCTTCGTGCTGCTCGACCGGACCATCAAGGGGTTCGAGATCCGCGTCGTCGGCGTGGCGCCGCGCGCCGCCCGCTTTGGCGGCTTCAACGCCAATCAACTGGTCCTGCTGACCTTCGCGATTTCCGGCGCGCTCGCCGGCCTCGCCGGCATCATCGAGGTGGCCGGACCGATCGGACATCTGCAGCCCGGCATCTCGCCCGGCTATGGCTTCACCGCGATCATCGTTGCCTTCCTCGGCAGGCTCAACCCGGTTGGAATATTCATTGCAGGGCTTTTCCTCGCGTTGACGTTCATTGGCGGCGAGCAGGCCCAGATCACGATGAAGATTCCACTCGATGTGACCAAGGTGTTCCAGGGCATCCTGCTGTTCTACGTGCTCGCCTGCGATTCGCTCATCCTCTACCGTTTCAAGCTCGTCTTGGCCGCGCGGCAGGTGCAAAGTGGTGCTGGTTGAAGCAATCATCCTGTCGGTGCTCGCCGCCTCGACGCCGCTGCTGCTGGCGGCCACCGGTGAGCTGGTCACCGAGCGCTCGGGTGTCCTCAATCTCGGCGTCGAGGGCATGATGATCGTCGGCGCGGCCTGCGGCTTCGGTGGGGCCTGGCTGTCCGGCTCGATCATCGTCGGCGCGCTGTGCGGCGTCGTCGCCGGCATGCTGATGTCCTTGATCTTCGCGTTCATGACCCTTGGCCTCGCCGTGAACCAGGTGGCGACGGGCCTCGCGCTGACCATCCTCGGCATCGGTCTGTCCGGCCTGATCGGCGCGCGCTTCGTCGGCGAGCGCATCAGCACCGCGCCGCACCTCTCCATCCCCGGCCTCAGCGACATCCCGCTGGTCGGCCGTATCGTGTTCGGCGAGGACGCGTTCGTCTATCTGTCGCTCGCCTTGATCATCGCCGTCTGGTGGTTCCTGTACCGCACCCGTGCCGGCCTGGTGCTGCGCGCCTGCGGCGACAACCATGTCTCCGCCCACGCGCTCGGCTATCCCGTGCTGCGCATCCGTTTGCTAGCGGTGTTGTTCGGCGGCGGCTGCGCCGGGCTTGCCGGCGCCTATCTGCCGCTCGCCTACACGCCGTTCTTCATTCCCGGAATGACCGCGGGGCGCGGCTGGATCGCGCTGGCGCTGGTCGTGTTCGCATCCTGGCGGCCGGGCCGCCTCGTCATCGGCGCCTATCTGTTCGGTGCGGTGACGATCCTGCAGCTGCATGCGCAAGGCGCCGGCGTCGGCATCCCCTCGCAGTTCATGTCGGCGCTGCCGTACCTCGCCACCGTGATCGTCCTGGTGCTGCTGTCGCGCGCCCGCACCGGCGGCTCCACCGCGCCGGCGGCGCTGGGGACGGTGTTCGTGCCGGATCGCTGAAGCAATCATCCGGAGCGCCAGCGATGGGGCGCGACGCTCTGGCTCACGAGGTTTCCCCCCGACTGTTTGGAGATATTGACGATGATGAAAAGGCTTCTGGGGGCTGCCGCCGCGTTGGTGCTGGCGGGAAGCATCGCCGGCGTGGCGCACGCCGCCGACAAGCTGAAGATCGGCTTCATCTACCTCGGGCCGATCGGCGACCTCGGCTGGACCTATCAGCATGAGCTCGCGCGCCAGGCGCTAGTGAAGGAGCTCGGTGACAAGATCGAGACGACCTATCTCGAGAATGTGCCGGAAGGCCCCGACTCCGAGCGCGCCATCGAGCAGTTGGTCCGCGCCGGCAACAAGCTGATCTTCACGACCTCGTTCGGCTACATGGATCCGACCCTGAAGGTCGCCAAGAAATATCCCAACGTGCATTTCGAGCACGCCACTGGCTACAAGCGCGACAAGAACATGTCGACCTATTCGGCGCGCTGGTATCAGGGCCGCTACATTCAGGGCATCATCGCCGGCAAGATGTCGAAGACCGGCGTACTCGGCTATATCGGCTCGTTCCCGATCCCGGAGGTCATCTCGGGCATCAACGCCACGATCATCGGCGCGCAGACGGTCAACCCGAACATCAAGGTCAAGATCATCTGGGCCAACACCTGGTTCGACCCGGGCAAGGAAGCCGACGCCGCCAAAGCGCTGATCGACCAGGGCGCCGACATCATCATGCAGCACACCGACAGCCCGGCCGCGATGCAGATCGCAGCCGAGCGCGGCAAGCTCGCCTTCGGCCAGGACTCCGAGATGATCAAGTTCGGCCCCAAGGCGCAGCTCACCTCGATCCTCGACACCTGGGGCCCCTACTACATCGCGCGCGTCAAGGCCGAGCTCGACGGCACCTGGAAGTCGGAGGACACCTGGGGCGGCCTCGATTCCAAGATCTTCGAGATGGCGCCCTACACCAACATGCCCGATGACGTGAAGAAGCTGGCGGAGGAGACCCAGGCGGCGATCACCGCCGGCAAGCTGCACCCGTTCAAGTGCCCGGTGCTCGGCCAGGACGGCAAGGAGATCGAGTGCAAGGGCGGCGACCATCTCGCCGACGGCCAGATCCTCGGCATGAACTTCTACGTCAAGGGCATCGACGACAAGGTGCCGGGCAAGTAATCAAGCTGGAGCTGCCGATCACCCTGCAGCTCTGCTGCGGCAGGGTGATCGGTACTCACATTTGAGTTGGACCTTTTGTTACGACGGATGATGAGGTAGATCGTTACCCGAATGCATCGTGTGGTACGGCCGCATCGTCTGGGTCGAGTCCAATGATGCTCCGCCTTGCGATGCCTTGACAGCCGTAACCGGGAGTTCCAACTGTGAACAGATCTATCCTGCTCGTTGCCGTCTGCACGTCGGCGCTACTGACGACTCCAGCCGCTTTCGCCAAGACCCTGGTTTTCTGCTCGGAAGGCAGCCCGGAGAACTTCTATCCCGGTGTCAACACAACTGGGACATCGTTCGATGGCAATGAGCCAATCTACAACCGCATCGTCGAGTTCGAGCGCGGCAGCACGCAAGTCGTGCCAGGTCTCGCCGAGACCTGGACGATCTCGCCCGACGGCACCACCTACACGTTCAACCTCCGCAAGGGCGTGAAGTGGCATTCGACCTCCAAGTCGTTCAAGCCGACACGCGACTTCAATGCCGACGACATTCTGTTCTCGATCGAGCGGCAATGGAAGGAGGATAATCCCTATTTCAAGGTGACGAGCCCGAACCATTCGTATTTCGGCGACATGGCGATGCCGAAACTTTTGAAGTCGGTCGAGAAGATCGACGATTATACGATCAAGGTGACCCTCAATCAGCCGGAAGCCCCTTTCCTCGCGGATCTCGCGATGCCGTTCGCCGCGATCCAGTCGAAGGAATATGCCGACGCGATGCTGAAGGCCGGTACGCCCGAGAAAATCGACCAGGATCCGATCGGCACTGGTCCATTCTACCTCGTACAGTATCAAAAGGACGCCGTGATCCGGTACAAGGCGTTTCCCCAATATTGGGGCGGCAAGGCCAAGATCGACGACCTCGTCTATGCGATCACGCCGGATGCATCCGTTCGCTGGGCCAAGCTGCAGAAGGGCGAATGCGACGTGATGCCCTATCCGAACCCGGCCGATATCGACACGATCAGAAAGGACCCGAACGTCACCGTGCTGGAGCAGCCGGGCCTCAACGTTGGGTATCTCGCCTTCAACACGCAGAAGAAGCCGTTCGATGACGTGCGCGTGCGTAAAGCGCTCAGCATGGCGATCAACAAGCAGGCGATCATCGACGCGGTCTATTTGTCGACCGGCATCGCGGCAAAGAACCCGATCCCGCCGTCGATGTGGTCCTACAACGACGCCGTCAAGGACGATCCCTATGACCCCGACGCGGCCAAGAAGCTTCTCTCCGATGCCGGATTCCCGAACGGCCTGGAGACCGATCTGTGGGCCATGCCGGTGCAGCGTCCCTACAATCCGAATGCCAAGCGCATCGCCGAGCTGATGCAGGCCGATCTCGCCAAGATCGGCGTCAAGGCCGAGATCAAGTCGTTCGAATGGGGCGAATACCGCAAGCGGCTGCAGGCCGGCGAGCACCAGATGGGCATGTACGGCTGGACCGGCGACAACGGCGATCCCGACAACTTCCTGCACACCTTGCTGGGCTGTGCTTCGGCACAATCGGCATCGGGGTCGAACATCGCAAAGTTCTGCTACAAGCCGTTCGACGAACTGGTCGTAAAGGCCAAGACCGTCAGCGACCAGGCCGAGCGTGCCAAGCTCTACGAACAGGCCCAGGTGGTCTTCAAGGAGCAGGCACCGTGGTTCACGATCGCGCATGCGGTGCAGTTGAAGCCTGTCAGCAAACGCGTGATCGACTTCAAGCTGTCGCCGTTCGGACGCCACAGCTTCTACGGCGTCGACGTCAAGGATTAGCGGACCTCAGGGCGAAGCAGCTTTCGCTGCTTCGCCGCTTCCGCTTCGCTGCCCTCCCGAAGACCTTCCGGGGAAAGTTGACAGAGCTCTGCATGTTGCGGTTCGTCTTTACCCGGCTCAGCCTTGTGGTCCCGACCTTCATCGGCATCACGTTGCTCGTGTTCGTGCTGATCCGCCTGATCCCCGGCGACCCTATCGAGACGATGGCGGGCGAACGCGGCATCGATCCGGCCCGCCTCGCGCAATTGCGCAAGGATTACGGTTTCGATCAGCCCGTGCTGGTGCAGTATGGTCTCTATCTGTCGCGGCTGGCGCACGGAGATTTCGGCCGCTCGATCGTCACCCATGAGCCGGTGATTGCCGAATTCCAGACCTTGTTCCCCGCGACGGTCGAACTGTCGGTCTGCGCGATCCTGTTTGCGCTGTGCGTGGGGCTGCCGGCCGGCATCATCGCCGCGGTCAGGCGCAATTCGATTTTCGATCACGGCGTGATGGGGATCTCGCTCACCGGCTATTCGATGCCGATTTTCTGGTGGGGACTGCTGCTGATCCTGCTGTTTTCGGTGCAGCTCGGATGGACGCCGGTGTCGGGCCGGATCGCGGTGCAGTATTTCATCGAGCCGGTGACCGGCTTCCTGCTGATCGATACGCTCCTGGCCGGTGATGTCGGCGCGTTTCGTTCGGCCCTGTCACATCTCGTCCTGCCGACGATCGTGCTCGGCACGGTGCCGCTCGCGGTGATCGCCCGCATGACGCGATCGGCCATGCTGGAGGTCCTCGGCGAGGACTACATCCGCACCGCCCGCGCCAAGGGGCTGCCGCCGTTCCGCGTGATCGCGATTCACGCCTTGCGCAATGCGCTGATCCCGGTGGTGACGGTGATCGGGCTGCAGGTCGGCGTACTGTTCACCGGCGCCATCCTTACCGAAACCATCTTTTCCTGGCCGGGCGTGGGCAAATGGCTGATCGAGGGCATCAACCGCCGCGACTATCCGGTGCTGCAGGGCGGCACGCTGCTGATCGGCGCGATCGTCATGACCGTCAATCTGCTGGTTGATATCGCCTATGGGCTGATCAATCCCCGCATCCGGTACACGCGATGAGCGCCGAGAACCTCCCAACCCGCATCGTTGTCGCGCAAGCGGACGCGCCACCGTCTCCATTGCTGGAGTTCTGGCAGGACTTCAGAAAAAACGCAGGCGCCGTCGTGGGCCTCGTGGTGATCACGGTCCTGCTTCTGCTCGCACTATCAGCCGATGTGGTTGCGCCGCATTCGCCTGTTCTCACCAACAACGCAGTGTTCCTGAAGCCCCCGTTCTGGCAGCAGGGCGGATCGCTGTCCTATCCGCTCGGCACCGATGCGATCGGGCGCGATATTCTGTCCCGTCTCATCCATGGCGCGCGGCTGTCGCTGCTGATCGGCATCGCGGTGGTAACGTTGTCGGTGATAGCGGGCACGATCCTCGGCCTGGTTGCCGGCTTTTTCCGCGGCGTGACCGAGATCACGATCATGCGGCTGATGGACATCACGCTGACCTTGCCGAGCCTCTTGCTTGCAATCGTGATTGTCGCAATCCTCGGACCCGGCCTGATGAATGCCATGCTGGCGGTCGCGATCGTGCTGCTGCCGCACTACGTGCGGATCGCGCGCGCGGCCGTGATCAGCGAGGTCTCGAAGGACTACGTCATCGCGGCCAAGGTCGCGGGCGCCGGCCGGCTCCGCCTGATGTTCAAGGAGGTGCTGCCGAACTGCGCGGCGCCGCTGATCGTGCAGGCGACACTGGGAATTTCCACCGCGATCCTGGACGCCGCCGCGCTCGGCTTTCTCGGTCTCGGCGCGCAACCGCCCTTGCCCGAATGGGGAACCATGCTGGCGGACGCGCGCGAATTCGTGCTGCGCGCCTGGTGGGTCGTCACGCTGCCCGGCTTGGCAATCTTGCTGACCGTTCTGGCCTTCAACCTGCTCGGTGACGGGCTGCGTGACGCGCTTGATCCCAAGCTCAAACGATAATCTGAAGAGAGTGAAGGCGATCCGATGCCGCTTCTCGAGATCGAAAATCTGTCGGTCGCATTTCCATCGCGGAACGGGATGGTCCGTGCCGTGGATGGCGTCAGCATCGCGCTCGACAAGGGCGAGGTGCTGGGCATCGTCGGAGAGTCCGGATCCGGCAAGAGCGTCGGCATGCTGGCCCTGATGGGACTGGTGCCCTACCCCGGCCAAGTCCAGGCCGACAAAATGTTGTTCGAGGGACGGGATCTGCAGACCCTGTCCGACCGCGAGCGGCGCGCCCTCACCGGCAAGGACGTCGCGATGATCTTCCAGGAGCCGACGACGTCGCTCAACCCGTCGTTCACGATCGGCTATCAGCTGGCCGAGACGCTGCGCATTCACGAGGGGATGAACCGCAAGGCCGCGCGGCGGCGGGTGATCGAGCTGCTGGAGCAGGTCGGCATTCCCGCCGCCGAGAGCCGGCTCTCGTCCTATCCGCACCAGCTCTCGGGCGGCATGAACCAGCGCGTCATGATCGCGATGGCGATCACCTGCAATCCGAAGCTCCTGATTGCCGACGAGCCGACGACGGCGCTCGACGTCACCATCCAGGCCCAGATCCTCGATCTGCTGCTGTCGCTGCAGCGCGACCGCGGCATGGCGCTGATCCTCATCACCCACAACATGGGCGTGGTCTCGGACACGACCGAGCGCGTAGCGGTGATGTATGCGGGACAGATCATGGAGCAGCGCCCGACCTCGAGCCTGTTCGCCTCGCCCCAGCATCCCTACACGGCCGCCTTGCTGGCGGCGCGCCCGGAAGCGAGCGACGGGGGACGGCTCGCCACCATCCCTGGCGTGGTGCCCGGAGCTTACGACCGGCCGCCCGGGTGCCTGTTCAGCCCGCGTTGCATCTATGCGACGCCGCTGACCGATGCGGTGCGTCCCGAGTTGCGTCCCTGGAGCGATGGCCTGGTGCGTTGTCATTACCCGCTCGGCGATCCCACGCGCGAAGAGCGAATCGAGGCCGACCGGCATGGCGCCGGTGCGCCGAGCCAGGCCCACGAGGCCCTGTCATGACGGCGCTCGTCACCGCGGACAGTCTCAAGCGCAGCTACGAGGTCAAGCAGGGCCTGTTCCGCGCCCCCGCACATCTGCAGGCCGTTGGCGGCGTGTCCTTTGCCATTGAGGCTGGCAAGACGCTGGCGGTCGTCGGCGAATCCGGTTGCGGCAAATCGACTCTCGCGCGACTGGTCACACTCATTGAGAAGCCGGACGCCGGCACGCTCATGCTCGACGGCCTCGACGCCGTCGATCCTCCGGCCGGCGCCTCGAGGACCTTGCGGCGTACCGTGCAGATCGTGTTTCAAAATCCATATGGCTCGCTCAACCCGCGCAAGCGCGTCGGCGCCATCCTCGAGGAGCCGCTGATCATCAACACCGACCTCACCAAGCAGGAGCGGCGCGCGCAGGCGCTCGACATGATGGCGAAGGTCGGGCTGCGTCCGGAGCATCATGGCCGCTATCCGCACATGTTCTCCGGCGGCCAGCGGCAGCGCATCGCGATCGCGCGCGCCCTGATGCTGCGGCCGAAGCTCTTGGTCGCCGACGAGCCGGTCTCCGCGCTCGACATGTCGGTGCAGGCGCAGGTGCTCAACTTGCTGGCCGATCTGCAGCGTGAGCTGGGGCTCGCTTATCTCTTCATCTCGCACGACCTCGGTGTTGTCAGGCACATCGCCGACGACGTGCTGATCATGTATCTGGGACTGGTCATGGAGCACGGGCCGAAGGAGCGCATTTTCGCGCGGCCACTTCATCCCTATGCGCAGGCCCTGGTCGACGCCACGCCGGGCCTAGGCCGCAAACGTCAGCGGATCGTGCCCAAGGGCGAGTTGCCGTCGCCGCTCGACCCACCGGCCGGCTGCGTGTTTTCGACCCGCTGTCCCCACGTGACGGATCTCTGCCGCGCGCAGCGCCCGCCGCTGCGCCCGCTCGACGGCCGGATTGTCGCCTGTCACTACGCCGAGCGCTTCCTGGACCCACAGCTGGCCTGACAATCGTCTTCACCCCGCCTGCATCTGACCTGCCGCCGCGCTGTGGCGCCGGATCAGCCGGGTGACATCGAGCCCCGGAATGGCGCCGTCGATCACGGTCCAGCGGCCGCCGACCATCACGCGATCGGCACGGTGCGCGCCACACAGCACCAGCGCGGCGATCGGATCCCCTGAACCCGAGAAGCGCAGCTCGTCGAGCTTGAACAGCGCGAGGTCGGCGGCCTTGCCGACCGCAATCTCGCCGAGCTCGGGCCGGCCGACGCACGCGGCTGAGCCCTTCGTCGCCCACCGCAGCGCATCCTTGTGGCTGATCCGGCTAACGCCGTAGCGCGCCCGCTGCAGCAGGAAAGCGGAGCGCACCTCCTGCATCAGGTTGGAGCCGTCGTTCGAGGCCGAGCCATCGACGCCAAGGCCGATGCCGACGCCCGCCTCCTCCATCTCGCACACCGGGCAGCAGCCGGAGGCGAGCAACTGGTTCGAGCAGGCGCAGTGCGTGATCGTCGTCCTCGCCTTGCCGAGCCGCTTCATCTCCTCGGCATTGAAGAAGATGCCGTGCGCAAGCCAGGTGCGCGGACCAAGCCAACCCTGCTTTTCGAGATAGTCCAGCGGACGACAGCCGAACATCGCCTCGCAGAAGCGGTTCTCATCCTCGGTCTCGGCGAGATGCGTGTGCAGCCGCACGTCGAGCTTGTCGGCGAGCGCAGCCGTCTTCTGCATCAGCGATCCCGTCACCGAGAACGGTGAGCACGGCGCCAGCGCGATCTGCACCATCGCATCCGGCCCGCGCTCGTGATAGGTGGCGACCACGCGCTCACTGTCGGCAAGGATCGTGTCCTCGTCCTGCACCACGCTGTCCGGCGGCAGCCCGCCGTCGCGCTCGGACAAGTTCATCGAGCCGCGGGTCAATAGCACCCGAATGCCGAGCCGCTTCGCCACCGCGACCTCGATGCCAACTGCATCTTCGAGCCCGGCGGGGAAGACGTAGTGATGATCTGTCGTGGTCGTACAACCCGACAGCATCAGTTCGGCCATCGCGACCGTGACCGCTGCATCCAGTGCCTCCGGCGTCAGCTTCGCCCAGACCGGATAGAGCGCCTTCAGCCAGGGGAACAGCTCGCGGTCCATCGCGGCCGGCAGCGCGCGCGTCAGCGTCTGGTAGAAGTGATGATGGGTATTGATCAGCCCGGGGATCACGACATGCGCGCTGGCATCATAGGTCGCCGCACCAGCGGTGGCCGGCTCGGCACCGGCAGGCACCAGCTCGACGATGCGGCCGTCCTTGACGACGACACCGCGCGCAGCATCCTCGGCGAGAATGGCGAGCGGGTCCTTGATCCAGATCGGCGTCGTGCTCATGGCTGCCTCGTCTCGTTGATTGGGCGTTTGCGTGTGCCGGTAACTTGCAAGCGGAAGGCCAGCGTCATCCTATTGCCAGTTGGCGCTGGTCTTGCAAGGATTCCACCCGCGATAGGCTGCGCCCACGAGCTGGCATCACCATGGATCTGAACACCATCACGGAGGTCGTGCGCCCGAGAACGCGGGCCGAGCTGCCCAGCTGGCAGGCAGGCGATGCCTGGCTGGCCGGCGGCACGTGGCTGTTCTCCGAACCGCAGGCGCAGCTGTCGCGGCTGATCGATCTCAGCGAGCTCGCCTGGCCGCCACTCACCATCAGCGATCAGGGCCTGTGCATCGCCGCGACCTGCAGCGTCGCCGCGCTGGACGCGCTGCCCTGCCCGGCCGACTGGATCGCAGCGCCCCTGATCGATCAATGCTGCCGCGCGTTCCTCGCTTCCTTCAAGATCTGGAAGACGGCGACCGTCGGCGGCAATCTCTGCATGTCGCTGCCGGCCGGGCCGATGATCTCGCTGCTCGCCGCGCTCGAGGGCGTCTGCACGATCTGGAGGAGCGACGGCAGCGAGCAGCGCATAGAGGTCACCGACTTCGTCACCGGCAACAACAGCAACGTGCTCGCGCCTGGAGACCTGTTGCGCCAGATCGACATTCCGCTGCCCGCGCTCAAGCGCCGCACCGCCTTCCGCCAGATCGCACTCACTCCGGTCGGACGCTCCGGCGCGCTGCTGATCGGAACCTCGGGCCGCAACGGCGACCTGCTGCTCACCGTAACCGGATCGACCGTCAAGCCGCTGCAGCTGCGCTTTGCCAGCATGCCCGACGCAACCTTGCTGCGCGCGAGCATCTTCGGCGACATCCCCGATACGTCGTATCATGATGATGTTCATGGCAAGCCCGCCTGGCGCAAGGCAATGACCCTGCGCCTCGCCGAGGAGATTCGCGCCGAGCTCGCTGGCGGCGCGCGGCCATGAGCGTGATCGTCGATGGCAAGGAAGTCGATGCTGCCCCGCGCCCCGGACAGTGCCTGCGGACCTTTCTGCGCGACGCCGGCCATTTCGGCGTCAAGAAGGGCTGCGACGCCGGTGATTGCGGCGCCTGCACCGTGCTGCTCGATGGCGAGCCGGTGCACAGCTGCCTGATCCCCGCCTTTCGCGCCGAGGGCAAGGCGGTCACGACTGTCGAAGGTCTCGCCGCCGATGACGGCCTGCATCCGATGCAGCAGGCCTTCCTCGATGCGCAGGCGTTCCAATGCGGCTTCTGCACCGCAGGCATGATCGTCACCTGCGCCTCGCTGAACCAGGCGCAGGTGAAGGATCTCGGCGCGGCGCTGAAGGGCAATCTGTGCCGCTGCACCGGCTATCGCGCCATCGAGGACGCGCTGCTCGGCCTCACCCATGTCGAGGATGTCACGGCCGGCGAAGCCTTCGGACGCAGCCTGCCGGCGCCTGCCGGCCCCGACGTCGTGCGCGGCCGGGCACGCTACACCTTCGACACCACGGTCGAAGGCCTGCTGCACGTCAAACTCGCGCGCTCGCCGCACGCGCATGCGCGTATCGTCGCCATCGACAAGAGGGCCGCGCTGGCGGTGCCCGGCGTGCATGCGGTGCTGACGCATGAGGATGCGCCGGCGACGCTGTTCTCCACCGCGCGCCATGAGCAGGCCTGGATGGATCCGGCCGACACCCGCGTGCTCGACGACGTCGTCCGCTTCATCGGCCAGAAGGTCGCCGCCGTGGTCGCCGACAGCGAGGCCGCCGCCGAGGAAGGTTGCCGACGACTCGTCGTCGACTACGAGATCCTGCCTGCCGTGGTCGATCCCGAAGCCGCGATCGCGCCCGGCGCGCCCGTCATTCACGCCGGCCGCACAGCTGCGCATCGCATCGCGGACGTCAGCCGCAACATCGTCGCCGAGACCCACGGCGAGCTTGGCAACGTCGCCGCCGCGCTCGCGTCTGCCGCCGCGACCTATGAAGGCACCTTCACCACGCAGCGGGTGCAGCACGCCGCCCTGGAAACGCACGGCGGTCTCGCCTGGCTCGACGACCACGGCGTGCTCACCGTCCGTTCCAGCACGCAAGTGCCGTTCCTGACACGGCGGGCGCTGTGCGAAATCTTCGACCTGCCTTCCGACCAGGTCCGCGTGTTCTGCGAGCGCGTCGGCGGCGGCTTCGGCGGCAAACAGGAGATGTTCGTCGAGGATATCCTCGCGCTCGCCGCGCTGAAGACCAACCGTCCCGTCAAGCTCGAATTCACCCGAGAGGAGCAGTTCATCGCGACCTCGACGCGACATCCGATGCGTGTCACGATCAAAGCGGGCGCCGACAGCGACGGCAAGCTGACCGCGCTGCAGCTCGATGTAGTCTCCAACACCGGCGCTTACGGCAATCACGCCGGGCCCGTGCTGTTCCATGCCTGCGGCGAGTCGATCTCGGTCTACAATTGTCCCAACAAGAAGGTCGACGCGATCGCCGTCTACACCAACACGGTGCCGGCCGGCGCCTATCGCGGCTACGGCCTGCCGCAAACCACCTTCGCGGTCGAAGCCGCAATCGATGAGCTCGCGCGGCAGCTCGGCATCGACGTTGTCGAGATGCGACGCCGCAATATCGTCAGGCCCGGCGATCCCATGCTGGCGCCGCCGGCATCGGAGCACAGCGACGTGCTGTACGGCTCCTACGGGCTCGACCAGTGCCTCGATCTGGTCGAGCGCGCGATGGCCGAGACGACGCCGACGCCGGAGCCGTCGGCCGAGTGGCTGACGGGCGATGGCATCGCGCTGACGATGATCGATACGGTGCCGCCTGACGGCCACTTCGCCGACGCCGCCATCAGCCTGCGCGACAACGGCGGCTTCGTGCTCACCGTCGGCACCGCCGAGTTCGGCAATGGCACCAGCACCGTGCATCGCCAGATCGCGGCGACCGTGCTCGGCACCACGCCCGACCGCATCACCCTCGAGCAGTCCGACACCGCCCATGGCGGCCACGACACCGGCGCCTACGGCTCGACCGGCACGTTCGTGGCCGGCCGCGCCACGCAGGCCGCGGCGGAGGCGCTCGCCGAGACGCTCAAGCGCTTCGCCGCCGATCATTGGAACCTGGATCCGGACGGCTGCCGGATCGCTGACAATGCGATCAGTTGCGGCGCTCGGCGCCTGTCCTTTTCCGAGATTGCCAAGCTCAGCGGATCGCCGCTCACGGCAAGCGGCAACTCGCAGGGCACGCCGCGCTCGGTCGCGTTCAACGTCCAGGGCTTTCGCGTCGCCGTGAACAAGCACACCGGCGTGGTCAAGATCCTCAAGAGCGTGCAGGCCGCGGATGCTGGCCGCGTCGCCAATCCGATGCAGTGCCGCGGCCAGATCGAGGGCGGCGTTGCGCAGTCGCTGGGTGCTGCGCTTTACGAGGAGATCGTGATCGACGGGACGGGCCGCGTGATCAATCCGCGCTTCCGCGACTACCATGTGCCGTCCTATGCCGACGTGCCGCGCACCGAAGTGCTGTTTGCCGACACCAGCGATACGATCGGCCCATTGGGGGCGAAGTCGATGAGCGAGAGCCCCTACAATCCGGTCGCCGCCGCGCTCGGCAACGCGCTGCGCGCCGCCACAGGCATCCGCTTCACCGCCGTGCCGTTCAAGCCGGACCGGCTGTTTCCGCAGTTGGAGGAGACATTCGGCGAATGAGCCAATGATGGCGGCGATCCGGGGACGCGCATGAGCGAGACATTTCGCCCGGTCGACGAGCGTCCGGCGGCCATCAGCTCCTCTGTGCAGCACGTCCGAGGTGGGAGATGGCCGCGCTAGGGCTTCGACCGGCGATCGTAGGACCAGCCGAACAGGCCGCTTCGCTCGGTCTCGGGCTCCGGCTCGGCTGCCGGAGCAGATTGCGTCGGCTGCGCGGCCGCCTGTGGCGCGGCAGGCGCGACCGGCTTTGGAATGGTCTCGCACTTCATCGAATAGACCAGCTTGCCGTCCTCGGTGCGCCCGATCGGCGCGCAGGCATCGGCGCGCCTGGCCGCTGCCGGCTTTGGCGCGGGCGCTGTCTGCGCCAAGGCGGATTGCACCAAGGCGGGCTGCGCCATCACCAGAATGATCAGGACCAGTCTCTTCATCGCGTCCGCCATGCGTCGTTACCGGATGTATTGAACGCAATCGCGCGGTCGAAGTCCACCAGATCAAGCGCGCATGAAGGCCTGTCTCCTGTGCACGGCCTGCCAAAGCGATGCGCTGGAAATCACACGGGATCGATGCAACAGATGGGGCGCAGGCGGCCGTCCTTCGGCGCGTGCTGCACAAAGGAGATGAGCGCACGATGTGGGCCTCGATCATATCGGAATGGCTGAGCCTGATCTTCCGCTGGCTGCATGTGGTCGCGGCGGTGGCGTGGATTGGGAGCTCGTTCTACTTCATCGCGCTCGATCTCAGCCTGAAGCCGCGTGAGGGCCTGCCGACAGGCGTGATGGGCGAGGCCTGGCAGGTCCATGGCGGCGGCTTCTACCACATCGTCAAATATCTGGTGGCGCCGGCGCAGATGCCGAGCGAGCTGACCTGGTTCAAATGGGAGGCCTACACCACCTGGCTGTCCGGCTTCGTGCTGATGATCGTGGTGTATTATCTCAACGCCGACCTCTTCCTGGTCGACAAGTCGATCCTCGATCTCACGCCCGTTCAGGCCGGCCTGTTCAGCTTCGGCTCGCTGGCGCTGGCGTGGCTGCTGTACGAGGGCGCCTGCCGCAGCGGCCTTGCCAGGCACGAGCTGCCGTTCGCGATCGGCGGCTACATCTTCCTCGTCGCGCTCACCTACGCCTTCACCCACGTGCTGAGCGGCCGCGGCGCCTTCAATCAGATCGGCGCGATCATCGGCACCATCATGGTCGCCAACGTGTTCGCGGTGATCATCCCCAACCAGAAGAAGATCGTTGCCGCGTTGCTCGCAGGTCAGGCTCCGGCCCCCAGGCTCGGCAAGACCGGCAAGGAGCGCTCGGTCCACAACAACTATCTGACCCTGCCGGTCGTGGTGCTGATGATCAGCAATCACTATCCGCTGCTGTTCGGCACCCGCTACAATTGGGCGATCGTCGCCATCGTGCTCGCGCTCGGGCCGGTGATCCGCCACTTCTTCAACGCGCGTCACAAGGGTCATCCGTCGCCATGGTGGGTGTGGGGCGTTGCTGCCGCGGGCATGATCGGCATCCTGCTGTTGTCCGCAGCGGGTCCTCGCGACGCCAAGACGGCGATGAGCGCGCCGCCAACATTCGCGCAGGTCGAGGAGATCGTGACCTCCCGTTGCAGCATGTGCCACGCCGCCGAGCCCGTATGGGACGGCATCGTCGCAGCCCCCAAGGGCGTGCGGCTCGACACTGCCGACAACATCCAGCGCAATGCACGGCTGATCGCGCGCAACGCCGCGTGGTCGAGCGCCATGCCGCCCGGCAACATCACCGAGATCACCGGCGACGAGCGCGCCGTGCTCGCGGCGTGGGCGGGCGCGCAATAGCCGCTCACCTTCACTGTCCTCTTCACCTGTCAAGCAGCTCGTTCGCCGAGCCCACGCACCCACGCGAGCTCATGCGCCCTGGCACGGTTCGACTTTCAATCATCGCGGTTCTCTAGGAGAAGACGTGCCACGGCGCTCCGCGGCGCGATCGGCCCGGGTTGCGTATATCGTTCGCCCTCACGGGCGCGGGACATGTTCTCGGCGCGCAACAAGCACTCGACCCATCGTTCCGGCATTCGCCGACAACGCAGCCGTCGGCTCGGTCATTGCGGGACGGCGTACTTGCAGATGCTCGCTTCGGTTCCCCACGACGCATGCGTGAAGCCGACGCTGGGACAACCGGATTTTCACAACGCGCAGTTGAGCTGCGATCCGAGCAACGACGATTGAGTTGGAGCGCATCCGATTGTCGTCATGACCTTGCGGCAAAATTTACCACCCATTGGGACGCGGCTTGGCTGCAGAAAACATGGCGCTAGAGTGGCGCCCACAATCAGCTATCAGCGAAACGCTCCATCATGTCGATCTCCGTCAAAGGCCGGCTGGCCATTGTCGCGCTCATCGCGCTTGCCTGCTTCGCAAGCTCGGTGCTGAAGCTCTATCTGGGGCTGCTGTGCATCTCGCTGCTCGTGAGCTTTGCCGTGGTCGGCGTCGTGGCCCGGCTGGTCGAAGGGATCGCCAGCAAACGCAATCGGAGCGGCGAGCAGCGGCTGGCCCATCGCCGCGATCGCCCTGCTCTCGTCGAGGGCCCGCAGCCGCTGTCGATGACGACGATGGATCATGTCGACACGCCATCGCCAGCGGGGCCCGTGCGATGAGCGGGATGCATACGGCCGCGCCTGCCTCGTCGTTCCGTCTGATCTGCAGCATCGTCGGCGGCACCGAACGACCCTCGCGGTCGTCGATCATCCGTCTCGCGATCGAGCGCTGAAGGACAGGCATTATCGGACACCGGAGACTGGCAAATGGTGCTACGAGTTCGACCGCTGGAACGGCAAGGACCAGATCATCCTCTCGGCCAAGCCGATCGAGGACACAGCGACGCCGCGCTCGGTGGCGATCCATCGGAAAAGGAGCGAGTGGCCGTTCAGGTCGCCGCACTGATCGCGTCGATACGGCGTCTGTACCTCAGCCCTTCGGCCGCTTCCGCTTCGCCTCCAGCGCCGTGAGATAGGTTGCCATCATCTCCGGCAGCGCGGCGACCACGACGTCGCGACTGCGCGGATCCTGCTCGCGCGTGAACAGCAGGGTACCGAGCACGACGGCATCGAGCGTGGTGGACGCCTGTTGACCCAGTTCGTCGCCGAGCCTGGCACGCATGACGCGGTCGATGAGGGCCCTGAACTCGGCATGCATGGTCTGATCGTGCAGATCCAGCGTCGCCAGCGCATCTGGATGGCGAACGAAGTAGCGAATCGCCCAGCCGATTAACTGCTCGATGACCTGCGGCGGCGACATCGCTGCCCATTCCGCATCGCTTCGCTGCAGCACGCGATCGAACGCCGGCTGCAGCTCGGCATCGTGACGCTCGGCGAGCGCATCGAGCATCTGATCCTTGTCACGGAAGAAGTGATAGACCGAGCCGATCGACGCGCCGGCGCGCTGGGCTGCGGCGTGCATGCCGACGGCGCCGATCCCGGCCTCGGCGATGATGGCGGCCGCCGCGTCGAGCAACTGCTCGCGGCGCTCACGGCCGCGCGCCTGGCGGGGCGCACGAGCCGCAGTGCGCGCGGGGTCATTCAGGTCGGTCGCAGCTTTCCGTCGCACGTTCGCGTCATGCCTTCGTTCATCGCGGCGGCAGCGATGCCGATGTCCCAACGGGAGCGCCCGACAAGCCGCATAGGGGTAATTGGAAACCGCCACGAGAATGTTACTAGACGATATATTCTAGATTTGATTGTCTAATTCATGCACTGTCAAGAGGATGGTGTTCAACTCTCGCGTGAACCTGCTTCCTTGCAACGGCAGGCGGCTGAGCGAATTCTGCGGGCTGCTTGCGACCAACAGGCGCTTCTGATCCGGCGCGCATGCGCGGCGGGACAGGGACGACCGTCACCACCCAACCGAGCCGAAGATACGACCATGTCTCCATTCGCAGGATTCCCCTTCCTTCGGACGTCGGGCTCACGGCTGCTGGCCGTGGCCGGCTGTGCTGTCGTCAGCCTGCTGCTGGCCGGCTGCGAGCAGAAGACGGCCGCAACGGCGCCGCCATCCCGGCTGGTGCGGACCGAGGTGGTCAAGCTGTCGGAGCGGCGGCAATCGATCACGCTGACCGGCGACGTCCAGGCGCGCGTGCTCGCGGACCTGTCGTTCCGGGTCAGTGGCCGCGTCACCGAGCGGCTGGTCGAGGTCGGCGCACACGTTAAGGCCGGCCAGTTGCTGGCCAAGATCGACCCGGCCGAGCAGCAGGCCGATCTCGATTCCGCGGAGGCCGCCGTGACGGCTGCGGAGTCGCAGGTCAAGGTCGCGACCTCCAACTTCAACCGGCAGCAGACCTTGTTGTCGAGCGGCTTCACGACACGGGCGACCTTCGACCAGGCCCAGGAGACGCTCCGCACGGCGGAGGGTTCGCTGGAGTCCGCCAAGGCGCAGCTGGGCACGGCCAAGGACGCCCTGACCTATACCGAGCTGCGCGCCGATGCCGACGGCACCATCACCGCGCGCAACATCGAGGTCGGCCAGGTTGCCCAAGCCGCGCAGTCGGTGTTCACGCTGGCCCATGACGGCGCCCGCGACGCCGTGATCGACGTCTACGAGGCTGCGCTGTCGCTCAAGTTCGATGACAGCAAGGTGGCGCTTTCACTGCTGTCGGATCCCTCGGTCACCGCCAAGGGCACGGTGCGCGAGGTCTCGCCGACCATCGATCCGAAGTCCGGCACGGTCCGCGTCAAGATCGCGATCGAGACTCCGCCACCTGAGATGACCCTCGGCAGCGCCGTCAGCGCCACCGGCTTCATCAAGCCGGAGCAGCGCATCGTACTGCCATGGAGCGCGCTGACGGCCGCAGGCAAGACGCCGGCGGTCTGGCTGGTCAATGCCGCCGACAAGTCCGTGTCGCTGAAGCCGATCACGATCGAGGATTATGAGACCGGCGCGATCGTCGTCTCGGCCGGATTGAAGCCCGGCGATCGCGTCGTGACCGATGGCGGCAAGCTGCTCAGCGTCGGACAACAGATCACATTCAACGAGGAGAAGCGGTCGTGATGACGCCGATGCGTTGTGTTCTTCCGCTCGGCGCGCTCGCTCTGCTCGCCGGCTGCAACCAAAAGGCCGCCGCTCCCGAGCCGGTCCGGCCAGTGCTGTCGATGAAGATTGAGCCGCAGGCGGCCAACGGCTCGGCCGTCACCGGCACCGTCGAGCCGCGCTACAAGTCTGATCTGAGCTTCCGAGTCCTTGGACGGCTGATCTCACGTCCCGTTTTCGTCGGCGACATGGTCAAGCAGGACCAGGTGGTGGCGGCGATCGATCCCGCCGCGCTCGAGCTCGCCGTGCGTGCCTCGGCCGCCGAGGTCTCGCGCAGCCAGGCGCAACTGACCAATGCGACCGGCACCGAGGGCCGGCAGCGCACCCTGCTGGAAACCGACGCCACCACCAAGGCGACCTTGGAGAGCGCGGAGCAGTCGCGCGCAGCCGCCCAGGCCTCCGTCGTCAAGGCGCAGTCCAACCTCGCCAAGGCGCGCGAGCAGCTCGGCTACGCCCAGCTCAAGGCGGATTTCGCCGGCATCGTCACCGCGGTCGGCGCGGAAGTCGGACAGGTCGTCTCGCCGGGCGTGAGCGTCGTCACCATCGCGCGGCCCGACGTCCGCGAAGCCGTCATCGATGTCGGCGACGACATCGCCGGCGGCCTGCAGGCCGGCACGCCGTTCACCGTGCGGCTCCAGGTCGATCCCGGCGTCAGCGCGGCAGGCAAGGTCCGCGAGATCGCGCCGCGCGCCGATGCAACCACGCGCACGCGCCGCATCCGCATCACGCTCGACAACCCGCCGGAGATCATGCGCCTCGGCACCACCGTGACCGCCACGCTGGACACCGAGCAGAAGACCGTCATCCGGCTGCCGCGCTCGGCCGTGCTGGAGCAGAACGACAAGAGCTTCGTCTGGCTGATCGATGCGGCCAGTAAGACCGTCAAGCGACAGGAAATCACGATCGCCAGGAACGAGGACGGCAGCGTCCGCGTCACCGGCGGCCTCGACGCCGGACAGCGCGTCGTCACCGCCGGCGTGCACAGTCTCAAGGATGGCCAGTCCGTCCGCATCGATCAGGAATCTCAGCCGTGAAGTCCTTCAACCTCTCCGACTGGGCGCTCGAGCACCGCTCGCTCGTCTGGTATTTCATGATCGCGTTCATGGCCGCGGGTCTCTACTCCTACCTGCATCTCGGCCGTGAGGAGGATCCGTCATTCACCATCAAGACGATGCTGATCCAGGCCAAGTGGCCCGGCGCCTCCGCCGAGGAGATGACACGCCAGGTCACCGACCGCATCGAGAAGAAGCTCGAGGAGCTGCCGGCGCTCGACTATACCAAGAGCCTGACCGTGCCCGGCCAAACCACCGTGTTCGTCAACCTGCGCGACACGACCAAGGCGCGCGATGTCGTTCCGACCTGGCTGCAGGTGCGCAACCTGATCAACGACATCAAGGGCGACTTTCCGTCCGGTGTGATCGGGCCGGGATTCAACGACCGCTTCGGCGACGTGTTCGGCAACATCTACGCCTTCACCAGCGACGGGCTGAGCCAGCGCCAGCTCCGTGACCGCGTCGAAGAGGTCCGCGCCAAGGTGCTGACCGTGCCCAATGTCGGCCGCGTCGACATCGTCGGCGCGCAGAACGAGGTGATCTATCTCGAATTCTCGCCGCGCAAGGTGGCCGCGCTCGGCATCGACCAGCGCACGATCCTGACCGCGCTGCAGGCGCAGAACGCGGTGTCGCCGTCCGGCGTGCTGCAGGCCGGCCCCGAGCGCGTCGCCGTGCGCGTCTCCGGCCAGTTCACCTCCGAGGAGAGCCTCAAGGCGATCAACCTGCGCATCAACGACCGCTTCTTTCCGCTCACCGACGTCGCCACCATCACCCGCGGCTATGAGGACCCGCCGACGTCGCTGTTCCGCTTCAACGGCCAGCCGGCGATCGGGCTTGCCATCGGCATGAAGGCGGGCGCCAACCTGCTCGACTTCGGCGAGGCGCTGAAGGAGGAGATGGCGAAGGTCGTGGCCGACCTGCCGGTCGGCGTCGGCGTGCATCTCGTCTCGGACCAGCCCAAGATCGTCGAGGAAGCCGTCGGCGGCTTCACCAAGGCACTGTACGAAGCCGTCATCATCGTGCTGGCGATCAGCTTCGTCAGCCTCGGCGTGCGCGCGGGCCTCGTCGTCGCGATCTCGATCCCGCTGGTGCTCGCGATCACCTTCCTGTTCATGAACTACACGGGCATATCCCTGCAGCGCATCTCGCTGGGCGCGCTGATCATTGCGCTCGGCCTCCTGGTCGACGACGCCATGATCGCGGTCGAGATGATGGTGGCGAGGCTCGAAGTGGGCGACAGCCTGCGCAAGGCAGCGACCTATGTCTACACCTCGACCGCGTTCCCGATGCTGACGGGAACGCTGGTCACGGTCGCCGGCTTCATTCCGATCGGCCTCAACAACAGCGCCGCCGGCGAGTTCACCTTCACGCTGTTCGTCGTGATCGCGGTGTCGCTGGTCGTGTCGTGGATCGTCGCCGTGCTGTTCACGCCGCTGCTCGGCGTCTCCATTCTGCCCGCGACCTTGCCGAGTCATCATGCCGAAGGCGGCCGGCTGACGCGGATCTTCCGCGCCATGCTCAATGCCTGCATGCGGCACCGCTGGACCACGATCATCGCCACGGTGCTGATCTTCGGCCTCTCCGTGTTCGGCATGCGCTTCGTGCAGCAGCAGTTCTTCCCCTCCTCCGACCGCAATGAGCTCGTCATCGACTTCAACCTGCCGCAGAACTCCTCGATCGCCGAGACCAATGCGCAGATGGCGCAGTTCGAGCAGGAGGCGCTGAAGGGCGATCCCGACATCGACCATTGGTCGACCTATGTCGGCTCCGGCGCGCAGCGCTTCGTGCTGTCGTTCGACGTGCAGCCGGCCGACGTGTCGTTCGGCCAGATCATCATCGTCACCAAGAGCCTCGAGGCGCGCGACCGTGCCCGCGCCAAGCTGCAGGCCTATCTGACCAAGACGTTCCCCGGCACCGACGCCTATGTGCATTTGCTCGACATCGGCCCGCCGGTCGGCCGCCCGGTGCAGTATCGCGTCAGCGGGCCCGATGTGGCCAAGGTGCGCGAGATCGCGCAGGAATTGGCCGGCGTCCTGCGCGGCAACAGCCATCTCGGGGCCGTCATCTTCGACTGGATGGAGCCGGCGCGCGTCGTGAAAGTCGACGTGCTGCAGGACAAGGCGCGCCAGCTTGGCGTCACCTCGGAGGACATCGCCAACGCGCTGAACGGCGTGCTCGACGGCACCTCGATCACCCAGGTGCGCGACGACATCTATCTGATCGACGTTCGCGGCCGCGCCCAGGCCAAGGAACGACAGTCGCTGGAGACGCTGCGCGATCTGCAGCTGTCCGGATCGAACGGCCAGTCGATCCCGCTCGCGGCGCTGGCGACCCTGCGCTACCAGATCGAGCAGCCGGAGATCTGGCGCCGCTCGCGGCAGCCGACGCTGACCCTGAAGGCCAGCGTGATCGATCAGGTGCAGCCCAACACGGTCGTCGATCAGCTCAAGCCGGCGATCACGGCCTTCGACGCCAAGCTTCCGGCCGGCTACAAGGTCGCCACCGGCGGCAGCGTCGAGGAGAGCGCCAAGAGCCAGGCGCCGATCATCGCGGTCGTCCCGATCATGCTGTTCACGATGGCGACCATCCTGATGCTGCAGCTGCAAAGCTTCCAGCGTCTGTTCCTGGTGTTCGCGGTGGCGCCGCTGGCCCTGATCGGCGTCGTCGCGGCGCTGCTGCCGAGCGGCGCGCCGCTCGGCTTCGTCGCCATCCTCGGCGTGCTCGCGCTGATCGGCATCCTGATCAGAAACTCGGTGATCCTGATCGTGCAGATCGAGCATCTGCGCGAAGAAGGACGGCCGCCGTGGGAGGCCGTGATGGAGGCGACCGAGCACCGCATGCGGCCGATCATGCTGACGGCGGCCGCAGCCTCGCTGGCGCTGATCCCGATCGCGCGCGAGGTGTTCTGGGGCCCGATGGCCTATGCGATGATGGGCGGCATCATCGTCGGCACAGTGCTGACCTTGCTGTTCCTGCCGGCGCTCTACGTCGCCTGGTTCCGCATCAAGGCGCCGGATAACACCGCGGCTCCGGAGGCCACGCCGCACGGCGTGTAAGACGACGAAGGGCGGGGAATCGCAGATAATTGCATGGGATAAGCCGTCCGCGTGGGTTAAACGCCACGCGGCGGCCGGTTAGATTCGGCCTTCATGGAAGGATGCGAATCATGACCGATCCTCAGATCGTCTGCCCCTCCTGCCGTACCGAGATCAAGCTGACCGAGCAGCTCGCAGCGCCCTTGATCGCGGAGACGCGCCGGCAGTTCGAGAAGCAGCTCCAGGCGAAGGAAGCCGATTTCGGCCGCCGCGAGGCGCAGCTCAAAGCGGCGCAGGAGCAGATCGCCCAGGCCAAGGCCGCGATCGATCAGCAGGTCGCCGCCAAGCTGAAGGCCGAGCGCGCCGCGATCGCCCAGGCCGAGGCGGCGAAGGCCCGCCAGGCCGTTGCGGACGAAATGGGCAACCGCGACCGCCAGCTCGCCGAGCTGCATGAGGCCATCGTCAGCAAGGACGCCAAGCTCGCCGACGCCCAGAAGGCGCAGGCCGAGATGATGCGCAAGCAGCGCGAGCTCGACGAGGCCCGCCGCGAACTCGATCTCACCATCGAGACCAAGGTGCAGGAGAGTCTCGTCGCCGTGCGCGACAAGGCGCGGCTCGAGGCCGAGGAAGGACTGAAGGCGAAGGTCGCCGAGAAGGAAACCCAGATCGCCGGCATGCAGCGCCAGATCGAGGAGCTCCGCCGCAAGGCCGAGCAGGGCTCGCAGCAGCTTCAGGGCGAGGCGCTCGAGATCGAGCTAGAGTCACAACTGCGCGCGCGCTTCCCCCGCGACCTTGTCGAGCCGGTGCCGAAGGGCGAGTTCGGCGGCGACGTGATCCATCGGGTCGTGGCCCCCAGCGGCCAGGTCTGCGGGGCGATCCTGTGGGAATCCAAGCGCACCAAGAACTGGAGCGATGGCTGGCTGGTCAAGCTGCGCGACGACCTGCGCGCCGCCAAGGCCGACATCGCGCTGATCGTCTCGAGCGCGCTGCCCAAGGGGGTCGACGGCTTCGACCTGATCGACGGCGTCTGGGTCGCCGAGCCGCGCTTCGCGCTGCCACTGTCGCTGGCACTGCGGCAGTCGCTGATCGACGTCGCCTGCAGCAAGCTCGCGCAGGAGGGCCAGCAGACCAAGATGGAGATGGTCTACGCCTATCTCACGGGCCCCCGCTTCCGCCACCGCATCGACGCCATCGTCGAGCGCTTCACCGAGATGCAATCGGACCTCGACCGCGAGCGCAAGACGATGATGCGGCTCTGGGCCAAGCGCGAGGAGCAACTGCGCGGCGTGCTGGATTCGACGGCGGGACTGTATGGCGACCTGCAGGGCATCGCCGGCCGGGCGATGCAGGAGATCGAGAGCCTCGACGTGCTGCTGATCGAGGGCAAGAGCGAGGCGGCGGAGTAGCGCGCGCCGGCCGCGCCGATCCGAGGTGTGCCAGCACCGCACCGCGCCTATGCTTTCCTACGCGGCCGCGTCTCGCATTCCCATGGCATGCGGATGCAGATAGCCGCTACTGCTTCGCCATCTGTGTGCTCGCCTGCGCGTCCCTTTGCACAGCACCCTTGTCGACCCATTCCGGTGGTGCGCCCAGACGGTTGGCGACCATGCCGATGACTCCAGGATCCCTGCCGAACGCCTCACATGCCGCATTCTTCGGCTTGCCGCCGAGCGCCGCGCCGATCCGTTCGATCGACGGCAGCTTCGGCACCTTGCCGAACGGGGTCTCGCCGGTCACCAGCATCTGGCCGAAATCGGCGCTGAACGAACCTGCCAAATCGTAGGCATCGCCGGCCTGCGACAGCACCGGCGAGTTGGTGAACGAATTGGCGCCGCGCGCCCATACCATTGCGGCCTGCTGCCGGCCCTTGCGGTCGAGCGCCTCAGCCTCGATCGTGAGACTGCCGAGCCCGATCGGCAGCCGCGGCACCGGAACGGGAACGCCGAGCGCGCCCGGCACGGCCGACACGACCTTGGATGCACCGGCGGCAACCGGATCGGTCGGCGTCGCCTGGGTGATGAAGGTGCGCGTCGTCAAATCGGCCCTCTGATTGGGCGCCACGACCGTGAAACGTTCGCTCAGGTTGAGACACAGCGCGCGGTCGACGGCGTTGGCGACGAGCTGCCGCTGCGGGTCCGTCAGCACCGCGCCGGCCTGGCCCGAGAAAGATGTCGGCGTGATACGCACGGTCTGCGCCGCGAGCACATTGTCCTTGTCGACGTTGAGCAGCGACTTGGCGAGCACGCCGTTCGATTCCGCCAGCGACTGATAGGATGCGAGCGCACCGCTCTGCGTCATCGGCGCCGTGGCGCAGCCCGACAGGCCGAGGGCCGCGCACAGCATCGCCAGGCGGATGGTGGCCGGGGTGCATGATCTCACGAAAGCCGCGACGTCGATTTCGACCATGCCCGGACCGCCTCACGCCGACCAATCTGCGCGCCCCTCGCGAGCGGCGCCATGTTTCTCCTAGGAAAATCCGGACAGCGTGGGGCGGAAGCATGGAGAGATGTTACGCAACGCCACCAACCAAGGAGAGAGTGCGGCAAGCGCGTCCGCGGTCCGCCACCTGCGCCGGCGGACTCAAAATCCGCTGGTGATGGCGACGACGCCCGACACGGCCAGGACGGCGCCCAGCCAGGCGGCCGGCGCGGGCCTGAGCCCGGTGCTCCACCACAGCAGCGGCAGGATCATGACAGGGGTCGTCGACGACAGGCTGGAGACGATCCCGACGGGCCGGCTGGTCAGCGCAAACAAGACGAGTGTCATGCCGACGCCCATCCCCAGCACACCGCTCAGCGCGGACCGCATGACGACCGATCGATCCACTGCGAACGAGCTGCGGAAACGCGGCATGACGGACAAGGCGACCAAAGCAGCCAATCCGATCGCGGCGCGAATTGACGTGGCCAATGCCGGATCCAGACCCGCGGCCATCACGGGACGCGCCATCAGGACAGCGGCCGCCGCGAACAGCGCGGCCGCCAGACCGAACAACAAACCTGCTCCGACCGAGCCGTGCGCTTCCTGAGCGACCGCGACAGGCTGTCGAAAGACGATCGCGACCCACACGCCGCTCACGATACACCCCACGCCCGTCATCTTGATCGTGGACAGCGTCTCACCGAGCAGGAGATAGCCGAGCACGGCCGCGAATGCGGCCCAGCTGGCGTAGACGACAGCGGTCAGGCGCGGCCCCAGCCGGGCCAGCGCCGCATAGAAACAGGAATCCGCGACGACGACGCCGAGCAGGCTCGATGCTGCCAGCATCAGCAGCTGATCACCGGGCGGCGCGGCCCAGTGGCCTCGCAGCGTCACCAAGGCCAGCATGCTCAAGAGCGCCGCCGCAAGGCGGATCGCGTTGAACCTGACGGGACCGAGTTGGCGGACGGCCGACGGCGCGATGATGTTGCTGACGGCGATGCTGAAAGCGGCCGCCAGCGCGGCCAGATCGTGAAGCATCATCGGCGGCACGCCGGTCGGCCGAACACCTCACGCGGCACGGCCAAGCCAGGCGCGCATCTTCTGGGCCAAGGTGAGGCGCGGCTCTCCCGCCGATGTCCCGTTGCCGACCGGATCATCGGCAGCTTCGCGATCCGCATCGGAAGGCTGCGGCTCGGAGCTGCCCGTCTCTCGTGTCGGCACGGCGCCGGCTGCGCCGCCACGCGTCGCCGGACGGTCCGGAACGAGCGATTTGATCGCGGCCACGACAGCTTCCACCCGCTCGACATCCTCGGGCACGCGCTCCGCCTCGGCGGGCTGCGGCGCGATCGTCGCGCCGACCTCGGACAGCGCCTCCGTCTCCGACCGGTCCGGCCGAGCCTCCGGCGCCGCTGCTGTGGCCGCCGCTGCCGGCGTTGGTGCGATCTCCGGCGCGGGCGCGTCGTGCTCGGCTGCGGTGACGACGGCGATCTCTGCAGGCGGCGCAGGCGGCTCGCTGACGCGGCTGCGGCGCTTCTTCGCCACGGCAGACTTTTCGGCGACGGCGGCCTTCTCCGCCACGATCTTTTCAGCTGCCGCCGGGGTCTTTTCCACCGTTCTGGCCACCTCCGGCGCCGGCTTCGCCCTGGTCTTGCGGATCAGTCCGGCCAGCGCGTAGGGCCCGACCATCTCCAGGAACGTCCTTTCATGATCGCGCGACAGCCGCGCGACCGCGGCATCGAGCAGCAGCCAGTCGACGGCGCGGACGTCGTCCATCAGCGGCTGCGACGGCTCGTCGGCCGCTTCCATGCGCCAGTAATGCACGACCTTGGAACGCGTGCCGGTGTCGACGACCAACGTGCCGAGGAACTCGTGCACGGTGACCTTGTGGCCGGTTTCCTCCAGCACCTCGCGCTTGGCAGCGTCGCGCGGCGTCTCGCCGTCGTCGAGCTTGCCCTTGGGCAGCACCCATTCGTCGCGCTTGCGCAGGCGCACGACCGCGATGCGCGGCGGCTGTTCCCGCCGCAGCACGATGCCACCTGCCGCCATGATCGGCGCTCTCGCCATCGCCTCTCCCGAGCCGCAACGACCGCAACTCCCGCGGTCCGATTCGCCAGTTGAACGCTCCGATATAGGACTGCGCAACGACGAAATCGAGATTCCGCAAGCGTGGACCTGACATTCATCCGGCGGCGACGCGCCTGCGCCACAGTGGCTGTCCGGCGCGGATGCGGGCGCCTTCCGTCACATTGGGGCAGAACGTGAAGTCGCCGGGCGCGAGCAGGATGATCGTCGAGCCATGCTCGAACCAGCCGAGCTCGTCGCCCTTGCGCACATTGTTGTTACAGGTGTAGGCGAGCGGCCGCTCGGTCTGCGCGTTCAATACGCGGTCCAGCGCATGCAGGCGGATGCTCGCCACCAGGATCGCGGCGACCGGCACGATCGTGAGCGGCTCGCCGGAAGCGAGATGGGTGCGGATCACCGCGCGCTCGTTCTTGCAGAACAGCCGCTCGACCCGCTTCAGCGCGATCGGATTGACGTTCCAGACGTCGCCATGGATCAGGCTGACATGCTCGATCGTCATGTCGGCCGGCGCGTGGAAGCGGTGATACATGCTCGAGGTGAGGCGCAAGGTGACGAAGCAGCCGTTGCGATGGGTCTCGACGACAGCGGGATCGGCGACCAGATCACGCAGCGAATAAGGCGCGCCCTTGATCTGATAGAGTTCGCCGTCCTTGATCAGGCCGTGGGCGCCGATGATGCCGTCGGACGGGCTGGTGACCATGGCGGGATCGGGATCGAACGGCCGCAGGCCCGGCTTCAGCTCGCGCGTGAAGCAGGCGTGCAGGCTCTTGAAGCGGCTCTCCTTGGCCTCGGAGAGATCGAGGTCGGAGAACAGCTTCCACAGCGCGATCGAGGCGTCGCGGACGAGCGGAGTCTCGATCTTGGAGAACCAGCCCATGAAGCGGGTCAGCGCGGCGCGCGGCACGCGGTTGGTGAGCAGGAAGTTGAGGTCTTCCTGTTGGGTGACGGAGGCGATCAGGCTTTTGACTGTCATGAATCTGTCAGCAGGAGGGGTTAGCGCTTTTGGACATGATGGAAAACTCGATTCCTTATGTATCGCTCGCCGTTGGCGCTGCCGTGACGGCAGCCGTCGCCCCGAAGGTCAAGGCCCGCATCGAATTGTCGCGCGCCAAGCACCGCTCGCTGGCCGGCCATTCCAAGATGTCGCGCCGGATCTCGAAGCTGATCCCGCGCTATGAGTTCGACATCGACGACTTCTTCCGCTCCGACGGCGCTCCGCCGGATGTCGCGACCCAGCGGCAGGATGGCTTCTTCCGGCTCGGCACGCTGTTCCAGGAGAAGTTCGCCAAGAGCCGCGCGCTGACGGCGGAAGCCGCGAGCCGCATCTCCGATCTGCAGTTCACGCAGTCCTACCGCGTGCCGTTCCAGTACAGCCGGCTGGTCAAGGAGCAGCTCGGCGCCGGCTCGTTCATGCAGGCCTCCTCCGGCGTGACCCTGACCGATCTCGACGGCAACCGGTTCTACGATCTCACCGGCTCCTACGGAGTCAACATCTTCGGCTACGACTTCTACAAGGAGTGCATCGCGGCCGCCGAGCGGCGGGCGAGCGCGCTCGGCCCGGTGCTCGGGCTCTATCATCCGGTCGTCGCGGACAACGTGAAGCGCCTGACCGAGCTGTCCGGCATGGATGAGGTCTCGTTCCACATGTCCGGCACCGAGGCGGTGATGCAAGCCGTGCGGCTCGCCCGCTACCACACCGGCCGCAGCCATTTGGTGCGCTTCGCCGGCAGCTATCACGGCTGGTGGGGCGACGTGCAGCCCGGCGTCGGCAATCCGATCGCGCCGCACGAGACCTACACCTTGGCCGAGATGTCCGAGCGCACCCTGCACGTCCTGCGCACGCGGCGCGACATCGCCTGCGTGCTGGTCAACCCGCTGCAGGCGCTGCACCCGAACGGAAATGCGCCCGGCGATTCGGCACTGGTGGATTCCTCGCGCAAGGGCCGCTATGACCGCGAGGCCTATGCCGCCTGGCTGAAGCAGCTGCGCGAGGTGTGCACCGAGCGCGGCATCGTGCTGCTGTTCGACGAGGTGTTCCTCGGCTTCCGGCTCGCGCCGGGCGGCGCGCAGGAGTATTTCGGCGTCAAGGCCGACATGGTGACCTACGGCAAAAGCCTCGGCGGCGGCCTGCCGATCGGCGTGGTCTGCGGCAAGCGCGAGCTGATGCGCCGCTTCCGCGACGACCGCCCGGCCGACATCTGCTTCGCCCGCGGCACCTTCAACTCGCATCCTTACGTGATGGCGGCGATGGACGAGTTCCTGAGCCGGCTCGACAGCCCGAACTTCCGTGCCATCTACGACGGCCTCGACGAGACCTGGAACGGCCGCGCCGCGCAACTCAACGCCGCACTGGCCGAGCACGAGCTGCCGGTGCGCGTGTCCAATCTGCAGTCGATCTGGCTGGTCGAGTACCCCGTGCCGTCGCGCTACAATTGGATGCTGCAGTACTACCTGCGCGCCGAGGGCCTGGCGCTGAGCTGGGTCGGCACCGGCCGCTTGATCTTCAGCCTGAACTACACCGATGCCGATTTCGCCGAGGTGACCAGGCGCTTCGTCATGGCAGCCGAGAAGATGAAGCAGGACGGCTGGTGGTGGAACGACGGCACCCTCACCAACAAGACGATCAAGCGCCAGATCCTGAAAGAGATGCTCGGCGCCGTGGTCAGACGCTGAGCTCGCTGCCACCCTCCCCTGGAGGGGGAGGGTCGCTTCACGGGGCGCGCAGCGGCGCGTGAGGCGGGGTGGGGTGATCTCTCGACGCAGTTCAGTGCTCGTGGAGAGATCACCCCACCCCGACGCCGGCTGCGCGCGCGTCGACCCTCCCCCTCTAGGGGAGGGTGGCACCGCCGCTTCGGCTTCGGGCGCGATCGATCTCACTTTGGCCTTCCCACAAACACCGATGCCCGGGACCGGCCCGGGCATCGCGCAACTCAAACGCAGCGTCCGGCTCAGGCGTGCTGCTCTTCGAGGCTCTCGCCCATCAGGTGCAGGCCGGGGTCGATCAGCTCGCCGCGCAGCAGCGCCAGCGGGGCCGAGCGATACTGCACGAAATCGTTGAACGGGTCGGTGATGATCTTGGTCATCCAGACGAGGCCGGTTTCGACGTCACGGATGAAGAACAGGTGCACGGTGCGGAACAGCAGCCCGCCGATGCCGATCACGAGCCACAGCTTGGCGGTCTCGCGCACGAAATCCATCGCCGAGGTCCAGGGCGACAGCAGGCCGAACAGGGTCGGCTGCAGATAGAGCACCACGGGAGCCGCGGCCCAGATCGACATCAGCACGACCTTGCGCTGCAGATTGTAGCCGACCTTGATCTCTTCCTTGTGTTCGTGGGTCGCCTGGTTGACGTGGTCGTAGCCCTTCGGCTCGAAGAAGAAGTGGCCCGCCTGGCGCGAGGTCATCGACACCAGCCAGCCGATCAGCGCCGAGACCAGCGGATCGAACACCATCATCACGTAGGCGATCATGAAGCTGAGCGCGCTGACGAAGTGGAGGCTCTGGTTGATGCGGCTGTGATGATAATAGCGGTGGTCGTCCCAGCGCTGGATCCGCAGCTGCTCCAGGAAATGCTTGATCATGGTTGCTCCGAAGAATGAGTTGCAGGTCGTGTACAGGGATTCGGTGTAGATCGTGTGACATCATCAAGATGTCACACGATCGGACGCAGCGAGACGTTGGGGACTACGGAGAACGCCGCAGCGGCGGCAGAGGGCTGCCGCGGCTCAGGCCGCGGCGGCACGCTCCAGCTTGCGGAAACGGACCAGCGAGAAATGGCCGAGCGGCGGGATCAGGCGGCGTTCGACCAGCTCCATGCGCTCGGCGCCGGCGAGCCAGCGGAGATAGCGCGACCAGCCGAACTCGGCGGTGCGGAAGCCGAGACGGCGGACCACCGGCTGCAACGCCTGCTCGATGACGCGGCGCAGGCCGTCGTCGGCGCTGACGCGGGTCAGGATGATCAGCTCGCCGCCCGGGCGCAGCACGCGCGCGAATTCGTCGAGCGCGACCTCCGGGTTCGGTACGGCGGTGACGACATATTGCGCCATCACGACGTCGAAGGAGTCGTCGGGGAAGTCGAGCTGCTCGGCGTCCATCACCGCGAGGCCCTCGACGTTTTTGAGCCGCTGGTCGGCGACGCGGCGCATCGCCTTGCCGAGCATCGCCTCGGAGATGTCGGTGCCGAACACGCGCACATGCGGCGCATAGAGCGGCAGCGAGATGCCGGTGCCGACGCCGACCTCGAGCACGCGGCCGCCGAGCTTGTTGGTGGCTGATATCGCGGCCTTGCGGCCCTTCTCGAACACGCCGCCGAACACGAGGTCGTAGATCGGTGCCCAGCGGTCATAGGCCTGCTCGACCTGCTCGCGATCGAAGTCGAGCTCCCGCGCGCCGTCGAGCTTCATGGTTTCTGCCATCGTTACATCTCACTTGGTTTGGAATTGATGGAGTGACGCAACATCTGCCGTCAGCCGCGCACGGCGCTCTGACCGGCCAGCACCGGGGTCGGACGCACGACGCGGGACGGCTGCAGCACGGCGAGATTGCCGATGAACTGGCGCGCGCTGTTCTCCCAGGAGCGGTCGAGCGCAAATGCGCGGCAGGTCTCCCGCGACATCGTCAGCGCCTTCAAACATGCTGCGCGCAGATCCCAGTCGATCGCTCCGATCGGATGATCGGCGATGACGTCGAGCGGACCGGTCACTGGGAAGGCCGCGACCGGCGTGCCGCAGGCCAGCGACTCCAGTTGCACCACGCCGAACGTATCGGTCAGGCTCGGAAACACGAAGACGTCGGCGGCGGCCATGTGCGCGGTCAGATCCTTGCCGGTCTTCTCGCCGAGGAAATGCGCCGTCGGAAACCGGCGCTCCAGCTCCGCCTTCTGCGGGCCGTTGCCGATCACGACCTTCGAGCCGGGCAGATCGAGCGACAGGAACGCCTCGAGGTTCTTCTCGACCGCGACGCGGCCGACCGTCATGAACACCGGACGCGGCAGATCGAGCGTGACAGGCTCATCCGGATTGAACAGTCTCGTATCGACACCCCGCGTCCAGAAGCCCAGCTTCTTGAAGCCGCGCGAAGCGAGATCCTGCTTCAGCGAATTGGTCGCCACCATGGTCATCGCAGCCGCATCATGGAAGCGGCGCATCACCCAGTAGCCGACGGCATCGGGGATGCCGGTGCGCACCGAGACATATTCCGGAAAGCGCGTCGTGTAGGACGTCGTGAACGGCAGGCCGTGGCGCAGACAGTAGCGGCGCACCGCCCAGCCGATCGTGCCTTCGGTGGCGATATGAATCGCATCCGGCGCGGCGGACTCGATGCGCCGGGCGATCTCGCGGCCGTTGGTCACGGCGAGCCGCAGGCCCGGATAGGTGGGCACACCGAACGATGGAAAGCCTTCCGGCGTAAGGAAGGTGATGTCGGCACCGAGGCCGGCGGCCGCGCGCGCCAGCGAGGTGAGCGTGCGCACCACGCCATTGACCTGCGGGTGCCAGGCGTCGGTTGCGATTAAGATCCGCATAAGGCGATCCGGAAAGTTGCAGCGATTCTGAACGGCCGCAAATTCCGACATTGTTATTTCAGGCGTGTGACGTCATCGAACTGTCGAAGGGTCTTTTTGCCCGCCCGCCGCTATTTTCCCCGCGATCCGTGGCGGCGTCGCACAGGCGCTGTCGTGAAACCGTCATGAAACAAACGGTTAAGCCGACGAAACCGTTTTGCGTGCAGCGCGCAAACGCAACGAAACTTTTCTCCCCTATGAGTTGCAGCATCAGGCGTGGGTCGAAGCGCCACAAAGAATGATGACAGGCAGCCGATTTTGACGACGCCGGCCGAGACAATGGCGGCGCGCACCAAGCGATCAAACAAGGGGACGTCCATGTTCACGCCAGGCACAGTCCGTTCGCCATCCCGCATCCTGTTCGGTGCTCTGATCGTCGGCACGATCGTTGCCACAACGCCGACGCTGGCCGCGCCCCCGGCCCCGCTCCCCTTCCCTTTCCTGCTGCAGCCGCCAGTGGCGACCTACGAGCCGCCGGCAACGACGCCGCAACGGATCACGCCGCGCGAGGACGAGGCGACCGCCTATGAGTTGCCCCCGCGCCTGCGCCGCCAGGTCGTGAGCTACGCGACCCGCGAAGCGCCCGGCACGATCATCATCGACACACCAAACAAGTATTTGTACTACGTTCTCGGCAACGGCCAGGCGATGCGCTACGGCATCGGCGTCGGCCGTGACGGATTCACCTGGTCGGGCGTGCAGTCGGTGACCAGGAAGGCCGAATGGCCGGACTGGACGCCGCCGCCGGAGATGATCGTGCGTCAGCCCTATCTGCCGCGTCACATGGCCGGCGGTCCCGGCAATCCGCTCGGCGCCCGCGCGATGTATCTCGGCGGCACCGTCTACCGCATTCACGGCACCAACGCGCCCGAGACGATCGGCACGCATGTGTCGTCGGGCTGCATCCGCCTGACCAATCAGGACGTGATCGACCTCTATTCCCGCGTCGGCGTCGGCGCCAAGGTGATCGTGCTGCCGATGGAGCGCCGCGCCGATCTCGGCCGCATGACCCGCTGACCTGCGCGGGCCGCACTGCTCGTTCCTTCTCCCGGATCCTCCCTGACTGGACCGCCGAGGCCCGAAAGCCGCGGCGGTCATTTCTTTGCGCACATTTCGCCATTCACCATCACGGCCGATTGATGGTGGCCTGCTTCATCGGCTGCCCTGGCGCGCCTCCGTCCGGCCCTGTAAGCTGGGCAATCTTGCATGAACCGCGATCTCGCCGCTTCCGGCACGAGCCGGCCCGTGGCAACTGGAGTCCGTGGATCCGACATGAATCTTCCGACGCCGCGACCGGATTGGCAAAGCAGACCTCATCCGCTCGCTCCGAGACCGCAGCAGCCACGGCGGCGCTCGCCGCCCCGGCTGCGGATGATCCTGATCGGCGCCGCCGGCCTTGCCGCCGTCGTGCTGATCGGCATCATCATCGCGGAGGTGTTTCTGTTCTCGGGCAGCACGCCGGCGCCGCAACTGACCCAACTGCCGCCGCTGCCGCCGGCCACGCGCAACTCGATCATCATGACGCCTGTGTCGATCTCGCTCGGCGCGATTCGTGACGCCGCCGAAAAGGCCGCGCCGCGCAACTTCTCCGGCAAGGCCGACAACCCCGTCAACCAGATCCTGCAGAACGCCGACATCGGCTGGACGGTCACCCGCGGCGTCATCGCCGCCACCGGCACCCAGGACACATTGTCCCTGGCGACGCCGCTCTCGGGCCGGCTGAACGTCACCGGATCGCTGTCCGCCAAGGCGACCGGCGCGCTCGGCGATGCCATCGGCGGCCTGCTCGGCTCGGATGCCGCCAAGCAGATCGGCGGCATCAACATCAAGAATCTGAACGCCACCGCCGACATCAAGGGCAACGTCCTGATCGCGATGCGGCCGCGGCTCGCCGCCTCATGGTATGTCGAGCCGAATTTCGCCGCCCAGGTCAATCTCGGCGACACCGCGCTGACCGTGGCGGGTGCCCGCGTCAACGTGCCGGCCCAGATGAAGCCGATCATCGACAAGACCGTCAATGAGCAACTCAGCGCGCTCAGCGACAGGCTGCGCAAGGACCCGACCATCCGACGCGTGGCGCAGGCGCAATGGGCCCGCGCCTGTCGCTCGGTGCCGCTGCAGGGCACCGCGCCCGGACTGCCCGCCGTCTGGCTCGAGATCAAGCCGACGCGCGCGTTGGCCGCGCAGCCCGCGATCGATGCCAACGCAGTCAGCGTCACCATGGGAATCGAAGCGGAGACCCGGGTCACGGCGGCCGAGACCAAGCCGGAGTGTCCGTTCCCCGATAAGATTACGATCATTCCGCCCACCGCCGGAACTATCAATGTCGCGGTTCCGATCGACGTCCCCTTCACCGAGCTCAGCAAGCTCGTCGATTCGCAACTTGCGGGGCGGACGTTCCCTGAGGACGGCTCCGGCCCGGTCGCGGTCACCGTCAAGCATGCGACCGTCGTGCCCTCGGGCGACCGGCTGCTGATCTCGCTGCAGGTCAAGGGCAAGGAGAAGGAGAGCCTCTTCGGCTTCGGCGCCGATGCGACCGTGCACATCTGGGGACGCCCCATGGTGGATCAGGCGCAGCAGATTCTGCGGCTGTCCGACCTGCAGCTCGCCGTCGAATCCGACGCGGCATTCGGCCTGCTCGGCGCCGCCGCTCGCGCCGTGGTGCCGCATCTGCAACGCGCGCTGCTGGAACGTTCGGTGGTCGATCTCAAGCCTTTCGCCGACAACGTCCGCGACAAGATCGCCACGGCGGTCGCCGAGCTGCAGAAGAACGAGAACGGCATCCGCGTCGATACCGACATCAACAATCTCGCTTTGACCGACATCGCCTTCGACGCCACCGTGCTGCGCGTGATCGCCTCGGCGGAGGGCACGATGTCGGTTCGAGTCAATACATTGCCAGGACTGTAACGGCCCGTTGCTACGCCTGGACGACGACGCCTTGCCGAAGCCGGCGGCAATTCGTGATCCTCGACGGCCGAGGCCACTTCAGGAGCAGGACATGGGAAGCCAAATGGATGGCGCCGTTAGTCTGGCGATCGACAAATAGACGGACGCGAGGCATCGACGGCTTCGTCATCATTCCGCTTCACGACCGATCTGGTATTATCATCCGCAAGCGCATAGCCGGGCCGTCATGCGCGGCGCGGACGCGAGACGGGACCGTGGCGCTCCCGCCACTGCGCGGGCTTGACGCGCTCTCACGAAAGCAACACGGCGCAGAGAGATGTCGTCGGGCCCTTTCCGCGCGCCCGTCGCAGGAAACATTCCGTAACAAAATTCTTCGCAAAACGCCGCGATTCTAGGTCACTTGTCGGTATGGCCCAGACACAACCACACATTCTTGTCGTCGAGGACGACCGCGAGACGCGGACGCTGATCGCAAAATATCTGCGCAACAATGCCTGCAACGTGACCACCGCGACCGACGGCCGCGAGATGACCCGCATCATGGGCGACCACCGTGTCGATCTCCTGATCCTCGACGTGATGCTGCCCGGCGAGGACGGCCTGACCTTGTGCCGCAAGCTGCGCGCGGAGTCGCAAGTGCCGATCATCATGCTCACCGCGCGCGGCGAGGACGTCGATCGCATCCTCGGACTGGAGATGGGCGCCGACGACTATCTGCCGAAACCGTTCAATCCGCGCGAGCTGCTCGCCCGCATCAACGCGGTGCTGCGCCGGCAGGCGGCCGCGATGACGGCGAGCGCAACCGAAGGCGCGACCGCGCTGAGCTTCCTCGGCTGGACGATCGACTTCCGGCTGCGCGAGCTGCGCAATCCCGAGGGCGCGCGCGTGGCGATGACCAGCGCCGAGTTCGATCTGCTCCGCACCTTCTGCGAGCGGCCGGGCCGCGTGCTGTCACGCGACAGCCTGCTCGACCTGACGCAGGGCCGCAGCGCCGGCTCGTTCGAGCGCTCGATCGACGTGCTGGTCAGCCGCATCCGCCGCAAGATCGAGCCAGACCCGCAGGAGGCCACCATGATCAAGACCGTGCGCTCCGGCGGCTACATGTTCACGCCCGTCGTCGAGGTGGTGACCGGCCCGCAAAGCCATTGACCATCGGATCGAATGGCGATGTCATGATGTCGTTCGGCTTTCTCAACCTCAAGGGAATCCGCGGCCAGATCACGGCGCTGGTGGCCATTTCGATCGTGGCGCTCCATGCCATCATCACGGCGACGTTCCTGATCTATCGTGCCGAGCAGCCCGACCCCGAAAACGAGGTCGGGCCGTTTCAGCTCGCGACGGCCATCCGCATTCTTGGCCGCGCCCCTGCTGCCGAACGACCTCGGCTGATCTCCGACATCGCTCGTGCCTATCCTGAGTTCGAGCTCAAGCCTCACGCGGGACCTCTGCCGGGTGATCCCGGTCGCCTGCACGAGCCGGCCGGCCCCGACGTCGGCGCCGGGAGCGGTGGCGACGAGCGCCGCCCGGCCCCTCCGGAGATGGCTGACGGACGGCCTCACGGTCCAGGCGGCTTTCACGGCCTTGGCCCAGGCTATCGCATCTTCATGCCGCCGCCCGGCTCCCAGACGCGCACCGTCATCTTCGCTCTGCCCGATGGCAACATGGTCTCGGCCCGAATGGTCGACCGGCCGCACCGGCCGCCGTTCTGGGGTGCGCCCTGGCTGACGACGATCATGTTCGCGCTGATCAGCATGACGCTGCTCGGCCTGTGGGCCGCGCGCGCACTGACATCGCCGCTGTCGGGCTTCGCGAAGGCCGCCGAGAATTTCAGCCTCGACGGCGATGCGCCGGAATTGCCCGAGCGCGGACCGGAGGAGATCCGATCGTTGGCGCGCGCTCTCAACCGGATGCGCCAACGCATCACGGCGCTGATGAACGACCGCACCAAGATGCTGGCGGCCATCAGCCACGATCTGCGGACACCGCTGACCCGCATGCGGCTGCGCTGTGAGTTCGTCGAGGACGAGCTGCAGCGCAGCCGCATGCTGGCCGATCTCGATCAGATGCATGCGATGCTGGGCTCGGTGCTGTCGTTCCTGCGCAACGGCCGCAAGCTCGAGCCGATGACGCTGGTCGATATCGCGAGCATCCTGCAGCTCGTCGCCGACCAGTTCGCCGACGTCGGCCACAGCGTCACCTACATCGGCCCGGCGCACGCAATGGCGACGGTGCGGCCCGACGACCTGATGCGCTCGGTCACCAATCTGGTCGAGAACGCCGTGAAGTACGGCAAGGAAACGGTCATCAGGTTAACTGCGTCGGGGAAGCGCCTGACGATCGATGTGGAGGATGACGGACCCGGGATCGCCGATGCGCGCAAGCCCGACATGCTGGAGCCGTTCGTGCGCGGCGACGATGCCCGCAACATGGACGAGGCCACCGGCTTCGGGCTTGGCCTGTCGATCGCGAAGGCGATCGTCCAGGCTCATGGCGGCGAACTGTCGCTGCACGATCGCAGGCCGCACGGGCTGATCGCCCGCATCGAGCTGCCGCTCGGCCAGACCACCTTGCGCCCCGCAGCATGACGCGCGAACGCGCCCGGACAAGCCGGGCGCGCCGCGATCGAGACGAGCAGCTATTTTCGTCGGCGATGCCGTTACTGGGAGTACTTGAACTCGGGCATCGACTTCAGCTGGTCCTTGGTCGCGTTGATCATCGCGTGATCGGGATACCAGCGGTTCTTCGTGGAGCTCATCGACGAGGACGAAGTGCCGGTGGCCGCACCAGTCGTGGTCGTGGCCGGCGGCGTGGTCGACGACGTGGTGCCGGAGGCCGGGGCATTCGACGCAGTGCTTGCCTGAACCGGCTGATCCGAGAACTTGATCTGATCGAACGAGACGGCGACGAGGTGCTCGCCCATGCCGAGGAAGCCGCCGACGCCGATCACGACACCCTTGACCGCGCCGCTCTTGTCGACCAGCAGGTCGTCGATCGAGCCGACATTCTCGTTGTTGTTGTTGTAGACCTTCACGCCAACGAGCTTCGAGCTGCGCCAGTCGCCCTGATACGACGCCGCGGTCGTATCGGCGCGGATCGTGGTGCTGGTCGTCGTGGTGGTGCTCTCCGCAGCAAACGCCGCGGTCGCGAGCAACAGGGAACCGGCGAGGCCGGCCGCAACAGTTTTCATCACCATGTGGTGTCTCCTCTCAATGTGTATGGTGACGAGAGAACTGCAACCGCCCCCCAGCGTTCCGTGGGAACTACGATTTCGTCATTTTGCGCGACAAGCCGCCTCGGTGCAGCGCGACAACGTCGCTTTGTGACACTCGGGAGCGCCGGGCCGGCGAGCTGAAGCTGGAATCGCGTTTGAGGAGAGCGTTCGACTGGGAGCCCGTGCAACCGGAGGAGCCGCCCCTCACGGCAGAGGACTGCGAGTCGGTGGTCTTCGTTGAGCTGCGCGCGTCGAGCACGGATCCCGCAACGCGGTTCGATGCTCACCTCCCGCAGGTCAATCGCATCTGGAAGAGGCTGGCAGCCCGATACGCCCGCCTGCGGCGGGCTCCTCGGGACGAGGGCTGCTTGGCAAGATCCAAGCCCTCACAAATCCAAGCCCTCGTGGTGAGCGTCTCGAACCAGGGGGCCACGACGGCTCAACCCATAGGAGATTGCCCTGTCCGCCGACTGTGTCAGGGCCATCTCATTCGGGACGTCAATCGACGAAAACTCCGAGCTTCGATATTTCCGAGAGAGCGGCGCATTCTGAATCAGCTACGCGGCCATCGCGCCGTCCTCATCGACGGCCTCGGCATAGAACGCGATGGTCTCGTAGCGATAGTCGCAGAGACGGCAGTGCCAGAGATAGGCGGTGCGCCGCCCATCCTTCTCGACCCAGGCCGGCAGCGCGATCGGCTCGCCACATTGGGCGCAGGGATTGTTGCGCGGCAGGTCGAGGACGCGCATCGCGGATTGCGCGTTGTCGGAATTGCGAAACTGGATGTCGGCTGCCTTCACGGCCATGACGCGCTCCCTCTCTGTTCAGTCTTCTTGAATGAGTCAGGCATGCTGTCGAACTGACGGGCGGGATCATAGCCGCGCAGCGGCTGATTTGCACGCGCCGGGATGCCGCGCGACATCCGACCTCACGAGGATGGGATCCGAGGATGGGATCAATCCGTTTGATTCAATTGCCTCCGGAAGTGACCGCCGGTTCCGCGACATGGCGGGCGCCTGGATTACGCAGATGGATGGTGGCGATATCGTCGGCATAAACCTTCTGCCAGCCGTCGACGTGATCGAGCAGCTTGGTCGCCGCACTCTGCGTGCGCAGCAGGGTCGCCTCGATGTCGTAGTCCTTGAGCAGGCGGAACAGATTGTCCGGCTCCATCAGTCCGGAGGCGGCATTGTGATCGACGAAGAACTTTTCGCCGTAGAGCTCGGTGCGGCCGTCTATGAACGGCGCGACACCGGCTGAGATCAGGTAGCCGCCGAAATCATAGTCGTTGAGGACCCGCGTGAGGTTGAGCTTCTTCAGCTCGGTCACGGCTGCGACCGGGGTGCCGCGCATGTTCGGCGTGTAGTTCAGGATCGAGGCCGATGCGATGGTGCCGGCGCCGAGCGCGAGCATCACCGCCGCCGTCAGCGCGGCTCCCGACGCGCGCGCCTGCGGCAGCACGGGCAGCGCGCCCGCCTGCCGGGCCAGCGGCGCGGCGAGCACCAGCGGGCCGACCAGCGCCAGGATCTCCGCCGCGCGCGCCTGCGCCAGCGCCATGTGCAGCAGGCCGAGCAGCATCAGGATGCGCACCGGCGGCAGCCTGAGGCCGTGGAACAGCGCGAACCCGATCGCGATCAGCAGGCAGATCTCGAACGGGCCGAGGCCCTGGAAATCGGTCGCCTTCCATTCCACGATCAGCGGCAGCGCCTGTCCCAGCGACAGGATCTTCTGCGACGCCAGCAGCGCGTTCCAGCCATAGGGCGTGCAGCAGCTCGCCGCCAGCGCGAGCGCCGCAAACCCCGCCCAGCGCAGCGCCAGGCCGCGGCGGGCCGGGGCATCGGCATCGACCAGCGAGTCGAGCGCGGCGGGCGCGATGAAGAACAGGCCGAACACGAAGCCGCCATGCAGATTGGCCCATAGCGCGATCAGCAGCGCCAGCGGCCATGGCGGCGCGGCCTTGCGATCGGCGGCGTCGATCAGACCGGCGATCCAGGCGACCAGGATGGGAAACGCCAGCACATGCGGCCGCGCCAATAGATGCGGCAGGCAGAGCAGGAACGCCGCGACCACGAACACCAATGTCGTGCTGTCGCGCAGATGCCGGCCGAGCGCACGCGCGAACAGCGCAAAGGACAGCGCAATCGCCGACGCCGCCAGCACCATCGGTCCGGTCCAGCCGGCGAACTTGTAAGCGGCGGCATAGGCGACCTGCGCCAGCCATTGCGTGGAGATCCACGGCGCGCCGCGCATGGTGAAGGAATAGACGTCGACCTCGGGCACCGTGCGGTGGTCGATGATCCACTGCCCCACCGTGATCTGCCACAACGTGTCGGGATCGTTGAGCAGCCGGTTGCCGGAGATCAGCAGCAGCGCATAGACGCCGGCGCCGACCCACAGCGGCAGCAGCGCCTGCGCGCGCCCGGCGGTCGCTTCGGTGTGGGTGACGGACAGCGTCATCGCGGCATGGCCCCATTGGCGGAATTGCTCCGCCAGCCAAGCATGCACGGTATAATTCGCGGTAAACCGCCGGCGCATCCGGACTCGACCCGGCGTCTTCGCCCCATTCCTGCCACATTATCGCCCGGCGTTTGCGCCAATTACGGTGTGCAAAGTGTAAAGCGCGTGCTGGGGGACTACTCGGCATGCGTGTGGTTCCCGGGGGATCCTGACACATGAGACGTCTCGTGCTGACGGCCTGCATTGCAGGCTTCGCGATGGCTGGTCCCGTGCCGTTCGCCATGGCTGCCGATGATGCGAGCACCGCATCGGAGAGTGCAGCCAAACCGAAGGCCGGCAAGGTCAAGCTCGCCCATGTCCGCTCTGACGGCACCAGGGAGCTGGCCGTACGCAGCGCGGTGACCAAGGCCGCGCGCGAGGTCGAGGCGATCGAGGCCGTCAGCAGCGCCGACACCTCGCCGCCGATGGACGCCAATGCCTCAGCGCCAGCCGACACCGATGCCGCTGCGGCCGAGCCCCGCGAGGCCGAGCGCAAGGCGGCCGAAGCCAAGCCGCGCCACATCGACAGCGGCCATCCGCATATCGACGCGCTGGTGGCGGTGCACGCCGCCGCCAACAACATTCCGGAATCGCTGATCCACCGCGTCATCGTGCGCGAGAGCAAATACCAGAAGGACCTGGTCGGCCGCTGCGGCTGCATCGGCCTGATGCAGATCAAGCTCGGCACCGCGCGCGGCCTCGGCTACACCGGCGACGCGCAGGGCCTGCACGATCCGAACACCAACCTCACCTATGGCGTGCGCTATCTCGCCGGCGCCTACCGTGCCGCCCGCGGCGACCACGACCGCGCCGTGCTCTACTTCGCCAGGGGCTATTACGAGGAGGCCAAGCGGCAGCGCCTGGCTGACGCGCGGCCCGCCGGCCGCTCCGAGCGGACGAGCGCCCCGCTCGACATCACCCCGAAGATTGCGACCGGCCGCCACGCGCGGGCGCACTGATCGCCATTGGTTCCAAGGGCCGTCGGCATTGTCTTTCCGTGACACTCCGTTGACACGGGGGGATATCGGTCTATTTTAAGCGCGTTCCGAGGGGAGCTCCGAGGGGAGCTGAGATACCGCAGCGATGTGCGGTGACCCTTTGAACCTGATCCGGGTCATGCCGGCGAAGGGACAGGGATGCAGCAGATAACCACGCGCGGGGATGTCCCCGTTTCCATCATCGGTGCGGGCATCGCGGGTGCCTGGCAAGCCTTGCTGCTCGCGCGGGCCGGCCATCACGTCACCTTGCACGAGCGCAGCGACGCCGATCTGATGCTCTCCACCAGCCATTGGGCCGGCGGCATGCTCGCGCCCTATTGCGAGAGCGAGGTCGCCGAGCCGATCATCAGCCGGCTCGGGCTCGCCTCGCTCGACATCTGGCGGCGCGAGCTGCCGGACACGCCGTTCAACGGTTCGCTGGTGATCGCGCATGCCCGCGACCGCGCCGACTACGACCGCTTCGCCCGCCGCACCTCCGGCTATCAGCGGCTGGACGCGCAGCAGCTTGCAGCGTTGGAGCCGTCGCTGGAGGGCCGCTTCCGCGAGGGCCTGTTCTACCCGACTGAGGGCCATGTCGAGCCGCGCCGCGTGCTGCCGAAGCTGCATCAGCGCATCGTCGAGGCCGGCGGCCGGGTGCTGTTCAACAGCGACGTCACGGCTGATGATCTCGACGGCCTCGTGATCGACTGCCGCGGGCTCGAGGCGCGCGACGCCGAGCCCGAGCTGCGCGGCGTCAAGGGCGAGATGATCCTGATCGAGACCGCCGAGGTGCAGCTCGCGCGGCCCGTGCGGCTGATGCATCCGCGCTTCCCGCTCTATCTGATCCCGCGCGAGGACAATTTGTTCATGCTGGGGGCGACCTCGCTCGAGGCCGAGGACACCGGCGTCAGCTTGCGCTCGGCGCTGGAATTGCTCGGTGCCGCCTACTCCGTGCATCCCGCATTCGGCGAGGCCCGCATCCTCGAATTCGGCTCAGGGCTCAGGCCGGCCTATCCCGACAATCTGCCGCGCATCACCATCAAGGGCGAGCGCGAGATCCGCGTCAACGGCCTCTATCGCCACGGCTTCCTGATCGCGCCCGCGCTGGCGCAGGCGACGCTGAACTACATCTCGCACGGCCAGATCGACAACGAGGTGATGCGATGCGCGTGACCGTCAATGGCGAGGCCCGCGACATCGCCGCGACCTCCGTCGCCGCGCTGCTCTCCGAGCTCGACTACGAGGGCACCCATTTCGCCATCGCGCTGAACTACGATGTCGTGCCGAGGAGCCGCTGGGCGGAGACGCAGCTCAAGACCGGCGACGAGATCGAGATCATCACGCCCCGGCAGGGAGGGTGAAGTTCATGGAGCGCTCGCTTGCGCCACGCACTCCGCTGTCGTCCCGGCGAACGCCGGGACCCATAGCCACCGGCTTTTGTCTTGAAGCTCGATCTCTCCCACCGAGGTCCCACGCCAGATCACGCGGTATGGGTCCCAGCGTTCGCCGGGACGACGTTGGGAGGGAGGTCGCGCCCCACGCACACCTGTCATCGCCCGGCGAAAGCGCGAAGCGCGTCTCGGCGAAAACGACCGGGCGATCCAGTACGCCGCGGCCTATCTGCGTGTCCGAGCCGCCTCTGGAATACTGGATCCCCGCTTTCGCGGGGATGACAGGCTTCATTGCGGCGACCACCGTCCGACATGACGGAGACCATTGATGCCCACCTTCTACGACAAGACTTTCACCTCCCGCCTGCTGATCGGCACCGCGCTCTACCCCTCGCCCGCGATCATGCAGGACGCGATCCGCGCCTCGGGCGCGCAGATCGTCACCGTGTCGCTGCGGCGCGAGGCGGCCGGCGGCAAGACCGGCGACGCGTTCTGGAAGCTGATCAACGAGCTGAATGTCACGGTGCTGCCGAACACCGCCGGCTGCCGCAGCGTGCGCGAGGCGGTGACGACCGCCAAGCTCGCGCGCGAATTGTTCGGCACGTCCTGGATCAAGCTCGAGGTGATCGGCGACAACGACACCCTGCAGCCCGACGTGGTCGGGCTCGTCGAAGCCGCGACCATCCTGATCAAGGACGGTTTCGAGGTCTTCCCCTATTGCACCGAGGATCTCACGGTCGCGATGCGCCTGGTCGATGCCGGCTGCAAGGTCGTGATGCCCTGGGCGGCGCCGATCGGCTCGGCCAAGGGCATCACCAATCGCGATGCGCTCAAGCTCCTACGCGACCGCCTGCCTGACATCAGCCTCGTCGTCGACGCCGGCCTCGGCGCGCCCTCGCACGCGGCGGAAGCGCTCGAGCTCGGCTACGACGCCGTGCTGCTCAACACCGCGGTGGCAAAAGCCGCCGACCCGGTCGCGATGGCGCGCGCGTTCCGGCTCGGCTGCGAGGCCGGCCGCACCGCCTTTGAGGCCGGGCTGATGGACGCCCGCGATTTCGCCTCGCCCTCCACCCCTGTCGTTGGGACACCGTTCTGGCATGCCGTATCCTGATCGCTTCTATCCCGTCGTCGACAGCCTCGCCTGGGTCGAGCGCCTGACCAGGCTCGGCGTCGGCACCGTGCAACTGCGCGCGAAAGACCTGAACGACGGCGAGGCGCTGCAGATCGTCACCGACGCGCTGGCCATCACCAAGGGCACCGCGACCAGGCTGATCGTCAACGACTACTGGCGCGCCGCGATCGTCGCCGGCGCCCAGCACGTCCATCTCGGCCAGGAGGATCTTGCGGAGGCCGACGTTGCCGCGATCAAGGAGGCCGGCCTGACGCTCGGCCTCTCGACCCATGACGACGCCGAGCTGGAAACCGCGCTCGCAGCCAAGCCCGACTACGTCGCGCTCGGTCCGATCTTCCCGACCACGTTGAAGGCGATGCGCTTCGCGCCGCAGGGCGTCGCGAAGATCACCGAGTGGAAGAAGCGCGTCGGCAATATTCCGCTGGTCGCGATCGGCGGTATCAAGCTGGAGCAGGCCGCGGAGATCTTTGCCGCCGGCGCCGATTCCATCGCGGTCGTCAGCGACGTCACGCAGAACGTAGACCCCGACGCCCGCGTCCGCGCCTGGCTCGATGCGACGAAGGAGCCGGCCTGATGCGCGCTGATATTGCGAATGCGTCTGAGAGCGATTGGGCCCCGACCTCGCCCCACGCGAGCTCGTTCCCTCCTCCCTTGTGGGGGAGGGCTAGGGAGGGGGGTGAGCCACGAGCACCGAACGCGGGGTTACCCCCCTCCCCAACCCTCCCCCACAAGGGGGGAGGGAGCCTGAACAGCATCCGCCCCTTACGTCGACAACTCATTTTCGCCCTCGGCTCGGTACGAGCGAGCAACTGGCATGAGGCTCAACTCTCTCCACCGTCATTGCGAGCGAAGCGACGCAATCCAGAGCGACGTGAGCAGCCCTGGATTGCTTCGTCGCAAGTGCTCCTCGCAATGACGTCCCCCATTCACTCCGACAACAACAATTGAGAAGGAGGATCCCATGAACATCCGCTCCAATCCCGACACTACGCTGCCCGCCGTCACCACCGGCCCGCTGCCCTCCTCGCGCAAGATCTACGCGACGCCTGATGCCGCGCCCGACCTGCGCGTGCCGCTGCGCGAGATCATCCTTTCGGAAGGCGCCGGTGAGCCGAACCTGCCGGTCTACGACACCTCCGGCCCCTACACCGATCCGACCGTGACGATCGACGTCAACGCGGGCCTGTCGCGCGCCCGCATTGCCTGGGTGCGCGAGCGCGGCGGCGTCGAGGAATATGTGGGCCGCGACATCAAGCCGGAGGACAACGGCAATGTCGGCGCCGACAAGGCCGCAAAGGCCTTCACCGCGCATCACAAGCCGCTGCGCGGCCTCGACGGCCACAAGATCACCCAGCTCGAATTCGCCCGCGCCGGCATCATCACCAAGGAGATGATCTACGTCGCCGAACGCGAGAACCTCGGCCGCAAAAAGCAGCTCGACCGCGCCGAGGCCGCGCTTGCCGACGGCGAGAGCTTCGGCGCCGAGGTCCCGGCCTTCATCACCCCGGAGTTCGTGCGCTCCGAGATCGCGCGCGGCCGCGCCATCATCCCCTGCAACATCAACCATGCCGAGTTGGAGCCGATGATCATCGGCCGCAACTTCCTCACCAAGATCAACGCCAATATCGGCAACTCGGCGGTGACCTCGTCGGTCGAGGAGGAGGTGGACAAGATGGTGTGGGCGATCCGCTGGGGCGCCGACACTGTGATGGACCTCTCGACGGGCCGCAACATCCACACCACCCGCGAATGGATCCTGCGCAATTCTCCCGTGCCGATCGGCACCGTGCCGATCTACCAGGCGCTGGAGAAGTGCAACGGCGACCCTGTGCAGCTGACCTGGGAGCTCTACAAGGACACGCTGATCGAGCAGTGCGAGCAGGGCGTCGACTACTTCACCATCCATGCCGGCGTGCGGCTGGCCTACATCCATCTCACCGCCAGCCGCGTCACCGGCATCGTCAGCCGCGGCGGCTCGATCATGGCCAAGTGGTGCCTCGCGCATCACAAGGAGAGCTTCCTCTACACCCATTTCGAGGAGATCTGCGACATCATGCGCAAGTATGATGTGTCGTTCTCATTGGGCGACGGCCTGCGCCCGGGCTCGATCGCGGACGCCAACGACCGCGCGCAATTTGCTGAATTGGAAACTCTTGGCGAGCTCACCAAGATCGCCTGGGACAAGGGTTGCCAGGTCATGATCGAGGGCCCCGGCCACGTGCCGATGCACAAGATCAAGATCAACATGGACAAGCAGCTCAAGGAGTGCGGCGAGGCGCCGTTCTACACCTTGGGGCCGCTGACCACCGACATCGCGCCGGGCTACGACCACATCACCTCGGGCATCGGTGCCGCCATGATCGGCTGGTTCGGCTGCGCCATGCTGTGCTACGTGACACCGAAGGAGCATCTCGGCCTGCCCGACCGCAACGACGTCAAGGTCGGTGTCATCACCTACAAGATCGCCGCCCACGCCGCCGATCTCGCCAAGGGCCATCCCGCAGCGCAGCTCCGCGACGACGCGCTGTCCCGCGCCCGCTTCGACTTCCGCTGGACCGACCAGTTCAACCTCGGCCTCGATCCGGAGACCGCAAAGCACTTCCACGACGAGACCCTGCCGAAGGAAGCCCACAAGGTCGCGCATTTCTGCTCGATGTGCGGCCCGAAGTTCTGCTCGATGAAGATCACCCAGGACGTCCGCGACTACGCCGCGACGCTGAACGATCCGGCGACGGTCGGCATGGCCATCAGCGGCACCATCGAGGACGGCATGGCCCAGATGAGCGCCAAGTTCAAGGAAATGGGCGGCAGCGTGTATCTGGATGCGGAGAAGGTGAAGGAGAGCAACAAGGCGCTGTCCTGACCCGCCACGCTCTCTCCATCGTCATGGCCGGGCGCAGACCCGGCCAACCATTTGGCCGGGCGCAAGCCCGGCTTTTCTTTTGCGAGATTTCTTGCAAAAGAAATCGGGCCTCGATGAACTCCAGAGACAACTCGCCGACGCGGGAGCCAGAATGGATGAAGCTGAGCTGAGGCCCACGCCTGCTGCGATACGCAATCTACTTGCTGGTCTTCGTGACGTATTCGGAGGTCCCATGCCCATCCACCACATCCCCGCCCCACCCCACATCAAAGCCCCGCCGCTGTCGTTCGGCACCCGCGTCGGCGATCTCCTCTTCGTCTCCGGCATTCCCGGCTTCGACGCCCACGGCAACCTGCCCGACGACTTCGACGCGCAGTTCGCCAATGTCGTGACCAACTTCACCCGCGTCCTGACCGAAGGCGGCGCTGATATTCGCGACCTCGTCAAGGTCAACGTGCTGCTGACGCGCGCCGCTGATGTTGCGACCATGAACCGGCTCTACGCCGCGGCGTTCGGGCCGGCGCCGTATCCGGCGCGCACCACCTGCGTGGTGGTGGCGCTGCCTGATCCGAAGATGCTGATCGAGATCGAGGGCGTCGCGGCCGTGAAACGGTAGGGTGGGTTAGCGGACGGCAACCGACGGTCTCTCCACGCTCGCACATGGCTGAAAGCCGTTCGCGTAACCCACCATTCCGCGCAGGCGGCGGGTTACGCGCCCTGGCAAACATTCCCTCCGCGGTGAAATCGTCCCGCGGGCGCTAACCCGCCCTGCGTTCTCCGTGCAGGAAGCAACCGCTCCGCCTGCAGAATTCGCCGGCCTCAGCTACTCGCCGTCGCCCAAGCGCAGTTCAACCGCGAGGCCCCCTTCATCCACTGCAATGATGCCGAGCCGCGCCGCCGTTTGCCACCGCAGCGAGCGGCCTGCCTCATTCTTCTGCAACCCTGCGTCGTGATGGCCCCCGCTCCGCGATTTTCGTCTCTTGCGGACGATTTAAATTTTAAATAGGATTTAATAGTCCGAAACATTATCTCCGAAAATTTCACGATAGATGTTTTATTCATGGCCGTTCCATGCCCTGTTCCGCCTCGTCGGCGCCGCCACGGCGCCATTGCGGGAGGCGATCCGGGAGGCCTTCCAGGCTCAGGTCTATCCGCTCGGCTACGTTCCCTCGCATGACGGCATGCGCGGGCTGATGACCCTGGGCGTCGTTACGGCCCATGTCTCGCACACGCTCGTGCCGGGCGCGGTGATCTATATCGACCTGTTCTTCGTGGCGAGCGCCTATTACATCACCGGCCTGCTGCTGCGGGACATCGATAAGCACGGCCACATCAGGTTCCGGCAGTTCTATGCGCGGCGCTTCGCCCGGATCGTGCCGCCGCTGCTGCTGATGCTCGCCGCCTATCTGCTGTTCACCTGGCTGCTGCGGCCGCCGTTCCTGCCGGCGCTGGAACGCGCCGCGATCGCGCTCTCCTACATCGCCAACTACTGGTATGTGTTCGACCCGAAGACGATCGAGGACATCGGCCACACCTGGACGCTGTCGACCGAGGAGCAGTTCTATCTGCTGTGGCCGCTGACCTTCGCAGTCCTGGTCAAGCGCCTCGGCGTCACCTGGCGATTGGTCGGCGCCATCTGCGCCATTGCGGCCGCGATCTGGGCCTGGCGCGTGGCGCTGGTGCTCGATGGGGCCGAGTGGCGCCGGCTCTACACCGCGTTCGACACCCGCGCCGATGCACTGATGGCGGGATGCGCGATGGCCGTCGTGCTCAGGCTGGTGCCGCACGGCACCTCACCCGCGCTCGACCGGCTCTGGCCGAAGCTGGCGTGGCCGCTCCTGATCTATTGGGGCACGGTCACCTTCCTGTTCTGGCCGGCGGACGGGCCGAGCATGAACTACTATCTGTTCGGCAGCATGGTGTGCGGCGTACTTCCCGGCATCCTCGCGTTGACCATGCTGATGCGCAGCCACGGCACGATCTGCCACCGCATCTTCGAATGGCCGGTCGCGATCTTCCTCGGCCGGATCTTCTACGGCATCTATCTCTGGCACCTGCCGGTCCTGAATTTCCTGGACAGCTACGGCGTCTGGTGGCCGCTGCGGCTCGCGATCGGGCTGCCGCTGTCGGTCGTGGCGGCCACGCTGTCCTACGCCTATCTCGAGCGCCACTTCCTGCGCCGACGCGCGGGGCCGGTGGCCTCGCAGCCGCTCCTCGCCGGCGCGGGTCCGGCGCTGGTTCCGACCGCGAGCTTCAGCGGCGATCTCCGGTTCTCGTCCCGACCGAGCGCCGGAGGCATCCACTCCTGAGGCCTGCGCGACGCGCTGCGCACGCCGAGAGGCCTCTCGCTCCGCCACCTCATCGCGCCTCATCATCGGCCGGGGGCATCGCGCGCTTTTGCCGCACGATTCGCGCGCGGCTGCCTTCAAATTGATCGAGACCGCTCCGACATAGGGCCGGCCGCGGGCTGGGCCAGTTTGTTGCCGGAGTTTTCACGATGCCTCGTTTCACCACAGTCTGTCTTGCCGCAGGCCTCGCCGCGGCCGCGCTGCTCGCCGCTGCGCCGGCGCAGGCCGGCTACTACATCATCCGCTGGGACAACACCGGCATCTGCCAGGTCTGGAGCGAGGCTTTCGCCTTCAAGCCGATCGCATGGCCGTCAGGCTATCAGGTCATCAGCCGGCCGGTGCCGACGTTCAACGACGCCGTGACCCGCCAGATCAGGCTGCGCCAGCAGGGCCGCTGCACGCTGTAAGCCGGCGCGCGCCTGACGGCATCATGTGACGACCGCATGTCGTCATTCACATCCCGGACATCGCTGTGAACGACGGCACGGGCGGCTTGCGTTGCGCGCGCTTTTGTCGCACCACTTGGGCCTTGGTCCGGCCGCAAGGCCGGTGGCCCGCGCGGGCGGGCGATTGTCGTTGTTTCGTTTGAGGAGATTGATGATGCGTCGCCTGACCACGTTCGCTGCCGCCACGGCCATTGCAGCCGCCTCGATCGTGCCTACCGCCTTCGCCGCGCCTGCGCCCAAGTCCGGCTACTACGTGATCCGCTGGGACAACACCGGCATCTGCCAGATCTGGAACACCGAGTTGCAGTCGAAGCCGGTGGAGTGGCCGTCGACCTACAAGATCGTTTCCAAGCCGGTGCCGACGTTCGTCGAGGCGACCAACATCCAGCTCAAGCTGCGCGACGAGCGCCGCTGCTTCCTGTAAGCGGCGTTCGCACGCATTCATGCATGGCGGCGGTCAGGCGGCGCTGACCGCGCTCGCCTGCATCGGCACGAATCCGGGCAGATCAGTGATCCGCGCCAGCCACGCCTGCACGCTCGGGTACGGCGTCAGCGACACGCCGCCTTCGGGCGCGTGCGCGGTGTAGCTGTAGAGCGCGACGTCGGCGATGGTCGGCGCCGCGCCGGTGAGGAACGGCCGCGCGGCGAGTTCGCGCTCCATCACCGTGAACAGGCTGTTGGCGAGCTGATGCGCCCTCACCATGTCCAGCGGGGCGCCGAACAAGGTCGCCACCCGCGCCGCTGCCGGGCCGAACGCGAGCGGACCGGCCGCGGCCGACAGCCAGCGCTGGACCTGCGCCTGGCCGAGCGGATCGCGCGGCAGCCATTTGCCCGAGCCATCATAGCGGCCGGCGAGATAGACCAGGATCGCATTGGAGTCCGGGATGACGGCGTCGCCGTCGACCAGTACCGGCACCTGGCCGAACGGATTGAGCGCGAGAAAGTCCGGCCGCTTGTGCGCGCCGCCCTTGAGGTCGACCTCGACGAGCTCGCAAGGCAGGTCAAGCAGGCTCAACATGAGCCGCACGCGATGCGCGTGGCCGGAAAGGACGAAATGATACAGACGACGTTGCGACATGCTGTGCTCCTGTTGCTCGCCGTCACCTAGACCACGGCCGCCGCAGCAACAATGCAGCATCGCGTCAACAGCCTGTTGCAACGACTGCAACAATGCGACAACGGCGCCATGGACCGCCTGCCCGACCAGCTCCAGCCCGGCCTGCGCCTCGTCTTCGTCGGCACCGCCGCGAGCGAGCGCTCGGCGGCGACCGGGCACTATTACGCCCACCCCGGCAACCGTTTCTGGCCGACGCTGTTCGCCGTCGGCCTGACGCCGCGGCTGTACCAGCCGCACGAGTTTCCAGCGCTGCTGTCGCTCGGCATCGGCTTCACCGATCTGTGCAAGCTGGGCGCGGGCATGGACCATGTCGCGCTGAAGGCCGGCGTCGACGTCGCCGGTTTCATTGCGAAGATCCTGCAGCATCGACCAGCCACGGTCGCCTTCACCAGCAAGAAGGCCGCGAGCCTGTTCTATGGCCAGCCGACCGGCGCGATCGCGCTCGGGCGGCAGCCGGAGCAGGCCGACTTCCCGACCACGTTCGTGCTCGCCTCGCCCTCCGGCGCCGCATCCGGTGCGTGGACATTCCAGCCGTGGCGGGAGCTGGCGATGCATTTGGCCCAGACCTCAGACACGCAGCCGACTCGCGTGCGGTGATGATGGGTAGTAAGCCCATCATCATTGCGGCAAGCGACTCGCTGACGACGATCCGCGCAATGCCGATGACTGCGCCCTCTCCCCTTGTGGGAGAGGGCATGTAGTATAGAGCGGCAAACGCGCTCGGGTGAGGGGTCCCTCTCCGAGCGTAGTTTGCTGAGAGAGACCCCTCACCCAAGCGAACGGGCTGATAGGCCGGAGATGCCCTCTCCCACAAGGGGAGAGGGCGCTGCATCGCAGAGCGCAATGCTGGCGATCCGACGCGCGATTGTGGCTATCCACGTCACCGAGGTGAAGCATCCTATCTCTGCCCGACGGGCAATCCGCGCATGCGCATCATGCGCAAACTGCCCGTCGTGTTAGTTTGTCGCACCCACGCGCGCTTGCCACGTCGGGCAAATCAGGACGATGTTTTCGCTCAACCCGCCTCATGCAGAGGGACGTACGCGTCGTCACGATACGTGGAGGTGGGCCGCGGTGGACGTGTGGCTGCGCCCGACGAGCGCCGGCTGTCACGTACGGTGAAGTCGTGATGTCCTGACACCCCGAAGCTGGTGTCACGTGCGTGCTCATGCGAAAGCGTAGCGCGCGCAATGGTGGCCAACAAGCCCGGCGCACCAGGGAGACCACGTATAAGCCGTCAAACCATGCGCGCAGGGAAGGCCGGGATGTCTCCGCCGAACCTGTGGTTCTGCCGCGTGCTTTTTTGTTGCACGCGGACCATGGGAGCGGCGAGCTCCCGGCCTTCCCTGCCCCTCTCGATTTTCGACGGGGCTCTCACGATGCATCCCTCGCGCACGCGGTGCGGCGAGAGCGCGGGCTTATGAGCAGAAGAGAGGAAGAGAGATGGTGTTGGCAATGCTCAGCACGCAACAACGGTCGTCGCCCGCGCAAGCGGGCGATGACACCTGTTGTGAGTTGCTAGGCGTCCACGATGACGACGACGACGCAACTACCTGATCGTGATCGCAAGCCCCGACAGATCGACGTTCGCCAAGAGGCCGATCTGCTCACCCGAGAGCTCCAGCACCGCGCCCTTCTGGTTGGTCAGCACGATGCCGCGCACGCCGCGGCCGACGGCAAGGCCCGCGCCGGCGGCGCCATAGACGCCCTCGACGTCGGACGGACGCCAGATGTTGCTGACGCGGCCGCGCAGCACCGTGCGCGAGCCGCCGAACACCAGACCCCAGTCGAGGCCGCCGGTCGACAGCGGATAGGTGCGGCCATGAAAGTTCAACACGCCGCTGCCGCCGGAGCCGCCGATGATCCACCCCGCTTTGTAGATGGTCAGCGTGATGAAGCCGCCATCTGCGTGCGCCGTGGCCGGAATGACAGCGCCGCAAGCAGCTGTCAGTGCCACCAGCAGACCGCGAAGCCAGGATGCAATTGTCATGGATGAAGTCTCCAGCGAAGTGAATTTGGGCTTGAGGTAATTCGATGGCCGTGTGCGACGATCGTGCCCCACTAAGCGAATCGATCGGGCCGAATTTAGCCCTTTGCACGGCACCGTGCATGCGCAGCCGCCGGTGTGTTCGATATGATGCGCTCGCAGCGCAGGAACTGTGGCGGTCCGACGATTAGTCCTCTGCACCCCCATCGTGGACGCGCGTCGACGCCGGCCAAATGGGTCGAGACCCGCGCGAAACCAAGGCCATTTCGGGGTATTCGGCACCGGTGCGACAACAGGACGCCCGCGTTAAGGCCCCATTAACCTTGTCGGACCACGGTGATCTACGGGCTGGATGTTTAGTTGGTCTCGATGTTTGCGCGTCGTTTCAGTGTCGGCGTGGGCGTTGATCGGGAGGAGTTATGTCGCAAGAATTGTCATCCGAAGCCGCAAGTCCGTCACTCGTGCCGCTTGCCATGCCACCGTCGCGCTCCGCGGCGGAGATCCTGCCGCTGTTGATCGGCACGCCGTTGTCCGAGATCGAGCGCGAGCTCATCGTGCAGACCCTGGCGCGCTGCAACGGCAACCGTACCCACGCCGCAAGGCTGCTCGGCATGCCCGTGCGCACTTTGCGCAACAAGATCCGCATCTACACGGCCGACGGCATCGCGGTGCCGGCCTATTCGGCCTGATCCAACGGCGGCCACGCGATATCCCATCGCGTGGAACTCATCAGGATGCGACGCCGATTGATGTTGATCAATCGGCGTCGCAGCCCTGCTGCAATTGCTGCCATCATCGCGGCTCTGTTACGCTTCGCCGCGAATCAGAGGTGTGTAGCGGAGTTGCGGTAGTGGCAAAGAATCCGGCCGGACGCGGCCTGCAGGGCCCCGTGGGTCCACGTGGCCCGCAGGGGCAGCCCGGGCGGCGCGGGCCAGATGGTCAGCGCGGCAAACCGGGTTCCGACGGCAAGGCAGGTGCGCAAGGCAAGCCCGGCCCGCAAGGGCCGCGCGGCGAGCAAGGCCCGCCCGGCAAGCCGGGACCGCAGGGGCCTCAAGGTCCGCAGGGTGAACCGGGACCGCCGGGCACGCTGCCGACGATCGATCAGCTGATGCCGTGGCTCGAGCAGATCTTCGCGGCCTATGACGACTACAAGCGCGCGCGCGATCGCGAGGCGCATGAGCGCGAGGCCGAGCTGGTCGCGGTGCGCGACATCTTCGCCGCGACGACCCATGACGATGCGCTGGACGAGGCCTTCGAGGACGACGATCCGCACGACATCGACATCCCGAAGAAGAAGAAGAAAAAGAAAAAGGGCAAGAAAAAGAAGAAGCACGACAAGCAAGCCCAGGACCGCCACGACCACGACGACGATGGGTTCTGAGCTTCGCCTTCTGTCAGGGCACGATGGGCCTCAGCGCGGGCCGAACCTGGCCGCCGAACGCTCCCGCGCCTTGGCCGCCTCGATCTCGCGGTCGCGCGGCGGGGCCTGGGTCTGCAGCGAGGTCAACAGCCGCCGCGCGGCGTCGGCCACCTCCTCGACCGCGCGGGCGAAGGCGGCGTCGTTGGCTTGCGACGGCGCGTTGAAGCCGGACAGCTTGCGCACGAATTGCAGGGCCGAGGCCTGAATTTCAGCCTCCGTCGCCGGCGGCTCGAAATTGAACAGCGTCTTGATGTTGCGGCACATGATGAGTCCCATCAATCCGGTACTGAACCAAGTCGCAGACCGTGCTATCATGTCCCCGACGCGGCCGGAAGAGTCGCGCATGATCAGGGGGAGTCCATGGTTCGACCGCTTGCCGCCGTTTTTGCCGCCGTCGTCGTTTTTTGCGCGCCGGCCCGCGCCGCCGACTATCCCGCCCCGAAGCAGGGCGACTTCGTCGTCAAGGATTTCAAGTTTCACACCGGCGAGACGCTGCCGGAGCTGAGGCTGCACTATACGACCGTCGGCGAGCCGACCGGGCAGCCGGTGCTGGTGCTGCATGGCACCGGCGGCTCAGGCGGAAGCATGTTGGTGCCGACCTTCGCCGGCGAATTGTTCGGCAAGGGCCAGCCGCTCGATGCGACCAGGTACTACATCATCATTCCCGACAGCATCGGCCACGGCAAATCGTCGAAGCCCTCCGACGGGCTGAAGACCAGGTTTCCCGCCTATGACTATGCCGACATGGTCGATGCGCAGCATCGCCTGCTGACCGAGGGCCTCGGCATCAAGCACCTGAGGCTTGTCATCGGCAACTCGATGGGCGGCATGCATAGCTGGGTGTGGGCCACGCGCTATCCGGACTTCATGGACGCCGCGGTGCCGATGGCCTCGCAGCCGACCGAAATGGCGGCCCGCAACTGGATGCTGCGCCGGCTGATGCTGGAGACGATCCGCAACGATCCCGACTACAATGGCGGCAACTACACCACACAGCCGCGCATGATGAAATATGCCGTCGCGGCCTATGCCACCGCCACGGCCGGCGGCACCATCGCCTATCAGCTTGCGGCACCGACCGCGGCCAAGGCCGACAAGCTGGTCGAGGAGCGGCTCGCCACGCCCATTCCCACCGACGCCAACGACTTCATCTATCAGTGGGACTCGTCGCACGACTACAATCCGTCTGCCGATCTCGACAAGATCAAGGCGACCGTGATGCTGATCAACTCGGCCGACGACGAGCGCAACCCGCCGGAGACCGGCGTGACGGTCGACGCCATGAAGCGCGTCGCCAACGGCAAGCTCCTGCTCATCCCGACCTCGGCCGAGACGCGCGGCCACCTGACCACCGGAAATGCGAAGTTCTACGTCGAGCCGCTGCGCGAATTGCTGGCGACGGCGCCGCAGCGCGGCATGTAGGTCCGCAGAAGGGAGCGTTGAATGCGCAGGATGGTGCTGGCCGGTCTCACGATGGGCTCGCTCGCCTGCGCGACCGTCGCCGCCGCCTTCGACAGCGGGCAGTTCGACAACGTCCCGCCTGACATTCGCGCGTGGTTCAAGAGCGTGATCGCGCCCAACGGCGTGCCATGCTGCGATGTCTCCGACGGCCACCGCACGACCTATGACGTGCGTGACGGCACCTATTGGGTGCCGATCGAAGGCCGGTGGATGGCGGTGCCGGAACGCGCCATCATCCGCGACCGCGGCAACCCGATCGGCGAGGCCGTGGTGTGGTACGTCCATCACCGCGGCGACATCATCATCAGCTGTTTCGTTCCCGCCGATGCCGTATGAGGCGCCGGCGCGTGCGGCTACCACTCATGCGACTCATTGGCGGCACGAGGAAGTGACCTCCGGTTTCGTGACTAGCTCCGATTGACCTAAGTCAACAGTCGCGGAAACCGGCCGAAATAGTGTACACAATGTGTCATGCATGAACCTGAAGATTCTTGATCGAGATGCCCAAGCGATGGTTTCACTGGTCCGCAGGCCGCCTGGCCCGGGCGTCTCTCGGGCTGGCTCTCGTTGTGGCGCCCTGCGCCGCGTCGGCCGATGATGAGCTGAAGCTCACGCCAAGCCAGGCGCAGAACCTCGGCGTGCGCGTGACGCATCCGATCTCCAGCCGGATGGACAAAACGCTGCCCTATCCCGCGCAGATCGTCATTCCCACGCCTCAACTGTGGGTCGTCAGCGCGCCGGTCGCGGGGATGATCACCAACCTCGCCGTTGCCCGCGGCGATCGCGTGACCGTCGGACAACCGCTGCTCACGCTGGAGAGTCCGAGCTTCGTCTCGCTCCAGCGCGATTACCTGCATGCGCTGGCCCAGGAGGTTCTCGCGGTTCAGCAGTTGAAGCGCAATGCCGACCTGTTCGAAGGCAAGGCCATCCCGCAACGCGTGCTGGAGTCGAGCCAGACCGAAGCGCGCCAGGCCAGCATCGTCGTCGCCGAACGTCGGCAGATGCTGCACATCAGCGGGCTGTCCGACGAAGCCATCGCCCGGCTCAGCAGCGAGGCGGCGATCAGCGCGACGCTCACCGTGACGGCCCCGCGCACGGCGTCCGTGGTCGAGCTCGCGGTATCGCCGGGCCAGCGCCTGGAACAGGCCGCGTCGCTGGTGAAGCTCGCCCGGCTGTCGCCGCTATGGGCCGAGATCGCGATTCCCGCAACCAACATCGGCGCCATCAAGACCGGCGCCAAGGTCGACATCGAAGGCTATGCGACACCGGGCCAGGTCATCCTGGTGTCCGAGACGACCGATGCCGCCACGCAGACAATTCTCGTCCGCGCCGAGATTCCCAACAACGGCGAACTGCATTCCGGACAAATGGCGGCGGCCCGCATCGGCTTTGTCTCGGCAGGAGAAAGCGCGTGGGAAATTCCCTATAGCGGCCTCGTCCGGCGCGGTGAGCAGACCGCGGTGTTCGTCGCGACCGACGGCGGCTTCCGGCTCGTTGCGGTCACCCTGCTCGCGGAGGATCAGGATCACGTCGTCATCGCAGGCCCCCTCACGGACAAGAACGAGATCGCCATCGGCGGCATCTCGGCGTTGCGCGGCATCCTCTCGCGACTGGGGCAGTAGATGCTGCAACGGCTGGTCGCATTCGCGCTGTCACAGCGGCTCTTCGTCATCCTCAGCACGCTGCTGGTGATCGGCGCAGGCGCCGTTGTCTTGCCGAGCCTGCCGATCGATGCCTTTCCAGACGTCTCGCCGGTCCAGGTGAAGATCATCATGAAGGCTCCCGGCCTGACGCCGGAAGAGGTCGAGCAGCGCATCACGGTACCGATCGAGCTGGAGCTGCTCGGGTTGCCGAACAAGAAGATCCTTCGCTCGACCACGAAATACGCGCTGGCCGACATCACCGTCGATTTCGAGGACGGCACCGACATCTACTGGGCCCGCAATCAGGTGTCGGAGCGGCTGTCCAACATCTCGCGCGACTTTCCCGAGGGCGTGAACGGGGGCCTCGCCCCGATCACGAGCCCTCTGGGCGAGATGTTCATGTTCACGATCGACAGTCCCGAACTGTCGCTGGCCGAACGCCGGACCTTGCTCGACTGGGTCATCCGCCCAGCGCTGCGCACGGTGCCCGGAGTAGCCGACGTCAACGCGCTCGGCGGCTATGTCCGCGCCTTCGAAATCGTGCCGAGAAATGACGCGCTGGCGGCGCGCGGCATCTCGTCCGAGCTGTTTCGCAAGGCCATCGAGGCCAACAGCCGCAACGACGGTGCCGGGCGGGTCAACCAGGGCGAAGACAGCGCGCTGGTCCGCATCGAAGGCAGCATCCGCGGCATCGACGACATCCGGGCGATCATCGTCGACACCCGCGACGGAATCCCGATCCGGGTCAGCGACGTCGCGAGGGTCAAGATCGGCGCACTCACCCGCTATGGCGCCGTCACGACGGACGGCAAGGGCGAGACGGTCGAGGGGCTCGTGCTCGGTCTGCGCGGCGCCAACGCCGGACAATTGGTGCGCGACGTTCGGGCCCGGCTGGATGAACTGAAGCCGTCGCTGCCGAGCAGCGTCTCCATCAACGTGTTCTACGACCGCAGCCGGCTGGTCAACCGCGCCGTCGGCACGGTGGTCCGGGCGCTGGGCGAAGCCACGGTGCTCGTCGTCGTGCTGCTGCTGCTGTTCCTCGGCAATTGGCGCGCCTCGCTGGTGATCGCGCTCAGCCTGCCGCTGGCGATCGTGATGGCGCTGATCGTGATGCGGGCGGTCGGCATGTCCGCTAACCTGATGAGTCTGGGGGGCCTTGCAATCGCGATCGGCATGCTGATCGACGCGCTGGTCGTGGTGGTCGAGAACATCGTCGGCAATCTCGCCAAGCACGATCACGGAAGCGCCACGCCGCTGATCCACGTCGTCTACCGCTCGGTTTGCGAAGTCCTGCAGCCGGTCGCCTCGGGCGTTCTGATCATCATCATCGTGTTCGTTCCGCTGCTGACCTTGCAGGGGCTGGAGGGAAAGCTCTTCATTCCGGTCGCGCTGGCGATCATTTTCGCTCTGGCCGCATCGCTGCTGCTTGCGCTGACGGTGCTTCCGGTCGCGACGTCCTTCGTGCTCACATCCGCGTCGCATGACGATCCAATGCTGATCCGGGCAGCGCAGCGCGTCTACGCGCCCGCACTCGACTGGGCGCTCGGGAACGAGCGCAAGGTGATCATCGCGGCGCTGGTCAGCCTCGTTGCCGCGGGATACGGCTACACCCAGCTGGGCAAGACCTTCATGCCGACGATGGACGAAGGCGACGTCATCGTCAGCGTGGAAACGCTGCCGTCCGTCAATCTCGACGAGTCCCTCGCCATCAATGCCCGGCTGCAGACGGCGTTGATGAAGGTGCCAGACGTCGCCGGCATCATCGCGCGCACCGGCTCGGACGAGCTCGGGCTCGATCCGATGGGACCCAATCAGACCGACACGTTCCTGGTGCTCAAGCCGGCAGACCAACGGCAGACCAGCGACCGCGATGTCCTGCTCGAGAAGCTTCGCGAGGTCCTGACCGGCTTCCCCGGCGTCTCGCTCAGCTTCACGCAACCCATCGACATGCGTGTGCAGGAAATGATCAGCGGCGTGCGCGGCGACGTCGCGGTCAAGATCTTCGGCCCGGACATCACCAAGCTCAACGAGATCGCAGCGAAGCTGTCGGCGATCATGTCCGACATCGATGGCGCCCAAGACGTCTACACGACGCTCAACGAGGGCGCGCAATACTACACGATCGCCGTCAACCGGATGGAGGCGGGCCGCCTTGGGCTCACCGTGGACTCGATCTCGGCCGCCTTGCGCACGCAGATCGAAGGCCGAACGATCGGCACCGCGCTCGAGGAGGGACGCCGGACGCCGATCCTGGTCCGCGGCGGCGAGGCCACGCGGCAGGCTCCGACGATGCTGGCGGCGCTGCCGCTGACGCTTGCGTCAGGCCAGCATGTTGCGCTCTCGCAGGTCGCCCGCATCCAGAGGGTCGACGGCCCGGTGAAGATCGATCGTGAGGACGGCAACCGCATGAGCGTGGTTCGCAGCAACGTCCGCGGCCGTGACATGGTCGGCTTCGTCCAGGCGGCCCAGCAAAGGGTCGCAGCCGAGCTGCCGCTGCCGTCCGGCTATCGGCTGACATGGGGCGGGCAGTTCGAGAACCAGCAGCGTGCAGCCGCGCGTCTGTCCGTCGTTGTGCCGGTCGCGATCGGCCTGATCTTCGTGCTGCTCTTCACGACGTTCGGCTCGGTGCGCCAGGCCCTGCTCGTCCTCGTCAACATTCCCTTTGCGCTGATCGGCGGCGTGTTCGCGCTGGTCTCGACCGGCGAATACCTCTCCGTCCCGGCCTCCGTCGGCTTCATCGCACTGCTTGGAATCGCCGTGCTCAACGGCGTCGTGCTGGTGTCTCATTTCAACCAGTTGCGCGCTCACGGGCTCTCCGAGCAGCGCATCGTGGTCGAAGGCGCAAAGCGCAGGCTGCGGCCGGTGCTGATGACGGCGAGCATCACGGCGCTCGGATTGATCCCACTGCTGTTTGCATCCGGACCTGGATCGGAGGTCCAGCGTCCGCTTGCGATCGTCGTGATCGGCGGCCTGTTGTCGTCTACGCTGCTGACGCTGATCCTGTTGCCGATCCTGTATCGCCGCTACGGCGCCGCTGCGAAGGACGCGACATGACCAGCCAAGCCGTCTGCCTGACACTGATCGTGCCGGATGCGCTTCGTGCCGAGGTGCTCGACCATCTGAGCGAGCAGACCGATCTGGTGAGCGGCTTTACGGCCTCTGATGCGTCCGGACATGGCGTCCGCGTCCGGCTGCGCAGCGCGGCGGAGCGGGTCAAGGGACATGCCGACGAGGTCGTCGTGCGGATCGTGCTGCAGGGACAGGATCTCGAGCACCTGCTGGAACGGCTCAGGAACGCATTTGCAGGGACGAAGCTCGTCTATTGGGTCATGCCCGTGACGGACTTCGGCACTATCGACTGAGCACGACTCTGGGCGCCCCTCACGTCACAGGGGCGGTCGATTCAGGGCATGAAACACCAGCCCTGAATCGACCCTGTACCGAAAGCGGACGACCGGCTCACCGTCGACGTCAGTGCTCGCTCTCGAGGCCGCCGACGTGCTTCTGCGTGTAGAGTTCGAGACCGATCCGGTTGATCAGGTCGAGCTGGGTCTCGAGGAAATCGATGTGATGCTCCTCGTCCTTCATCAGTTGCTCGAACAGGTCGCGCGACACGTAGTCCTTCACGCCGTGACAATAGGTTGCGGCTTCCTGATACAGCGTCCGCGCGCCGATCTCGGCGGCGAGATCGCACTCGATGATCTCCTTGACGTTCTGGCCGATGCGCAGCGGATCGAGCACCTGCATGTTGGGGAAGCCGTCGAGGAAGAGAATGCGGTCGGTGAACTTGTCGGCGTGCTCCATCTCCTCGATGGATTCCTTGCGCCAGACCTTCGCCATGTCGAGAAGGCCCCAATTGTTCAACAGGCGATAGTGCAGCCAATATTGGTTGATGGCAGTCAGCTCGCTGCGCAATCCCTTGTTGAGATATTCGATGACCTTGGGGTCGCCCTGCATGGATAAGCTCCGAAAAAGTTAGAGGCCGCAGGCGCTCAATAACAGGTTCGAAGTGCGGAGACGACCCCCGTTCATGTGCATTTTTAGGGCGGAAAGCACGCGACCGAGGGCAAACGCCTGTCAGCAGGCGGCGAGCGCGAACCGGCTCTGAAGGTCGTCATCGATCGCCTGCACCGGCGCCGCCCCATGATGGTGGCCGTGCTGACAGCCAACCTGGCAGGAGCGGGCGCAGGGACCCAGCGCCTCGTCGATGATCGTCTTGATCGTGCGCGCACAGCGGCCGCATTCCGCGCTGCACCCCAGGCAACCGTAGACCTGCTTGGGGTTCCGCGGCAGTTCGTCCGCAGACTTCACCGCGTTGCGGATGTCGTGATCGCTGATGACGTTGCAGGAACAAACAATCATGAGAAACCGGCCAATCGTCCTTGGTCAGGTATCGATAGTCATCCGCAGCTACCCGCGCAAAGGGAAAACGGCGCTTTTGAAGCGATTCCAATTTCCAGATCAATCTAGAACGACTCCAACTATGCGAGCTTGCCGCAGATCAAAGTCGTCGCCGGACGACCATCGAGTGGCGATCGAGCAGCCGGAACTCAGTCGCCACCACCCCCGTCGCCTCCACCACTGTCGCCACCGTCATCCCCGCCATCGATCGGGTTTCCCACGACGTCTGACGAGGTATTGGAAAACCAACTCGCAAGTCCGATCCCCTGGCCGTCGTGCGATGAGCTGCCGGAATCGCTGATGGTGGTGTCGGTGGAAGAGCGGCGGCGGTTGGGCCCGCGGTCGGCGCGAACCAGCAGCGCGTAGCAGATGGCCGAGGTCAGTCCAATCGCCACGACGATCGTCATCGTGGGAGTCATGCCTGCTCCGAACCGGCGTCAAATTTTGTGCACTGCAGCATTGAACGCATCCTTGAGATGGGTCGTCCAATGGAACGCGCCCGTTCATTGATCATTCAAGCGGGATATGTGAACCTGCCGTATCGCTTGATGCGCGATCCGCCGACTTGGAGTGAGAGAGGTTAAGGTCATGAAGAAGACTCTTGCGGCCCTGGCCGCCGTCGCGACGCTGTCGACCGCAGCGCTGGCCCCTGCTCCTGCTGAAGCGCGCAATGGTCGTGTCGCCGCCGGTGTCGCTGCCGGCCTGCTCGGCGGCGCCCTCATCGGTGGCGCCATCGCTGCGGGCAGCAATCCCTATTATTACGGGCCGGGTTACTCCTACTCGCCAGGATATTCCTACGGGCCGGGCTACTCCTATTACGGCGGGCCTGCCTACGTCGCCGATCCCGGCTATGCCTGCTATTGGCAACGCCAGCGCTTCTGGGACGGCTACGGCTGGCGGCTTCGCCGCGTCCGCGTTTGCGAGTGATCGTTCACCTTCATTAATTCCATGACCTTGCACCGGAATTTCGAGAACGGCGGCCTCCACGGCCAGAAAAAACCGTTTTTCCGTCGCATCAGGTCGGACAGAGTTTACGAAGGGTTGACGGATTGTCGTGTTTTCTCACGATGCTGACGGCCCCTGATCGTGCGTGAATCACCAACCTGGTGCCCGCGAGGGCGCCTTCCAGGAGATCTCGGAACATGAAGAAGATCCTGACCGCAGTGCTTGCGGTTGCGACCATCGCCGGGTCGCTGAGCGTGACGGCACCAGCCGCCAAGGCTGGCGACGTGGGTGCCGGCGTGGCTGCCGGCCTGATCGGCGGCGCCCTGATCGGCGGCGCGATCGCGTCCAGCCGCCCGGCCTATGGCGGTCCGGTCTATGTCGAAGCCCCTCCGCCGGGCCCGCCGCCGTGCGTGTGGCGCCGTGAGCGCTATTGGGACGGCTACGGCTGGGTGTCGCGCCCCGTTCGCGTCTGCTACTGATCCTGACGACGCATAGCGTTGCAGCAAGCCCGGCCCTGCGGCCGGGCTTTTTGCTACCGGCCAATCCGCTGAATTCGGTCGATCAGCGCGCGGCGTCGATCGCCTGCAGCACCGACTCGCTCGGCCAGCAGTCGACCTTCAGGCCCGCCTTCTTCTGAAATGCGCCGAGCGCGGCGCGGGTCTGCATGCCGGCCTTGCCGTCCAGCTTGTCGCCGTAGAGACCGAGCCGCGTCAGGCCCTTCTGCATCGCCTCGACGTCCTTGCTCCGAAGCTGCTTCGACGCCGCCCACGGCGTCGCGAACGGGGCCGGGCTCGTCATGCGGTCCGCGAGGTGGCCGACGAACAGCACGTAGAGATCGGAGAAATTGTACTCCTTGATGACGAAGTAGTTCGCCGTCGTCAGGAAAGCCGGACCATAGATGCCCTCAGGCTGCAGCAGCGACGCTGGCTGCCGCTGCTCGGCGGCGCTCAGCCGCTGGCCACGCACCGGGACGAAGCCGGCCCGCAGCCATTCGCCGATCGGCTTCTTCACCTCCGGCACACCCATCGCGCAATCGACATTGGCAGGCGGCTTGACCTCGTAGGCCCAGCGCACGCCGCGCTGCCAGCCCTTGTTCGCAAGCTGCAGCGCCGCCGAGCCCAGCGCGTCCGGCACCGAATGCCAGAGATCGACCTTGCCGTCGCCATCGAGATCGACGCCGTGCTTGTAGTACTCCGACGGCAGGAACTGGGTGAGCCCGACCGCCCCGCCCCATGAGGCCCTGAGATCGCCGCGCGACACGACACCGTCGCTCAGCATCTTCAGCGCCATGATGAACTCGGTGCGGTACTGGTCCTTGCGCCGGCCGACATAGGCCTGCGTCGCCAGCACGCGCAGCGCATCGTAGGGCAGCGCATAGCGGCCGAAATCGGTTTCGCGGCCCCAGATCGCGAGCACAACCGGCCCCGGCACGCCGAAGCGGCGTTCGATCTCGGCGAGCGCCGAACGATATTGCTGGATCAGCTTCTCACCGTGCGCGGCCAGCCGCGCGATCGACGCTTCCTTGATGTAGTCGGCTGGCACCTGCACGAACTCGGCCTGCGCCGGCGCCCCCGTCGCGGGCCGGCCGGGCAGCAGCAGATCGGGAAGCTTGTAGTCAGGCTCCAACCCCCGCGTCTCGGCCTCGAATGTCGCGCGGGAGACGCCCTGCTCCTTGGCCTCGGGCCAGAGCGAGTTGACGAACTCCGTGAAGGCGGCGTCGTTCGCGCTCGCTTGGCCATCGCCAAACATGCAGAGCACCAGACCGACGAGAACGAGCCTGCGCAAACGGAGTAGCAGCTGCCGAGCCATCCGATACGGCTAGCACAGCCCGCGGCCGTTGTGAACGTCAGCAGACCGCGCGGCGGAACTCGAGGTTGCCGCTCAATGCCCCGCCTGCTTCGCCTCTTCGATCGCGGCATTCGACAATTTGTCGACCACGGCGATGCCGATCGCGGAGAGGATGAAGACCGTGTGGATGATCGTCTGCCACATCACGCCGGTCTCGGTGTAGTTCGACTTGCCCGACGAGAGCGCGCCGGCCTCGATGAAGGTGCGGAGCAGATGAATGGAAGAGATGCCGATGATGGCCATCGCCAGCTTGATCTTCAGCACGCTGGCATTGACGTGGCTGAGCCATTCGGGCTCGTCGGGATGGCCCCGCAGATTCAACCGCGACACGAAGGTCTCGTAGCCGCCGACGATCACCATCACGAGCAGGTTCGAGATCATGACCACGTCGATCAGGCCGAGCACCGCGAGCATGATCTGCTGCTCGGAGAAATCGAAGGCGTGAGCGAACAGGTGCCAGAGCTCCTTCAGGAACAGCACGACATAGACGCCCTGTGCGATGATCAGCCCGACATAGAGCGGTAGCTGCAGCCAGCGCGAGCCGAAGATCAGCATTGGAATGGGGCGCAGCGCTCCGCCCTTGGAGGACAGGGGCGCGTCGGGGGAAGACATGATGGGATTTTCTCGCGGCTGGATGGGATTGCGGAACGACTATCTACGCAATCACGTCGCACATGGAAGCGACAACTGGCCGCAGCCTGGGCGCGACGCTTTGTCCCGGAACGAAGACAGCGTCGCGCCTTGCGATGTCCTGAGATCAGCGCGTCAGCTTCTTGTACTTGACCCGGTGCGGAATCACGCTGTCCTGGCCGAGCCGGCGCATCTTGTCCTTCTCATAGTCCTGGAAGTTTCCTTCGAACCATTCGACATGGCTGTCGCCCTCGAAGGCCAGCATGTGGGTCGCGATACGGTCGAGGAACCAGCGATCGTGGCTGATGATGACGGCGCAGCCGGCGAAGTCTTCCAGGGCCTCTTCGAGCGCACGCAGGGTATCGACGTCGAGATCGTTGGTCGGCTCGTCGAGCAGCAGCACGTTGGACCCGGACTTCAGCATCTTGGCGAGATGCACGCGATTGCGCTCACCACCCGACAGCGCGCCGACCTTCTTCTGCTGGTCGGCGCCCTTGAAGTTGAACGACGAGCAATAACCGCGCGAGTTGACTTCCTTCTTGCCGAGCAGGATCAGCTCGTTGCCGCCGGAGATCTCTTCCCACACCGTCTTGTTGCCATCGAGCGCGTCGCGCGACTGGTCGACATAGCCGAGATGCACGGTCTCGCCGATGGTGATGGTGCCGGCGTCCGGCTTCTCTTGTCCCGTGATCATGCGGAACAGCGTGGTCTTGCCGACGCCGTTCGGGCCGATCACGCCGACGATGCCGCCGGGCGGTAGCTTGAAGGTGAGATTGTCGATCAGCAGGCGATCGCCGAAGCTCTTGGTCAGCCCCTCGAAATCGATGACGTTGTTACCGAGCCGCTCGGCCACGGGAATGATGATCTGCGCGGTCTGGGTCTGCTTCTCGCTCGCCTTCTTGAGCAGCTCCTCGTAGCGCTGATAGCGCGCCTTGGATTTCGCCTGGCGGGCCTTCGGCGACGCCGCGATCCACTCCTGCTCGCGCGCCAAAGTGCGCTGATGCGCCGCGTCCTCGCGGCCTTCCTGCTCCAGCCGCTTCTGCTTCTGCTGCAGCCAGGACGAGTAGTTGCCCTCGTAGGGGATGCCCTTGCCGCGGTCGAGCTCGAGGATCCAGCTGGTGACGTTGTCGAGGAAGTAGCGGTCGTGGGTGACGATCAGGATCGCGCCCGGATAGTTGCGCAGATGGCCTTCGAGCCACGACACCGATTCGGCGTCGAGATGGTTGGTCGGCTCGTCGAGCAGCAGCAGCTCGGGCTGGTCGAGCAGAAGCCGGCACAGCGCGACGCGGCGACGCTCGCCGCCGGACAGCTTGGCGACGTCGGCATCGTCGGGCGGGCAGCGCAGCGCATCCATCGCCTGGTCGACCTTGCTGTCGAGATCCCACAGGCCCTGCGCCTCGATCTCGTCCTGCAGCTTGGTCATCTCGTCGGCGGTCTCCTCGGAGTAGTTCATCGCCAGCTCGTTGTAGCGATCGAGAATCGCCTTCTGCTTGCCGACGCCGAGCATGACGTTCTCGCGCACCGTGAGCTTCGGGTCGAGCTGCGGCTCCTGCTCGAGATAGCCGACGCGGGCGCCCTCGGCGACCCACGCCTCGCCGGTATAGTCCTTGTCAATGCCGGCCATGATCTTGAGCAGGGTGGACTTACCGGAGCCGTTGACGCCGAGCACACCGATCTTGGCGTCCGGGTAGAACGACAGATGGATGTTATCGAGCACCTTGCGTGTCGGGTAGGTCTTGGACAGACCCTGCATGAAGTAGACGAACTGGCGCGCCATCGCGTGTCCCTTGAAGCCTGCCGGAATTTTCGGAAAATGGTTGCCGCTGATGTAACCGCGCGGTCCCCAAAGGGCAACCGGCGAGCCGGTCCTGACCGGAACAAATGCCGGGAGAATCACGGTCGTTCCTGCGCCGGGACGGGCCTCCCGCCCACGGACGAATACGGGTCCGTCACCTTGTGTGTGGCGGATCACAACAATTGCAACCATCTTTTAATTAATTCGGCGGGACACTCGGTCTCGGCCCGCAAGACCCGCGCGCCCAAGCGGCAAAAGCCGCGACCGACAACAGCGAGAGCCCGTCATGGCAGCCTTCACCTCAGCCTCCCTGCCCGCTCCGGCGGCCCACCGCAACGACCGATCCGGGATCGTCGACGAGATCCGCGGCTTCTGGCGCGACTTCGTCACGCGAGCGTTCAACCCGTACCGACCGGAGCTGCATTACATGCGTGGCCCCGGCCCCGCCTGGCGCGCCAAATACGGCCATGACGCAGCGTTCCGGCTGAAGACCCGCCTCGACTGATATCGCCTGGTTCCGCGTCACAGCGGGACGACGCCTTGCGCACCCAGCCCTTTGCGCGCAAGCATGGCTCCATTCCCGACGGCATTCATGATTGCCGCCGTTTCCCGATGAATGGACCTTCCCGATGACACGGCTGCGCTGTGCGATCCTCGACGACTATTACGATACGGCCCTCTCATTGGCCGACTGGCCCCGGCTGGCCGACAGAGTGGATGTGACAGCTTTCACACAGCCGTTCGGCAACGAGGAAGCGGCCGCCGGCGCGCTCACCGATGCCGACATCATCTGTGCGATGCGCGAGCGGACGCCATTGCCGCGCTCCCTGATCGAGCGGTTGCCGAAGCTGAAGCTCCTGATCACCTCGGGCATGCGCAACGCCGCCATCGACATGGAGGCCGCCAAGGCGCGCGGCATCATGGTCTGCGGCACGCAATATGGTCGTGACCCCACCGCACCGCTCACCATGGGCCTGATCCTGGAGCTGACCCGCAGGATCGGCCAGGAGAACGCCCGCATGCATGCCGGCGAGCCTTGGCAGGCGCTGGGCGGCGTGGAGATCGAGGGCAAGACGCTGGGCGTGATCGGGCTGGGCAAGCTCGGCACCAAGGTCGCAGAGCTCGGCAAGGCGTTCGGCATGAACGTGATTGCCTGGAGCCCCAACCTGACGCCAGAGCGTTGCAAGGCGGCGGGCGTCGGCTACGCCACCAAGGAGGAGCTGTTCGCGACCGCCGATGTCATCACCATCCATGTCGTGCTCAGCGACCGCTCACGCGGGCTGGTCGGCCCCGCCGACCTCGCGCGGATGAAGCCGACCGCCTACCTCGTCAACACCTCGCGCGCACCGATCGTCGACGAGGCCGCGCTGCTGCAGGCGCTGCGCGACAAGCGCATCGCCGGCGCCGGGCTCGACGTGTTCTCGGTCGAGCCGCTGCCGGTCGCCCATCCGCTGCGCGGGCTCGGCAACGTCGTGATCACGCCGCATCTCGGCTACGTCACCGAGGAGAGCTTTCGCGCTCACTACGGTCAGATGGTCGATTGCATCGCCGCCTGGCTCGCCGGGTCCGAGCCGCCGCGCCGGCTGGCTTGAGGCAGGCGAGAGCGGCTCACAAAGCAAAACACCCTCCGCGAGGAGGGTGTTTCCAACGGGCTCAGCTCGGGCAAACGCGCCTCAGCGGATCGTGACCGGCGGCGGCAGCGGCTGCATGTTGGCCGGCTGGCTAGCCGGCACGGCCGCCTGCGCCTGGACAGGCGCCTGAGCCGGTGAGGCCGCGGCGGCAGCCATGTTCTTGCCGGAGCCCGGAGGTGCACCGCCCGGCATCACGACCACGCGGGTGCCGACCTTGACCCGGTCGAACAGGTCGGCGACGTCGTCGTTCAGCATGCCGATGCATCCTGACGACACGAACTTGCCGATGGTCGACGGCTGGTTGGTGCCGTGGATGCGGTACACGGTCGAGCCCAGATACATCGCGCGGGCGCCGAGCGGATTGCCGGGACCGCCGGCCATGAAGCGCGGCAGATAGGGCTGGCGCTCGATCATCTCGCTCGGCGGATACCAGTCCGGCCACTCGGTCTTCTTGGTGATCTTCTGCACGCCGGTCCAGGTGAAGCCTTCGCGGCCGACACGTACGCCGTAGCGCATCGCCCGGCCGTTGCCGAGCACCAGATAGAGGTAGGTGTTGGGCGTATCGACGACGATCGTTCCCGGCGGCTCCTTGGTGACGAAGTCGACCTCCTGGCGGCGCAGGTTCGCCGGCAGCGGCGCCGGCGCCGCATCGGGTTGTTCCTCAGGCGGCAGAGCTGCCACCGTCATCGGACGATCTCCGGCAGCCGGAGCCTGTGCGGCGCCCGCGACGGCGGGAGCGCCACCGACGGCGCCGGGCGGCCGCGGCGCGCCGGAGTCGCCACCGGGCGCGCTGTTGCCGTAGGCGCCACCATAAGCCTGTTGGCCGGAGGCGGGACGATCACCGTAGATCACCGAGGGCGGACCAGCCGGGCGGCCGTAACGCGGATCATCCGGGGACATCACGGGGCCGTTCGGAGCTGCTCCATAGACCGCCGCACCGGCCGGACGCCCATATCGGGGATCGTCGGGGGACAGGATGGGGCCGGTCGGAGCCGCAGCGCCATAGACCGGCGCATTGGCTGGACGACCGTAGCGCGGATCGTCCGGCGAGATCACCGGGCCGGGCGGCGGCAGGGCCGCGGAATTGCCAGGCGCATCCTCGTCGTCGAGCGCGTCGAAATCCTGCCCCTGCCCGCGCGCATCGGCCGGGTAAGGCGTCGGCGCCGGTGAATACGCTCCAGGCGCGGTCTGATAGACCTGCTGTGCCTCGGCAAACGAAGCTGCCGTCACGCCCGCTGCCGCGACCGCGCAAACCGTCAGGATTTGTCTGATCATCATCGCCCTTGCAGTATCCCCAAGCCGCCGATTGGGACCTTTGCTGTGCCAGATGGCCGAAGATAGCGGCGCATTCAAGACAATTCCGGCCAGAGCGGCCTGACTTCGGCAATTTGTGATCATGTCTCCGTCGTTGCACGGAAGTCTCACGCCGCCGAAAAAGTGCAGCGGAGCCCCCGCAGGCCCTATCGATGCCGTGATTTGCCGAGCGGGCGGGAACACTTCCGGTATTCTGACTTGAGCCTGATTCGCGATGCACGGCAGAAGCCGGCCTCGTCGCGGACGCGGCTATTCCCTGTGATCACCGCGTTCCCTACTGGCTCGAATGTCTCGGCAGTCCCGCTGCCGTGGCGAGAGTTACCGTCAATGCTTCCCGGCTTTCGTTTTCTGGTCGCCGCGATCGTCTGTTCCATTTCTCTCACCATCTTCGGCATGGGCGCTGCGGCTCTGTTGCGCGCCGCCCATGAGCAGTTCGCCAGCAACGCGTCCTGGCGCACGACTCAGGCGTCGGGCTTCACGACGTTCCTACCGCCGGCCGAGCCCACGCCGGTGCTCGCGGTGCTGCGGGTGGATTCGATTCCGACACCGCCGGTGACGCCGCCGCCGGTCGTGGCCGATGCTGCCCCGGCCACGTCCGAACAGCCGAGCGCGCCGTCGACGGCGGCGCCGCTCACAGAAGCGCCCGAAGTGACACCCGTTGCGGTGGCCACCGATCTGCCGACGCCCTCGCTGCCGGCGGAAACGGTCGACACGTCCCGCACCTCCGCCATTGTCGCGACCGCGTCCGCGACGAATGACCGGATCGAGAGCATCAAGCCGGAGCGCCCCATTCCGGACACGACCGCTTCGATCGTCGTTCCGGTCGAAAAAGCGTTCGACAAGCCGAGCATGGACAGCTCGCCCGAGACTGCAGCGACCGCCCCGCCGCGGGCGTCGCGCGAAGCTGCGGCTGCCGTGGTGGCACCGCCGCCGCCAGCTCGTCAGATCCTCGCCAGCGCCGATCCGATGATGACGACCGCAGCCGCCGCTTCAACCGCGCTCGCGCCCGTTCCGGTGGTGCTCGACCCGATCGCCGCCAAGCTCGCCGCACTGGCCGAACAGCCGGCTCATCAGGAGCGGCCCGCCGCCAGCGAGCATCGTGCCTCGGTGAAGGTCGCGAGCATTCAGTTGCGCCGAAGCATCCTCAAGAAGCGCCAGGCCCGCGAGAAGCAGATCGCGGCGCGCCGCGCCAACCAGCGGCGCATCGCACAGCGGCTCCGGTCGGCACGGCAAGCTGCTGCTGCTGCTGCTCAGCAGCAACAGGCCGCATTCCCCGATCCGTTCGGACAGCAGCCGTTCGGTCAACCGCAGGCGGTCAGCCAGCAGGCGGCCGGGCCGCGCACACGGTAAAGAGGAGCCGCCGATCAGGCTGGCCCGGTCGCAACCGGCGGGCCGTTCTCGATGCCCCACTCCGACCACGAGCCGTCGTAGAGCGCGGTGTCGCGGATGCCGAGACGATAGAGCGCCAGCGTGAGCACCGCCGCCGACACGCCGGAGCCGCAGGAGGTCACGATCGGCTTGGCGAGATCGACTCCAGCGGCGCCGAATGCCTCGCGCAACTGGTCGAGCGGCCTCATCACGCCGGTCGTCGCGTCGAACAACTCCGCATAGGGCAGATTGCGGCTGCCGGGGATATGGCCGGATCGGAGGCCGGGCCGCGGCTCGGCGACCTCGCCCGCGAAGCGCGGCGCCTGCCGTGCATCGATCACCTGCTCGGCATTGCCAGCGAGATTGGCAACCATCTGCTCGATCCGGCGCACGCGCGTGGCATCGAATTTCGCGCTGTAGGTGCCGAGCGCCGCCGTGACCTGTCCGCTCTCGACCGGGCGTCCCTCCGCCATCCACTTCTTCAGCCCGCCGTCGAGCACGCGCACATCCGTGTGGCCGAATGACAGGAACATCCACCAGGCGCGCGGCGCGGCGACCCAGCCGCCGGAATCATAGACCACTACCGTATCGCCATTGCTGACGCCGAGCCGGCCTGCGTCGCGGCCGAACTGCTCGGCGCTCGGATACATGTGCGGCAGCGGATTGGAATGGTCGGAGACCTCGTCGACGTCGAAGAACACGGCGCCGGAGATGTGCGCCTTCAGATAATCGTCCTTCGGCAGCGGCAGCACACCCGGCATCTTGAAGGTCGCGTCGAGCACCTTGACCCTGGGATCGCCCAGATGCGCAGCGAGCCAGTCGATGGAGACGAGAGGGTCGTTGGGGGTGGTCATGCGTGGCTCCGCGGTCACTTTCTGTCCTCATGGCCGGACTTGATCCGGTCATCCATCTTCTTCAAGCGATGGACACGCGGGTCAAGCCCGCGCGTGATGGGCAGCGATCAATCCTTCTTCTTCGGCACCCAGGCCTCGACCGGCCCGCCGGCGTCCCGCCACGCCGCGAAGCCGCCGCCGATATGGGCGACCGGTTTCAGGCCCATGTCCTGCGCGGTCTTGGCAGCGAGCGCTGAGCGCAGGCCGCCAGCGCAGTGGAAGATGAACGTCTTGTCCTCTTGGAAGATCGCCTTGGCATAGGGGCTCTGCGGATCGATCCAGAACTCCAGCATGCCCCGCGTACAGGAGAACGCGCCGGGGATCCTGCCCTCGCGCTCGATCTCGCGCGGATCGCGGATATCGACGATGACGACGTCATCGCGCTTGGCGGCCTCGATTGCCTCAGCCGCAGAGAGCGTGGCGATCTCGGCATTGGCTTCGTCGAGCAGCGCCTTGATGCCGCGGGTGATGGTCTGGGGCATTCTCTCGTTTCCTCTTGGCGTCATTCCGGGCCGATGCGAAGCATCGAACCCGGAATCTCGAAGTGGCAACGCAATGTCGGGATTCCGGGTTCGCTCTTCGGGCGCCCCGGAATGACAGCATCACCGCACCAGCTCCTTCATCGCCGCTTCCAGACCCTCGATCGTGATCGGATACATGCGCTCGGAGAAGATGCGGCGGATGAGGGTGGTGGACTCCGAATAGTCCCAGTGCTTCTGCGCCACCGGATTGAGCCACACCGCGTGTGGATAGGTGCGGATGACGCGGTCGAGCCACACCGACCCCGGCTCTTCGTTGACGTGCTCGACCGAGCCGCCGGGCACCATGATCTCATAGGGCGACATCGAGGCGTCGCCGACGAACACGACCTTGTAGTCGTGCGGGTACTTATGCAGCACGTCCCAGGTCGGCGTGCGATCGGTGAAACGCCGCTTGTTCTGCTTCCATACGCCCTCATAGAGGCAGTTGTGGAAGTAGAAATATTCCATGTGCTTGAATTCGCTCTTGGCGGCCGAGAACAGCTCCTCGACCTGCGCGACGTGCGAATCCATCGAGCCGCCGATGTCGAAGAACACCAGCACCTTCACCGCATTGCGCCGCTCAGGACGCATATGCACGTCGAGATAGCCGTGGTTGGCGGTCTCGCGGATCGTGGTGTCCAAGTCGAGCTCGTCGGGCGCACCGGTGCGGGCGAACTTGCGCAGCCGGCGCAGCGCCACCTTGATGTTGCGGATGCCGAGCTCGACATTGCCGTCGAGATCCTTGAACTCGCGCCGGTCCCACACCTTCACGGCGCGATTGTTGCGGTTCTTCTCCTGGCCGATGCGGACGCCTTCGGGATTGTAGCCATAGGCGCCGAATGGCGAGGTGCCGGCGGTGCCGATCCACTTGCTGCCGCCCTGGTGACGGCCCTTCTGCTCTTCCAGACGCTTCTTCAAGGTCTCCATGAGCTTGTCCCAGCCCATGGCCTCGATCTCCTTTTTCTCCTCCTCGGTAAGGTATTTCTCGGCCAGCTTCTTCAGCCATTCCTCGGGGATTTCGGCCTTCTCCATCGCATCGAGCAGGTTCTCCAGCCCCTTGAATACGGTGCCGAACACGCGATCGAACTTGTCGAGATTACGCTCGTCCTTCACCAGCGCGGTGCGCGAGAGATAGTAGAAGTTCTCGACCGAATGCTCGGCGAGGTCGGCGTCGACGGCCTCCATCAGCGTGAGATATTCACGCAAGGAGACCGGGACCTGCGCGTCGCGCAGCGCTGTGAAGAATTGCAGGAACATGCCCATTAGATCGCGCGGCCGGGAGGGCACGTCAAGGGCCGCTCCACGCCCCGCGCTGGACCCGCCCGCATTTTGCTCTACAATCCCTGGAACAACAGGCGAAATGGGGGCTTTCATGGGTATCATCGCAGCGCTGATCATCGGCGCCATAGCGGGCTGGCTGGCAGGGCTGATCGTGCGCGGCGCCGGTTTCGGCCTGATCGGCAACATGGTCATCGGCATCATCGGCGCGCTGGTCGCAAGCTACGTGCTGCCGGCACTGCACATTGCGCTCGCCAGCGGCACGCTGGGGACGATCCTGGACGCCACGATCGGCGCCGTCATCGTGCTCGTGATCCTCTCATTGGTCAGGCGCGCTTGATTATTTCTGCTTCCGATGGCAGCCATCATCTCAAGGCCGCAGCGGCGTTGCCGCTGCGTAGCCACTCAACACAAGTTCGAACGATGAGCGAGACGCGATGAAATTTACCGGCACCCAGGACTACGTCGCCACCGACGACCTCAAAGTGGCCGTCAATGCGGCGATCGTGCTCGAGCGCCCGTTGCTGGTGAAGGGCGAGCCGGGGACGGGCAAGACCGTGCTGGCCGAGGAAGTCGCAAAGGCCGTCAACGCGCCGCTGCTCACCTGGCACATCAAGTCGACCACCAAGGCGCAGCGGGGCCTTTACGAATACGACGCGGTGTCGCGGCTGCGCGACAGCCAGCTCGGCGACAGCAGGGTGTCCGACATCAAGAACTACATCAAGCGCGGCAAGCTGTGGGAGGCCTTCACGGCTGAGCAGCGGCCGGTGCTCTTGATCGACGAGATCGACAAGGCCGACATCGAGTTCCCGAACGACCTGCTGCTCGAGCTCGACCGGATGGAATTCCACGTCTACGAGACCAACGAGACCATCAAGGCGAAACTGCGCCCGATCGTCATCATCACGTCCAACAACGAGAAGGAGCTGCCGGATGCGTTCCTGCGCCGCTGCTTCTTCCACTACATCAAGTTCCCCGATCCGGATACGATGGGCCGCATCGTCGACGTGCACTTCCCTAACATCAAGAAGCGTCTGGTCGAGGAGGCCCTGCGCATCTTCTTCGAGGTCCGCGACGTGCCCGGCCTGAAGAAGAAGCCGTCGACCTCCGAGCTGCTGGACTGGCTCAAGCTGCTGCTCAACGAGGACATCGGACCCGAGCAGCTGCGCGAGCGCGATCCGCGCAAGCTGATCCCGCCGCTGCACGGTGCGCTGCTCAAGAACGAGCAGGACGTCCACCTGTTCGAGCGGCTCGCCTTCCTCAGCCGGCGCGAGGTGTGAGGCGCCCGGCTCAATCCGACGGGGCCGAACGCGTCATTGCGGCGCCGTCCTCTCGATCAGGCGTCCGAGCGCGCGCATGATCCCATCGACGGCAATCGGCTTCTCGCAGCGGAGGATCTTCGAGAAGCGGTCCGGGATGACCGATTCGTCATAACCGGTGGTGAAGACGAAGGGCACGCCGCGCTCGACAAGCAGATCGGCGACCGGAAACGCCATGTCGCCGCGCAGGTTCACGTCGAGAACGGCGCCTTCGATCCGCCCCTCGCGTTTGATCAACGCAAGCGCGTCAGGGACGGTTCCGACCGGGCCCAGGATCGTGCCACCGGCGCCGCCGAAGGCGCAGCGCAGCTCGTCGGCAAGCATGTATTCATCCTCGACGATGAGGATATGACGGTCGCGAAGCGAGCGTTCAGGCATGCTCATCGAGCTCCAGTGTGGTGAGCGAAACGGGAATCGATATCGTGCAACGGACACCGTCGGATTCGAAAGTGTATGAGGTCCTCGCGCTGAGCTGATAGGGCAAGGCCTGTTCGATCAGCTCGCGCCCTTGTCCGGTGCCGCTGGGCATCGTGGCTGGCGGCGGCATGTCGACGCCGCTCTCGCGCCAGTCGATGTGCAGCCAGGGGCGTCCCTCCGCGCCTTCGCACTCGAGCGACCAGCCCACGCAGAGCCGGCCGGACGGCTGCGCCAGCGCACCATACTTGACCGCGTTGGTGGCGAGCTCGTGCAGCGCCATGGCAAGGGTCTGAACCGTCGACGACCGCAGCCGAACGCCGGACGGCCCCGAAAGCTCGATGCGCTCGGAACCGCCGGCGATAGCAGACAGCTCGCTGCGGATCAGATCGTCGAAGGTGACGCGATCATGCTCCTTGAGGCGCGACAGCAGGCCCTGGGCGCGCGACAGCGTATCCAGCCTATCACGGAAGCGGGCGCGAAAATCGCCGAGATCGGTGCTCGCGCGCGCCGTCTTGTCGGCCATCGAGCGGACCACGCCGAGCAGGTTGCGGGTGCGATGCTGCAGTTCGGCGACCAGCACCTTCTGCCGCTCCTCCCATTCGCGCCGCTCGGTCACGTCGACCATGGCGCCGGTCATGCGGATCGGTCGTCCTGCATCGTCATAGAAGAAGCGCCCACGGCCGTACAGGCAGCGAATTGCGCCGCCCGGATGCACAACACGAAACTCGCTGACATATTCCTGGTGCGCCTCCATCGCGCGGTGAAGCGCGGCTTCGGCTGCGGGACGATCGTCGGGATGGATGCGCGCGGCCCAGACCTCGTAGCTCGGGGTCAGTTCGCCAACACCATAGCCTTCCATGCGAAAGTGCTCGTCCGACCAATACACCTCGCCGGTCGCGACGTTCCAGTCCCACAGGCCGAGCCGCCCCACCTCGACCGCGCTGCGCAGGCGCTCCTCGCTCTTGCGCAACTCCCGTTCGGCCTTGTTCTGCTCGGAGATGTCGCGCGCCGTTCCGAACCACTCGATGATCTCGCCGTTGCGCCCGAGAATGGGGATGGCGCGCGAATGAATCCAACCGAGGCTGCCATCGATCCGGATGACACGGTGCTCCAGCTCGAACATGCTCTTCGTCGCAACGACCCTGCTGATCGCCGCCATCACCTGCGGCTGATCGTCCTGATGAATGTATTTCGCGAGCCAGCCCTGGCTCGGCTTCATCGTATCGGCAATGAAGTCCTTGCCCTGCAACTGGCGCATCTCCCGCCAGTCAGGACTCATGCGATAGACGACGTCGGAGCTCGCCGTGACGAAAGCGCGATAGCGCTCCTCGCTGGCACGCAGCCGCTCCGTCGCCTCGGCACGCAGCCGGGCCATCTTGAGATGCGCCTCGACGCGCGCCAGCAGTTCACGCGCACTGAACGGCTTGATGAGATAATCATCCGCACCGGCCTCCATGCCTTCGACGCGGCTCTCTTCTGCGGCCCGGGCCGACAGCAGGATCACCGGGATGGTGCCGACCTGTTCATCGGCGCGCAGCCGGGCGAGCAACTGCATGCCATCGATGCGCGGCATCATCACGTCCGACAAAACGAGGTCGGGTTTGTCGCGGGCGATGGCCGCGAGCGCGGCTTCACCATCGGCGACGGTCTCGACATCGTAGCGCGCTGCGAGCAGGCGGCGGACATAGTCGCGCATGTCGGCATTGTCGTCGGCCAGGAGGATGCGGGGACGCGGCCCGGCCCTGTTGGCGGAGGGGGCGGGGACGTCGATGTCCCGAACGGCATGCGCATCGAGCGGCGGCGTATCCGGCAGCCAGCGCAACGCCTCCTCGATGAAGGGGCGCTCACCGCGGAGCATCGGCTCCTGCGCTGGCGCCGCGTCGACCTGGTCGGACGGCAGATGGCTTCGTCCCCTGGGAATTCTGACTACGAACGTGCTGCCCTGCCCGGCTTCGCTGGTCGCTGCGACGGATCCACCGTGCAGCTCGGCGAGCTCATGCACAAGCGCGAGCCCGATGCCCGAGCCTTCATGGGTGCGGCCGCGCGCGCCGGCGACGCGATGGAAACGGTCGAAAAGTCGCGGCAGCTCGTGCTGCGGGATGCCGGTTCCGGTGTCCTTCACGCTCAGCTCGAAATGACGATCGCAGGGGACGAGCCGGACCTCGATGTCGCCCGTGAAGGTGAACTTGAACGCGTTGGACAGCAGGTTGAGGACGATCTTCTCCCACATTTCGCGATCGACATAGGCCGGCTCCGGCAGCGGCGGGCAATCCACGATCAGCCTGAGGCCGGCGGCCTCGATCGCCGAGCGGAAGGTGCTGGCGATCTCCGCGGTCAGGCTCGCGAGGTCGACCGGCGCGTAGACTGCCTGCATCCTGCCGGCCTCGATCCGCGAGAAATCCAGCAGCGTGTTGACCAGCTTGAGCAGCCGCAAGGCATTGCGCTGGGCGATTTCCAACCGGTCGCGATCCACCGGCGGCAAGCTCTGCGACCGCAGCAGGACATCTTCGAGCGGACCGAGCATCAGCGTCAGCGGCGTGCGAAACTCGTGGCTGACATTGGCGAAGAACGCGGTCTTGGCCCGATCGATCTCGGCGAGCGTCTCGGCGCGGCGCCGCTCCTGCTCGTAGGCCAGCGTCTCGGCGAAGGCGCTGCCGAGTTGAGCGGCCATCAGATCGAAGAAGCCCTGGTGCTCGGCATCGAGGGCGCGGCGCGGATTGACGCCACAGATCAGGATCGCCGTCGCCTGCTCCCGGCCCGTGGCAACCGGCAGCGCAAGCGCCAGCTGTGGCGGCTCGGGCCATGCGCCGGTCGGCACGCCGGCAAATTTCGCACGATCCAGCACGACGCGAATCGGTGCCGCCGCACGCGCCGCCTCCCGGATCGGCCACAGCGCGCCTCCGTTGCCGTCGAGGGCAATCTGCGCCGGCGCGATCGCGCTGTCCGGCTGCACCCCCGCAGCGCTCAACAGCCGTGCCGATCGCTGGTCCTCGCTGAGCTGGTAGATCACCGCAAATGGGACGTCATGCGGATTCTCGGCGAGGACATCGGTGGCTTCGCGACAAGCATGGGCCAGACTGTCGGCACGGCCGCGCGCGGCGAGATCGCGCAAGGTCCGCATGCGGCGCTCGCCCACGACCCGGGCCGTCGTCTCGATGACGGGGGTGAATACGCCGCCGACGCCGCCGGTCTCATCGCGAATCGGCGAATAGGAGAACGAAAAATAGGTCTCTTCGAGGTAGCCATGGCGGTCGATGAACAGCGGCATGTCGCGTGAGCGGGTCGCTTCGCCAAGCCCAACGACCTGCCGCAACATCGGGCTGATGACCTCCCAGATCTCGGACCATACCGCGCGCCCCGGTGCCCCCAGCGCGGCGGGATGCTTCTGCGAGCCGAGGATCGGGCGATACTCGTCATTGTAGAGCATGACGAGCTCCTGGCCCCACCAGATCAGGATCGGGAACGCGCAGTCCAGGCAGGTGCTGACCGACGTGCGCAACGACTGAGGCCAGCTCTCGGGCGGCCCCAACGGCGTCCGTGACCAATCATGGATGCGCATGAGCGCTCCCATCTCGCCGCCACCCTGCAGGAAGTCGGCCCCGCGCGCGAACGCCTGAAACGTTGCGCGACCGGCATCCGAATGCTGGTTCACTCCTGGTCCCTTTTGGCCCCTTTTTCGCCGCACAGTATCGCGAAATGCGCGCGGGCGCCAAGCACGGGCCTGAACGAGCGACAAGCGCATCGACGGGGAACTCGGCGGCGAGGCGGGTTCCATCTGTCCATCCACAGCCGATCTCGCAATTTGGGACAGTCCACCGCAAACGCTCGACGTGCGCGCCTGCGCTTGTTAAGCGCCAGCCTCTGCGTGAGGCGGGGTTGAGTCGGGGCACATGACGGTTGCGATCGAGATGGGGCAGACGGCGACGGGATCGCCTGCAGCTCTCGACCTCGAGGAACTCTTGGCGACCCGGCTCCTGGTGCAGGGCAATTCCGGCTCCGGCAAGTCGCATCTCTTGCGCCGCCTGCTGGAGCAGAGCGCGCCCTGGGTGCAGCAGACGATCATCGATCCGGAGGGCGACTTCGTCACGCTCGCCGAGCGATTCGGCCATCTTGTGATCGCGGCCGAGGATCACACCGAGCGCGCGCTGCAGGTCGCCGGCGAACGGGCGCGGATGCATCGCGTCTCGACGGTCCTCAACCTCGAAGGCCTCGATGCCGAGAATCAGATGCGGCGCGCGGCCGCCTTTCTCAACGGCCTGTTCGAGATCTCCCGCGACCATTGGTACCCGATGCTGGTCGTGGTCGACGAGGCCCAACTGTTCGCACCGGCGGTTGCGGGCGAAGTCTCGGACGAAGCCCGCAAGGCTTCGCTCGGCGCGATGACCAACCTGATGTGCCGCGGCCGCAAGCGCGGCTTGGCGGGCGTGATCGCGACGCAACGACTGGCGAAGCTCGCCAAGAACGTCGCGGCCGAGGCCTCGAACTTCCTCATGGGCCGCACCTTCCTCGACATCGACATGGCCCGCGCTGCCGACCTGCTCGGCATGGAGCGGCGCCAGGCCGAGGCATTCCGCGACCTCGAGCGCGGCCAGTTCATGGCGCTGGGCCCCGCGCTGTCGCGCCGGCCGCTGGGCCTGCGCATCGGCCCGACTGACACCAAGCCGCGCAACGCGACGCCGCGGCTGATGCCGCTGCCGGAGGCCTCGCTCGAGGACGCCCGCGCGGTGATTCTCGCCGCACCGCCGCCCGAGACGAACGCGAGGCCGCAGCGCAAGCCGCAGCCCGAGCTGCTCGACCAGTTGATGGCGGCGAAGTCCGCCGCGCTCGAACTGCGCCCCGAACCGCCGGCGCCCGCCGTCAGCGAGGAGGAGCTCGCCGAGCGCCGCGCCCGCGTCGAGCGCGTGCTGCGCGCCGTGCTGGCCGAGCCCGACGCCGGCTTCCGCGCCGTCGGCGTGCTCTATCAGGAGTTCGTCGTCCGCTGCCGCATCGAGGGGCTGGGCACGGCGGTGCCAGACCTCAACGAGTTCCGCCGCATGCTGACGCGCGCCCGCGCGGGGCTCGGCGGCGACGAGACGGCCGACGACGCCGGCTGGCGGGACGTCACGCTGCGCGCCTCGCTGCTCCCTGAGGACATGCAGGGCGTGTTCATGATGATCGCCCGCGCCGCCAAGGACGGGCGCCCCTGCCCGAGCGATGCCGCGATCGCCCGCGCCTATGGCTCGCACTCGTTGCGCCGGGCGCAGCGCCTGCTGACCTATATCGAGGACCAGGGCCTCATCGTCTGCCAGCTCGATGGCGCCGGCCGCCGCATCGTCACTTTGGTCGAACTCGCCTGGGCGACCGCGCCGGGTGATCCCAATGCCGACGACGCCGAGCAAAGTCTCGTCACCTCATCATCTTGAGGATGCGCCCGGATCGCTCCGGGCGCATCCCGATATCGTTCGCGATCAGGTCGCGGCGATCCTGCCCATCGCCGGGTCGCTGATGCTGGGCCGGCCGTTCTCGACATGACCCGCGAGCTGCCAGTTGAAGTTGGCATCGGTATCAGTCGTGACCGTCAGATCGTACCAGCCATGGGTCTGCTGCAGGCGAACCCGCGTCTCGAGCCGCTGTCCGCGCTGCAGGCGGTGCCGCTCGCTGCGTCCCGTATAGTTGTCGGCCAGCGTCACGACGCAGCTCGCCCCCTTGTTGGTGAGCGCGATCGCAAGGCTGCGCGAATCGTCGCCATCGTCCCAATCGCAGAGATGGACGGTGTCGACATCGACCAGCGCGGCGGTGGTGGCGACGCCGCCCTTGAAGTGGCGGAAGAAGCCGTTCGGCCCGTACACCGACAGATCGTACTGGCCGGCGCTGGCCGCGAGGTCCCATGCGCCCCGCAGCGACTTGCCGGCCTCGACGGTGTAGCTCCACGGTCCGGCCGCGGTGTTGCCGGAGCGGACGTGGAAGCAGACGCCCGCCTGCCCCGGATTGACGAAGCGGATCGCAAACGTCCTGTGCGCGGCGTCGGCATCGCCGTCGACGCGGAGATCGTAGGGCAGCGCGCGCGCCGGGCGAATGCCAGGCTCCTGCTGCGGCATCACCTGCTTGGCCGGCGGAACCGGGTGATAGTCGTCGAAACGCGCACCGGAGGTGATGTCCGCGACCGGCGGCTTGAAGCCGGCCGTGCTCGGCAGCGGCGCCATGCCTTCGTTGGGCGAGGTGAAGTTGAACGCCGAGGTGAGATCGCCGCACACCGCGCGCCGCCAGGCCGGGATGTTGCTCTCGAACAAATCAGGCGCCTTGTGATGGAAGCGGCGCTCGATGAAGCGGATCACCGAGGTGTGATCGAACACTTCCGAGCACACGAAGCCGCCGCGCGACCACGGCGACACCACCAGCATCGGCACGCGCACGCCAAGGCCGTAGGGACCAGCCACGTGGCTGCCGTCGCCGGCGAAGAGGTCCGTGCTGACATCGACGGTCGACTGGCCCCAGGCCTGCGACATCGCCGGATACGGGCCGACGGCATGGTCGAAGAATCCGCCGCCCTCGTCGTAGTTGATGATCAGCGCGGTCTTGCTCCACAGTTCCGGATTCGACGTCAGGATGTCGAGCACCTTGGAGATGTACCAGGCGCCCGGCCCCGGCAGCCAGTTCGGATGCTCGCTGAACGCTTCGGGAGCTGCGATCCACGACACCTGCGGCAGCGTGCCGTTGCGCACGTCGTTGCGCAGCCCGTCGAACAGGTTCTCGAACGTGCCGCCCTTGGCGATGTTGCTGCCGCGCAGCGCCTTCTCGTACAGCGGACTGCCCGGCTGCGAGTTCTGATACTGGTGGAAATACAGCAGCGAGTTGTCGCCGTAATTGCCGATCCACGGATTCTGGGTCCAGCCCCAGAAGCCTTCCGCCGTCAGGCCGAGACCGATGTCCTGGTAGACCTTCCAGGAGATGCCCGCCTTCTCCAGCCGCTCCGGGAACGTGGTCCAGTCGTAGCCGGCTTCCGCGTTGGTGATGACCGGGCCGCCGCCCTTGCCGTCGTTGCCGTCCCAGCCGGTCCACAAGTAGTAGCGATTCGGATCCGTCGGGCCCATCACCGAGCAGAAATACGAATCGCACACCGTGAAGGCGTCCGCGAGCGCATAGTGCCAGGGCAGATCCTGCCGATTCATGCAGGTCATCGTCGTGGTGCCCTTGTTGGCGATCCACTTGTCGTAATTGCCGTTGTTCCAGGCCTTCTGGCCGTCGTTCCAGCCATGCGCCACGTCCTCGACATAGACCTGGCCGGCATTGTCGACGCGGAACGGCATCACCGGTCCCGTGCCGCCCGGCTGCTGCCACACCGGGTTGCCGTTCGGCAGCTTCACGGCGCGCGGATCGTTGAAGCCGCGCACGCCGCGCATCGCGCCGAAGTAATGATCGAAGGCGCGGTTCTCCTGCATCAGCACAACGATGTGCTTGACGTCCTCGATGCTGCCGTGGCGGTTGAACGCCGGAATGGCATGCGCGCGCTCGATGCTCTGGCCGAGGGCCGCGGTCGCAGCCGACGCTCCGAGCAGCCGCAGGAACTCGCGCCGGTTGTGCGCGATCGTGTTCGACATCTCGTTCATTCCCCATGGTGATGACGGTGTCGAGCGACTTAGGTCGGCGCGTTAACAGCCGCGTGACCGGCCGGTAAAGGATGTGTGGCAGGCTTTTGACGCCGCGCGGCGGTGCGGCATTCGCGGCGGCGCGAAGGCGCCCTGCCGCGATCCGCGTCGAAGCCGCCATTGCCCTTGCGCCAGAGGCGAAAAGCTGAATGATCCGTTCGGGTTGAGACGATGACAGGCCGGGCCGCCACCGGGTTTGGCGCGTTGCGTTTTTGAGGATGATTTGCATATGCCGACGTTGACGGTGCAAGCGGCGGGTCTGCAGGGAGCGCCGGTATGGATATGGCTGCAGGTCGTGTCCAACGGACTGGTCGCCAGCGCCTTCTTCACCATCGCCTTCGTGGTCGGCACGTTTCTGCGGCGGCGTTGGCGCGACGTGATGTTCCGCGGCATCGTCGGAGCGCTTGCGACCTTCGTGGCCGTCGTCGGGGTCACGCGCCTGCTGGCGATCGTCGATCTCTGGGTGCCGACCTCGACCATCACGGGCCTCATCAACATCTTTCTTGGCGTCACCTCGATCGGAATCATCGTCGTCATGATCAAGATGCTGCCGCAGCTTCTGGTGCTGCCGACGCGCATCACTTTGCAGAAGGCCTATGCGCAGCTCGAGGAGGAGATCCGCCAGCGCCGCGCCGCGGAGGCGATGGTGCGACGATTCCAGGAGATCGAGGCCAACGAGGCCCAGGTCCGTCAGGCACAGAAGATGGAGGCGATCGGCCAGCTCACCGGCGGCGTCGCGCACGACTTCAACAACATCCTGACCGTCATCACCGGGACGATCGAGATCCTCGCCGATGCGGTCAAGGACAAGCCCCAGCTCGCCGGCATCGCCGGCATGATCAGCGCCGCCGCCGAGCGCGGCGCCGATCTGACCCGGCACCTGCTTGCCTTCTCGCGCCGCCAGCCGCTGCAGCCCCGCGCCACCGACATCAATGCGCTCGTCGTCGAAGCCGGCCGTCTGCTGCGGCCGACGCTCGGCGAGCAGATCGAGATCGAATCGATGCTGGCCCATGACAGCGCGCCGGCGCTGATTGATCCGAGCCAATTGTCGACGGCGATCCTCAACCTCGCGCTCAACGCGCGCGACGCGATGCCGGACGGCGGCAAGCTGACCTTGGAGACCAAGAACGTCACGCTCGACGAGCACTACGCGCAACTGAACCGCGACGCCAAGCCCGGAAGCTACGTCATGATCGCGGTCAGCGACACCGGCCAGGGCATTCCCGCCCCGCTGCTCGACAAGGTGTTCGAGCCGTTCTTCACCACCAAGGACGTCGGCAAGGGCTCGGGTCTCGGCCTCAGCATGGTCTATGGCTTCGTCAAGCAATCGAACGGCCACGTCAAGATCTACAGCGAGGAAGGCCACGGCACGACGGTCAAGCTCTATCTGCCGCGGGCCGCGAGCGCACCGGAGCCGCCGGCGGCCGAGCCCGGCCGGCCGGCTGTCGCACAGGGCGACGAGACCATCCTGATCGTCGAGGACGATGCGCTGGTGCGCGACTACGTCGTGGCTCAGGTGCGCCGTCTCGGCTATCGCACGCTCGCCGCGAGCAACGCCGCTGAGGGCTTGGCGCTGATCGACAATCCGGAACGCATCGACCTGCTGTTCACCGACGTCATCATTCCAGGCGGCATGAACGGCCGCCAGCTCGCGATCGAGGCCGAGAAGCGCCGTCCCGGGCTGAAGGTGCTCTACACATCGGGCTACACGGAGAACGCGATCGTGCATCATGGGCGGCTCGATGCCGACGTGCTGCTGCTCGCCAAGCCCTACGTCAGCGCCGATCTTGCGCGCATGATCCGCACTGCGCTGGAGGCGTGAGGCTGACATCGGTCGTTGCGGTCGCGATCCGACATCTGATCGACGTTTCCAACAGCCCATCCTCGCCACGTCTGTCATCACCCGCGAAGCCGGGCGTGACGGCGGAGCTTGTAGAGCTCATGCTGATCTCACATCCGCCCATTCTGCTCATGGGTACACGCTCTCGCAGCTGATGGGGCCCGAGTGATGCGGCAGTCACGTCCCTCCCGAACAACGAGAGGGCGCAGGGAAGGCCGGGAGCTCGCCGCCCCCATGGCCCCCGTGCGGAAAGAATGCACGGGGCAGGAACCACAGGTTCGACCGAGACATCCCGGCCTTCCCTGCGCGATGGCTCTACGAATTATACGTGATCTCCCTGGGGATCGGCTGTCTTGCCCCCATCGTCCGCGCGTGCCGTCAAGCAACGACCGCGGACTTGACCTCAGCGTCGAGAGGCCAGGACCACACGACTTCTCCGTACGCGCCGACTGCGCTCGTCTGGCGCAGCCATCACGTCCATCGCCCCCCACCTCCACGTATCGTGACGACGCGTACGTCCCTCTGCACGAGGCGGGTTGGCAGGAGATAAGCACATTTTCCGAAAAAGCGAAAGTAAAATTTTGTTGCGTGCGCGGGATGCCGGACTGCCTGGAAGCTCACGCCAGGATGAAAGCAGCGCCGCTCACCCAGCAAGGCGTCGCTGCGGCTCCTCGGCGCCATCAGGCCTGTATTCGAGCAGGTCGCCCGGCGGGAGACATCCTCGGCTCAGGGCCTATTGAATTGCTTGCGGGACAAGGGCGGCTCGATTCACAGGCACCCCGAGGAGACGCCGGCATGAGTGATCTGTGCTTATGGGGTAATCTTCCACGTTTAGGTGTTTGCTGACGAGTTCATCCACACGATTTCCCAAACGTAGCCATCCGGGTCTTCAATGTGGCGGTTGTACATGAAGCCGAGATCCTGAGCTGGGTTGGGATCGGCGCGTCCGCCCGCAGCAACAGCGCGAGTTAGGGTTGCATCAACGGCATCGCGGTCGGCGACCGTAAGGGCGAACATAGCCTGACTCTCGCGTCGAGCGTCGCCGATCGGGCGTTTGGTGAATTCGCGATATTGATCGTGGGTCAGCAGCATCACACCGATCGTGTTCGTGAACATGAGGGACGTCGAGCTTTCGCCGGAAAACTGTGAGTTCACCGCCCCACCAAGGGCAACGTAGAATGCTGTCGACGCGGCGAGATCTCTCACGGGGAAGTTCACCAAAATCATGTTGGGCATCGCTTTCCTTCCAAGACCTATGAGGCCAAGCTGTCGCCTCGCCTCATAGCGGTAGTCCAAATGTATCTTAATATCAAGATACTTTATCGAAAGACACTTGCCCATGGATCGTGCCGAGATCGCTTCAAAACAATGGGCTCGGGAGCGCCCTGATCTTCCAACGCTGCCTGTAGAGCTCGTGGGGCGTTTGCTTGACGCCGCCGCACGGGTGATCCGCGACCACATGAACCCATTGCTCGCAGAAGCAGGGCTACAGGTTGGCGAGTTTGACGTCCTCACGCCCCTCAGGCGCGCCGGTGAGCCCTATATGCTTTCACCGACCCAGCTCTATGAAGCGGCAATGATCTCTTCAGGCGGCATGACGAACCGCCTCGATCGGTTGGAGCGCGCCGGATTGGTCGAACGATACCCCGATCCCAATGACCGACGTGGCAGGCAAATTGCGTTAACCCCTGCCGGCAAGCGCGCGATCGACGATCTGATTGGTCCAATGGTGGCCCTGGAGGCACGATTGATTTCCGTCCTGACACCGGCGGAACAGAAGACGCTCAACGCTCTTCTCAAGAAATTGCTCACCGGCCTCTAGGTCGTTTTGGCACCTCAGCCTTCACCTATCACCTGGGACGACTGCTTCACACTGGCCGCGAGCTATGTGATCTCGTCCAACTACGCGGTTGCGGGTGCCGACACAATCTCGAGATTCCGGGTTCAAGGCCTACGGCCTTGCCCCGGAATGTCGATGGTCGCGACGCAAGAGGATTGCGTCCGTCAATTCGGCCCCGCGTTCCAGGTCACCGGCAGATTCAGCAGGCCGCGGAAGGCCCAGCCGCCGATGCGCACGGGCTCGGTGTTTCGGAGCCTCAGGTTCGGCAGCCGCGCAAACAGCGTCGGCAATGCGACCTCGGCAATCATCGCCCGCGAGGCCCAGGCGCCGGCGCAGAAATGCGGACCGGCGCCGAAGGCGATGCTCTTGGAGACGTCGCGGCGGATGTCGAAGCGATCCGGCTCGGAAAAATGCGTCTCGTCGCGGTTGGCCGAGCCGAACATCAGGAACACGCGCTCCTCCGGTTCGAAGGCGACATCGCGAATCGTCCAGGGCTTGGCGATGCGCCGGGGCGTCATGCCGATCGGCGAGATCCAGCGGGCATATTCCTCGAATACCTGCAGCCAGCGCACCTCGCCATTGAGGGCCAGCGCGAGCTGATCGGGATGCGTCAGCAGCGCCCACACCGTGCCGGCGATCGCATCGCGCGGCTCGTTCTGGCCACCCGAGATGGCGAGCTTGATGTTGGCGCGGATGCTCTCCATCGGCATTTGCGTGGCAAGCATCACGCCAAGCAGGCTCTGGTTCGGGGTCTTCTCCAGCACCGGCTGCATGTCGTCGATTGCGGCGTCGATGCCGGCAGTCGCGGCGCTGCAACGCGCCTCGACCGCGGGATCGGCGGTGTAGTTGGCGATGCCGTCGATCATCGCCTGCGACCACGCATTCATGTCCTGAAAGCGCATGTTGGTGAGGCCGGTGATCAGCTTCAGGCACTCGGCCGAGAACGGCAATGCGAAGTCGCGGACGAGGTCCACGTCGGCGGTGGGATCGAGCGCGTCGATCAGCCGGTCGGCATGGGCCTGGAACTGCGCCAGCCAGTGCACCCGCACGGCCCGCGGCGACACCGCCGGCGCGATCGCCTGGCGCTCGGCCATGTGCGCCGCGCCATCCTTGCGCATCATGTTGTGGCCCATCAGCCGGTTCATCAGGCCCTGCGGCTGATGCGAGCTGAAGACGTCGATCTGCTTCTCGGACACGAAGATGTCGTCGCGACGGCACAACAGCGTACTGCCGAGCTGCGGCACGAAGGCGATCGGCGCCTCCTGGCGCATGCGCGCCAGCGCCGGATAGGGATCGGCCCAGAAGGTGGCGGTATCGATATCGAAGCGCGGTGCTGTGCTCACTCTCGGTCTCCGGTCTGACGGCGCAGGCTAGCTGCACGCTCCGGCAACGTCTGTCCCGGCGATGGGTGACAGCAGGCGAGCCCTCCTCGCTCAGTTCAGCGGCCGCGGTGTCGCCATCAGGCGGAGGGCGATCGCAAACAGCTCGTTCTGCGAGGCGATGCCGAGCCTTTCATAGGCGCGCTTGCGATAGGTGAAGACGGAGTTGAGGGCGATGCCAAGATCCCCGGCGATCGCCTCGGAGGTGAAGCCTTCGAGGATGCGACGGCAGACGTCCTTCTCCCGCGCGGTCAGCACCGACAGCGGTCCGCCGGCGGCAAACAACGAAGCAAATTTGTCGGCCGGATCCATCGCGGCGGCGCGATCCTGGCAATGACGCGCGACGATGGTCCCCACGATCGGGGCGACCGCGGCGATGCGCTGGCGCTCGTGGGGCGCAAAACCGCCTTGCACAGCGGTGCGATAGAAGTTCACGTAGGTGCAGTGCTCGCCGACCCAGATCGCGGTGGCAGCCTTGTCGACGATCTCGGAATCTTCGAAGAACAGCTTGCGGTAGCCCTTCGGGTACATGCGGCGCGCGAAATTCGGCAGCAGGATGTAGCGCGCGTCCGCGCGCCTGCGGAAGATCGTGTCCCGGTTTGGATCGGCCGTGTGGAAATGCTCCGAATAGGCCGCGCCGAGATCAGGCCCGATCGCGATGTTCCCCGTGCTGAGCAGGCAGCGCGCCGAGCGCTGGTTCTCGAAGGTGAACACCATGCAGTGGCCGACATCGGCAACGGTGCGCAGCGTCTCGATCAGGACTTGCGGAAACTCGGGCTGTCCGATCGCGAGCACCATCGCGCCGACGGCGCCGGCCGCGTCGATACCAGGCCCCTGAGCCTCCATGCGTTCCTCCCGGATCTCTTTGTTCGCCGAAACCTAGCAGCAACCCGCCTCGGCTGGAAGCGCCGCCCCGCGTCACCAACCACGGGGACAGACACGGGGCCGCCAGTCCGGCTACGCTCATCGGCCAAAGTCTCGGCCAGTCAACGCGCCGAGCACGCTCAACGGGGAGGAACCACGATGAGAGCCGCGCTCACGGCGATCGGAATTGCTGCAACGATGGCTTTCGGCTCGCCCGCGCGCGCCGACATCAAGGTCGGTATCGTGGTGTCCGCAACCGGGCCCGGCTCGGCGCTCGGGCAGCCGCAGATCAAGGCGGTAGCTGCGCTGCCGAAGGAGATCGGCGGCGAGAAGATCGTCTATATCGCGCTCGACGACGAATCCGACAGCGTGAAGGGATTGCAGAACGCGCGTCGGCTGGTGATCCAGGATGGTGTCGACGTCATCATCGGCTCGTCGCTGACGCCGGTCACCATGCCGCTGCTCGACGTCGCGCTCGAAAGCAGGACGCCGCTGCTGTCGCTGGCGGCCTCGACCGCGATCGTGCAGCCGATGGACGACAAGCGCAGATGGGCGTTCAAGGTCGTGCCCAATGACGACATCATGGCCGCGGCGATGCTCAAATACATCGCCAAGACGGGGGTGAAGACACTCGGCTTCATCGGCGTGTCCGACGGTTATGGCGAAGGCTACTATCAGGAGGTGACGAAGCTGGCGCCGAAGCTCGGGCTCACGGTGACCACCCACGAGGTCTATGCCCGCGGCGACACCAGCGTCACCGGCCAGGCGCTCAAGGTGATCGCCACCAATCCGGATGCGGTGTTCATCGCCTCGGCCGGCACGCCGGCTGTGCTGCCGCAGCAGGCGCTGCGCGAGCGCGGCTATGCGGGCAAGATCTTCCAGACCCACGGCGTCGCGACGCAGGAGTTCATCAAGCTCGGCAAGGAGAATGTCGAGGGTGCGGTATTCGCCGGCGAGGCGTTCTCGATCGCCGACGATCTCGCGCCTGAGGATCCGTTCCGTCGGGCCAACGACGCATTCGTGACCGCCTATCAGGCCGCCAACGGCGACAAGCCGAACATCTTCGCCGCGCATCTGTGGGACACGGTCACCTTGCTAAAGGGCGCGATTCCCGGCGCACTGAAGGCCGCCAAGCCCGGCACCCCGGAGTTTCGTAGCGCCCTGCGCGACGCGCTGGAGCGCGGCAAGGACGTCTATCTCAACAACGGCCTGTCCAACATGAGCCCGACCGACCACAACGGCTACGACGAGCGCTCGGCGTTTCTGATCAAGGTCGAGGGCGGGAGATTCAGGCTGGTGAAGTAGTTTGTGCACGTCGCGCGTGACCGCCGCCTGCCGCACGGGCAGTGAGCTCCCCTCCCCCTTGCGGGGAGGGGGCGGGGGTGGGGGGTCCGCGAGTCCTGCTCTAAATGATGAGCGATTGAGAGCTCCGAACCGTGTCCACATCGTTAGCTCGCCGGGCCACCCTCGGCTTGCTTTGACTCGTGCGATAGATCACGACTTGCAGATATCGTGGTTCGCTCTTGCGAAACAACAGCGCCCTGCCGACAGCGCGCCCACAACGGAGTTCAGCGCCCGTGGACCCCCACCCCCGACCCCTCCCCGCAAGGGGGAGGGGAGCTCACCTCCGCTGGGGTAATTGCCCGACCTCCAAGCAAGTGCCGAGTGTGGGGCGCCCCACTACGCCGACAGCCTCTCCCCCACCGGCGCCTTGCCCAAAATCAAATCCGCCGCCTTGTCGCCGATCATCAAGGTCGCAGCATTGAGGTTGGCGGAGATCATGCGCGGCATGATCGAGGCATCGGCGACGCGCAGGCCCTGAAGGCCGTGGACGCGGAGCTGGTCGTCGACCGTGGCCCAGGTCGAGTCCGCCGGGCCCATGCGGCAGGAACAGCCGGGATGGAACGTGGTGGTGGCACGCTGCGTTGCGGCTGCCAGGAGCTCGTCATCGCCTTGCACCTTCGGCCCAGGAAAATCCTCGTACGCGTAGTACGGCGCGAGCGGCGCGGAGGCGAGCAGCCGCCGCGCCAGCTTCATGCCGGCGACGACGACGCGGCGATCGAGCTCGGCGGTGAGATAGTTGGTCTGGATCAGCGGCGGCGCGAACGGATCGGCCGAGCGCAGCCGCACATAGCCGCGGCTCTCCGGTCGCTGCTGCCACGACGCGACCGTCATGCCGGGCTCGTCCTCGAGCTGGCCCTGCACGCCCTCCTTGTAGCTCGCCGGCGTGAAGGTGAGCTGCAGGTCGGAGCTTTCGGCGGTCTCGCCGGAATGCCAGAAGCAGTAGACCATGGTCGGCGACAGCGACAGGATGCCGCGCCGCGTCACCGCCCATTTCAGCGCCTCGCCCCACAGATTCACGCCGCGCGCGAGCTCGTTGATGGTCTTGATGTTCTTGACGCGCGCCACCGTGCGCGGCGCGTAGTGGTCCTGCAGGCCCTCGCCGACGCTTCGGAGCGCATGACGCACCTCGATGCCGTGCTCCTGCAGCAGCTCGGGCGCACCGATGCCGGACAGCTGCAGCAGCTGCGGCGAATTGTAGGTGCCGCCGGACAGGATCACTTCTTTTCGCGCGCGCACCTCGACCGGGACGCCGCCGCGCCCGCCACGGCTATAGCGCACGCCGACCGCACGCTTGCCTTCGAGCACGACGCCGGTGGCATGCGCATGGGTGCGCACCTCGACGTTCGGCCGCTTGCTGGCCGGACGCAAGAACGCGGTTGCCGACGACACGCGGCGGCCGTTCTGAATGGTGCGCTGGACGTAGGAGACGCCTTCCTGGATCGCACCGTTGTAGTCGGGATTGCGCGGGATTCCGAGCGACACCGCGCCGTCCATGAAGGCCTCGCACAGCGCGTCCTTCCACTCCATGGTGGTGACGATGAGGTTGCCGTCGCGGCCGCGATACTGATCCTCGCCGGCGCCGATGCGCTTCTCCATGCGCTTGAAGTGCGGCAGCACATCGGAATAGCTCCAGCCGCGATTGCCCATCTGCGCCCAGGTGTCGAAATCCTGGCGCTGGCCGCGGTTGTAGACATGGCCGTTGATCGAGGAGGAGCCGCCGAGCGTCTTGCCGCGCGGCGCGTAGATGCTGCGCCCGGCGGTGTAGGGTCCCGGCTCCTGCTGGTAGCCCCAATTGATGCTCTTCATGTAGAAGGTCTTGATGAAGCCGGCCGGCAGATGGATGTAGGGGTGCCAGTCGCGCGGCCCGGCCTCCAGCACGCACACCGTCACCGACGGGTCCTCGCTGAGGCGGCTGGCGAGCACGCAACCGGCGGAGCCGGCCCCCACGATCACATAATCGAACGTATCCATCTCGTCTGTCGTCCCGGTCTCGTCGTCGTCAGCCGCGCCAGGCGGCAAGCGGCCATAGCGCGATCAGCGCGGCTTGTCATTCAATTGGTAGTCGAGATGCACCTTCACGGTTGGCCATTCGGCCGCGGTGATGCTGTAGACGACGGTATCCCGCAGCGTGCCGTTCGGCGCGATCTGGTGGCTGCGCAAAATGCCGTCCAGCTTGGCGCCGAGCCGCTCGATGGCGCGACGGCTCTGGTGGTTGAAGAAATGCGTTCGGAACTCGACCGCGATGCAGTTCATCGCCTCGAAGGCGTGCGCCAGCAGCAGCCGCTTGCACTGGGTGTTGAGCGCGCTGCGCTGCACCCGCTTCGCATACCAGGTCGAGCCGATCTCGACGCGACGGTTGGCGGCATCGACGTTCATGTAGGTCGTCATGCCGGCGACGCGGCCGTCGGGGTCGAGCACCGTGAACGGCTGCATGCTGCCGGCCGCGAGCAGGCCGAGCCGGCGCTCGATCTCCTTGGCCATGGTCTCGGGTTTCGGAACTGCGGTGTACCACAGCTTCCACAATTCGCCGTCGCTGACGGCCTCGACCAGCGCGTCGTGATGGTCTGATGACAGCGGCACGAGGCTGGCGTGCGCGCCGCGGAGGGTGACCGGTTCGAGAAAGGGCATTTGACACTCCTTCCCCTCATCCTGAGGAGCAGCGCGCAGCGCTGCGTCTCGAAGGATGAGGCCGAGGTCGGGCCTCATGGTTCGAGACGCGCCTACGGCGCTCCTCACCATGAGGAGCAATTCCGAGAACGTTCTACGTTGCTCGTTATCATCCGCGCAGCGTCATGACGATGCCCAGCTGTCCTACTTGTTCAGAAAATTCAGCGGCAGGCCCGGCCGCGGCCAGTCCATCGCCACCAGCTCACCCCTGCCCGACAGCGTGATGTAGGCCGTCTTCAGCTCGGGACCGCCGAAGGCAATGTTGGTCGTGACGCGGTCACCGGTCGGCACCTGCTCGACCAGCGTGCCGTCGGGCGCGATCACGCTGATGCAGCCGGTCACCAGCGTGGCGACGCAGACATTGCCGTTCGCCTCGACCGCGAGCGAATCGAACATCTGGTAGCCGCCGAGGCCCGCGATCGGCCGGCCGCGCTCGCCGCGATAGATCACCTCGCGCGGCTTCACCGTGCCGGGCTCGGTGAGATCGTAGGCCCAGAGACGCGCGGTCGGCGTCTCCGCGATGTAGACGGTCTTCTCATCCGGCGCCAGCCCGATGCCATTGGCCGGCAGGATGCCGTGGACGGCCTCGACGATCTCGCTCATGCCGGGCTTGAGATAATAGAACGCGCCGACATCCATGTCGCGGGCGCGGCGCTTGCCGAGATCGGAGAACCACAGGCCGCCATGGCGGTCGAATACGAGGTCATTCGGCCCGCGCAGCTCATGCTCGCCGCAGCGGCTGACCACGGTCTCGATCTTGCCGCTCTGCAGATCGACGCGCTGGATCGAGCCGCCGAGATAATCCTCGGGCTGCGGGCCCGGCATGATCATCTTGCCGGTCGGAATCCAGGAGAAGCCGCCATTGTTGCAGATGTAGATCTTGCCGTCGGGCCCTAGGGCTGCGCCGTTCGGCCCGCCCGGAATCTGCGCCACGACCTCCTTGCGGCCGTCGGGAAACACCCGCGTCAGGCGCTTGCCGCGGATCTCGACCAGCACCACCGAGCCGTCGGGCATCACCACGGGCCCTTCCGGAAATTCCAGATCGGTGGCGAGCACGCGCATGTCGGACATCGGACGACCTCCCGCTTTCGTCGCCGCGCTGCGGCGCATTTGTTGTTAGGCGTGAGGTTATCGCAAACGTGCCGCTGCTTGCCAAGCAATCGACGGGGTCCGGCGCCGCAGGGCTGGCCTGCAGCGTCTCGACACAAATCCGGGACGCCTCCGGCGGGGGTCAGCGAATCACCGGAACCCAGATCTCGAACCCGCCATCACCGGTCCTCGGATCGAAGCGCTGATCGTAGCGTTCGAAGCTCGGTGCGTCGGCGACCGTGCAGCCCGATTGCGGCAGCCAGTGATTCCAGATCGTGTTGACGGTGCGGCGGATGGTCGAGACGTGGCCCGGATGGGCGAACACGGCAAAGGTCGCGGCGGGAATCCGAACCTTGGCGAAGCTGCGCGGCAGGTCGGAGAAGTCGGTCACCGCGACTCCTGCCACGTAGTCGAAATTTCCGGCATCGTCGCCGTTGCAGCAGACACCGTAGGCGACATCTCCGATGCGAGCCGGGATCTCGTGCACCCCCTGGTGGAAGCGCTGCCACAGCGCCGGGATACCGGCCCCATTGTCGTGGCTGAAGCGTTCGGAGACGCCCGCCACGAGCAGGGGCTTGGCCGTCACGAAGCGCGGGGCGGCGAGATCGTCGAGCGGGGTCTGGTCCATCATGATCGGCTCCTGAAGCGGCAGGCCATCGAGGCATGGGTTGGCGCGCACCGATTCCGGCGTGACGCCAAACTGGTCGCGGAACGCGCGCGTGAACGCTTCGTGGGAGCCGTAGTCAGCCTCAAGCGCGAGACTGAGAATGTCGGGTGCGCCAGAGGCCAGAGCCCGTGCCGCCTCGCTGAGACGGCGCAGCCTGACATAGCGCATCACCGAGACGCCGGTCGCCGCCGCGAACGCGCGCACGATGTGGAAGCGCGACACGCCGGCGATGGCCGCCACGTCATCCAACGTCAACGGCGCCGACAGATGGCTCTCGATGAACCAGAGCGCCTTCTGGGCCGGGTTGGTGGACACGCCTCTCTCCTATCGAAGCGCCCGATCCTGCGCGCGGAGATCCACGTGCGCTTGATCGTTATTGCGCTGCGGACCGTGCTATTTGCTGGTCGGCTTCGCCGGCGCCGCGTCCTTGGCAGCCGGCGCATCGGCCTTCTTCCTCAGCTCGTCCGCGAGCTTCGCCTGCGACGCCTTCAGCTCGTCGATCAGGCCCTGCTGCGAGATCAGCGCGGCCTTTAGCGCCTGGATCTGGCGATTCGCCGCATCGAGCTTCTGCTGCTGATCGAGCGATTGCTTGGTCATCGTCTTCTGCAGGAAATCGATATTGCTCTGCAGACATGATGTCCGTCGATCCATCGCCTTTTCTGCAGTGCAGATTTCGATGCCCGGAATATCCTGCGCATGTCCGGCAGAACTCACACATATCGCGAGCACGCTCGCGGCAAAGATGATTCGCGCGGCAACGAATTTTCGCATCACAATTTTCTCATTGGCTTGCCCAACACATGATTTTGCGTGGAACTGACGGAGTTTCCTGATTGATACCATACTGAGACCTCAATCGCGCATTGAAGTTCCGGCCGGGACCCGTTTTTAGGGAGATGGACAGAATGGCTACGCGCGAAAAACGGCTGGCGCAATTCGACGGCAGCGGTGAGCCACCGCCGGGGCAGACGGTCGAGGTGTTGTGCGAGGATCACAGCGGCACCTATCAACTTCCGTTCCCCTGTTTCTACATTGATGGCAAATGGCACAACAAGGAATCCGGCGGCGCGCTCGAAGCCACTGTCATCGGCTGGCGCTTCCCGCGCGCGCGATTTGATGAGCGCAATGGACGCCGTCCGCAGCCGAGCTTCGTTGCCGATCGCGCTTCGTCTTATTGATCACACCGGGCCCTGAGTTCTGCTCAGGGCCGGTCTTGCCGAAAATACGGTTTCGAACGCAGATTGAGCATCACGACCGGATAGGCCATCAGCAACGCGCCGGTGACGACCGCAAGGACAGCCGTTCCAACGTCGAGCACACCGTCACCCCACGCCCGCCGCCACATCGCAATTGCGATCGGAAAGAACAGAATCAGCGCCGTCGCCAGCCCCGGCGAGAATCTGCCTCCACTGCGCAGGAACGGCAGAATGTGGAAGAAGATGGCGTTGATAATCATCAGCGCTGCGTAGGCGAGCGCGGCCGGCGGCCATGTCTCGGCAAGCTCTGCCTGCACCGCGCCGAGCACGACCACCAGCGCGTTCGTCACGTAGAAGTCGCTCCACTCGACCGGCAGCTTCATCACCGCACGCGCCCAATTGCGCCAATCGAACGTGTATTCCTCGAGAATATGCGCGCCATAGGCCGCGAGCGCGAGCCAAGCCAATGTGGTCAAGGTCATGATCGATGCTCCCCTCGCGGGTGATGGACCGGCGCCAGACCGGTCGCAAGGGGCAATGTAGGGCACCAAGGCGCGAGACAGGCAGCGCGCGTGCCGTGTTTCAAAATGCGACGCCGCTGCCTTGCCGTCTTAATCCCTGGAACGCTGCTGGAACGAATCGCGTCCGAATCGGACGCCGCATCTGGTACGCGATCTGTTCACGCTAGATGTCGGACACAATAGAGACGACGCACCACATCGTGAGGAGAAGCCTCCGGCCGCTTGCCGCAACCGGATGCCAAAGATTAACGGAGAAGGAGCTCAGGCGTTCAGGTCCACGGCGTGACCGGGGGCACGTTGTCGGTCGCCGGCGGCATCTCGACCGTCTTGAAGTCGGCCGGGCTGACGATCTCCATATATTCCATGTCAGGCGAATAATCGTAGAGGTAGTGCACGATGCCGGGACGCTGGTGCACGACGTCGCCGGCCTTCACCAGGGTCGGCTTGTCCTCGTACATGAAGCGGGCCCAGCCCTTCATCATGATGACGATCTGGAAATCGCAATCATGGCGATGCCAGCCGGTGCCATCCACCGGCGGACAATCCGGATTGGCCTTGACGAGGTGGCAGATCACCTGCCCGCCGGTGGCGTCGGCGATGCCCAGATCGCGATACAGGAAGAAGTCGCGCAGCCCGCCGCCCGTGTAGGCGGTGTCGTCGGGCTTCACTTGCGAGAACTTGGTCACCACTGCATGCTGGTTCATGACGGCCTCCACCGGTTGATCGCGACATCGGCGACCGTTGCGGCCCATCGATCGGCCACAGAGGCCACCACGTCCGAAAGCGGATTGTGCCATGCGAAAACCACGCCACGCCCCGTTTGCAACGCAAAGATCGGCAGGCCAGGCGCGCCATCGCGGGCCGAACCGATTGCCAACAACCGGGTTTTGGCCGACGCCACACGGCAATGGTGACGTGCTGACAGCTCACGCCACGCGCCGCGAAGACGCAGATCCGGCTTCAAATTGAGCAGCACCTGCCCGTGGCATGAGCCGTTCTCGCCGGAGCCGGCAGCTGCAAAGGGCCGCGGGCACGGGCCGCTGACGGCAGGACCCTAGTACTCGACCTCCAGCTCCTCGATCTCCTCGGGCTCGGCCTTGGCGGCCTCGATCCATTGCTGCATCTCCGGCAGCGCCATGATCAGGTCGGCATAGGCCCTGAGCTGCGGCTCGAGCTTCACGTCATAAGTCACGAAGCGCGTCACCACCGGCGCATACATCGCATCCGCCATGCCGCGCCCGCCGAACAGAAATGGGCCGCCGGATCTGTCCAGGCAGTCGCGCCAGATCGCCCAGATGCGGTCGATGTCGGCCTGCGCCCGCGTCCAGACCTTGAAGCCCGGAAAGCGACCCTTGAGATTGACCGGCAGCGACGCCCGCAGGGTCGTGAAGCCGGAATGGATCTCGCCCGAAATCGAGCGGCAATGCGCGCGCTGAATGCGGTCGGCAGGCAGTAGGCCCGCCTCCGGAAAGGTCTCGTTGAGATACTCGCCGATCGCCAGCGTATCCCAGATCGTCGCACCATCGTGGCGCAGGCACGGCACCAGGATCGAGGACGACAGCAGCAGGATCTCGGCGCGCGCCGATGCGTCGTCCGGACCGACCACGACCTCGTCGAAATCGAGCCCGGAAAATTTTGCGAGCAGCCAGCCGCGCAGCGACCACGACGAGTAATTCTTGCTGCTGATGGTCAACGTCGCTTTGGCCATGTCGCCCCTACCCTCTTGCCGCTTTGCCGCTTGTCGTTCGCCCACCGTGCCGCTCGTGCGAGCGGCATCATGCGCGGAGCCGGATACGTCAGAGATTTCAGCGAGCAAGCGACATGCCAGTTTTTCAGGCAAGACTCGGCCACTCTGGCTCCGATATTGCATACAGCGATGCATGTAATGGATCGGACGCGATGGCGCTGCTGTACCAAGCCTATCAGAACCACATGGACCTGACCGAGCCGTGGCGCCAGAGCGCAGCAGCCGCCATGCGCTATCTCAACCTGATCCCATCAGGGCTATCCAGCCGCGCCATGCGGCGTCTGTCCGCCGCGCTCGAGCTGATCTCCCGCGCGGCCTTGACCTACGCTCGCCCGGCGTATGGCATCGACAGCGTGACGGTCGGCAACCGCGAACTCGCCGTCACCGAAGAGGTCACGTTCAAGACACCGTTCGGCTCGCTCCTGCACTTCAAGAAGGACGCTGCGCCGGATCAGCCCAAGGTGCTGCTGGTCGCACCGATGTCCGGCCATTTTGCCACGCTGCTGCGGGGCACCGTGAAGACACTGCTGCAGGACCACGACGTCTACATCACCGACTGGCACAATCCGCGCGACATCCCGCGCGATCATGGTCGCTTCGGGCTGGAAGACTACACCGATCATCTCATCACCTTCCTCGGCCAGCTCGGTCCGCGGCCGCACATGGTGGCGATCTGCCAACCGTCGGTCTCCGCGCTCGCGGCCACCGCCGTGATGTGCGAGGACAACCATCCGTCGCGCCCCGCCACCTTGACCTTGATGGCCGGACCGATCGACACGCGGATCCAGCCGACCAAGGTCAACGAGTTCGCCAAGAGCAAGCCGATCGACTGGTTCGAGGACAACCTGATCCACTACGTGCCCTTCCAGTGCAGGGGCGCGTTCCGCAAGGTCTATCCCGGCTTCGTGCAGCTCACGGCCTTCGTATCGATGAATCTCGAGCGCCATGTGAAACAGCACATGGATCTCGCCAATCATCTCGCCAAGGGTGAGGTCGAGAAGGCGGAGACCATCAAGACGTTCTACGACGAGTATTTCGCGGTCATGGACCTTCCCGCCGAGTTCTACATCGAGACCGTGCGCGACGTGTTCCAGGAGCATCTGCTGCCGCAGGGCAAGCTGATGCATCGCGGCCGTCCCGTCGATCCGAAAGCCGTGCGGCGCATCGGCCTGATGACGGTGGAAGGCGAGCGCGACGACATCTGCTCGATCGGACAGACGCTCTCGGCGCAGGACATCTGCACCAATGTACGTGCCTATCGCCGCGTCCATCACATGCAGGCCGGCGTCGGCCATTACGGCGTGTTCAGTGGCAAGAAGTGGAATAACGAGATCTATCCGCTGCTGCGGGATTTCGTTCACGTCAATTCGTGAAGCGGCCGCGCTGCACGCGTTGCAGTGTCGCCGACGGCGCCTCCCCGAACTTGTCGCGATAGGCACCCGCCATCCGCCCGAGATGGGTGAAGCCGAGGTCGAAGGCGATGTCGATGATCCGCGCCTCCGGCGGAGCCGCCATCAATTGCGCATTGAGCCGCGCCAGCCGGATGTCGAGCAGCATGTCGGAGATCGACATGCCGAAATGGCGGCGGAAGCCGCCTTGCAGCGCCCGGATCCCCACTCCTGACGACGCCGCGAGTTGCGCCAGATCGAGCGGTTCGGCTGCGTGCGCCGCCAGGAGATCTCGCGCCCGGCGGACGGCCTGCGGCAGCGTCTCGACCCGGCCGGAATGCAGCCTGATCGCCTCCGCCAGGCCATTGCCCGGCTGCTCGAACAGAATATCCAGCAGCGTCTCGCGCCAATTGGCTGCCGCAACCGATGGCAGGCCGCGCCCACCGCCGAGACGCTCGGCGAGGTCGGCGAGCCCAAGCATGTGAGCCCGGAGCCGCGAGCCATGACGTCCCGACAGCGCGATCGCGGGATCGAATTCGATCGGTTGCACCGCGCGCCCGGACAGCGCGGCAGCGCGCTGTTCCACGAGACGGCGGTCGAGCAACAGGATCAACTGAGCGCAAGCGTCCCAGACCATACGCGTGGGCAATGTCGGCGACAGCAGCGATGCTGCATGGTCTGGCGCCGTGGCGACCTCGCCGGCCCCGGCGAAAACCCGCGCGGTCCCCGCCAGCGGAAGCTGCAGCAGGAAGAAGCGGTCGAGACAGCCGGGATCGATGGTTACCGCACCGCCATAGGCGACGTAGTTGATGGAAAAGCCATCGAATGCCGCACAATTATGCAGAGCCAGGAAATCGCGCGCAGTATCGGCCTCCGGTTGCAGCCCATGCGGACAGAAGATGCGGCCTATTTGTTCAGCGGCCTCATCGACATCGTGCGTTGCAACACGGCCATAGGCTGTAAGCCGCGGCTCAGCCGGTGACTTCCAACTACGATCAGCGGCTGCACCTGCAGTCATGGCCTACGTCGTCCGTCGAGATCGTTTGAAACCTATAATAATTAGCAACTGACGTCGAGGGATTCGTTTTCTGGATAGACTTGGCGTCGCCCCGGCTTGATCCTCCCATGCGTGCAGCAAGGAGATCCGCCATGATCACACTCGAAAAAGGCATCACGCGCGCAGGTACCGGCTATGCCGGCAAGACCTGGAATATCCTGGGTCAGCTCTATTATCCCAAGGCCGTCACCGACTCCACGTTCGCCTTCGAGACCAACAGCGAGCCCGGGCAGTTCGTGCCGGTTCACGTTCATCCCACCCAGGACGAGTTCATCCTGGTGCAGGAAGGCGTCCTCGACCTCAAGCTCGACGGCGTCTGGGTCAAGGCGAATGCCGGCGACCTCGTGCGCATGCCGCGCGGCATTCCGCATGGCTATTTCAACAAATCCGACAAGCCGGCGCGCGCGCTGTTCTGGGTGTCGCCGATGCAGAAGCTGGAGGCGCTGTTCAACATGCTGGACAATCTCGCCGACCCGGCCGAAGTGGTGCGGATCTCGGCGGAGCACGAGGTCGACTTTCTGCCGCCCGAGGCCAACGACTAGGCGGCAGCGCCGGGCCCGGCGAGCGCTCCTCAATTGTTGCGGTACGGACGGCGCGCGATCATCGCTATCGGCCCGGTGCGCCTGCAGCATGAGCAACGGCTGCGCCTGAACGACATGCGATCGGCGAGATCCTTCTCGCCCTGATTTCGAAGCTGGCTTGTCCGTCGGCATCGCACATCTCGGTCGCGCCGGGCGACCTTCGTCACCATCAAACTCTTGCGGGCTCTTGCGGCGCGGCGGGTGCGCGGCCGCGCGCCCGACAACAAGGAAGTCCCATGATCAATCGAAAGAATGTCTGTGTGATCGGCGCCGGCGTCTCCGGCCTGGCTGCAGCCAAAGCATTCGCCGCCCGCGGGCACGACGTCACCATCGTCGAGCGGAGCGCCGATCTCGGCGGCGTCTGGGAGCCCGCGCGATCCTATCCCGACGTGCAGACGCAGAGCCCCAAGGAGCTCTATCGCTACACCGACAAGGCGATGCCGGATCACTATCCCGAATGGCCGAAGGGACCGCAGGTCTATGCCTATCTTGCCGACTACGCGAAGTCCTACGACCTCATCCGCCTGATGCGGTTGAACACGACCGTCCTTGCGATGCAGCGCCGCAATGACGGCAAGCCTGGATGGAGCCTCGACCTCAAGACCGGAGACCGAACGAGCCGGGAGGATTTCGATTTCGTCGCCGTCTGCACCGGTCAGTTCAACGAGCCGCAGACGTTGTCGCTTGCCGGCGAAGATCAGTTCGCGGCCGCCGGCGGCTTGATCCTGCATTCCTCGAAATACAACGATGCCGCGCTCACGAGGGGGCGCGACGTGGTGGTCCTCGGCGGCTCGAAATCGGCAACCGACATCGCGGTCAACGCCGTGCGCTCCGGCGCGCGCTCGGTCACGATCGTGCTTCGTGAAGCGGTGTGGCGCATTCCCTACTTCATCGGCGGTCTGATCAACTTCAAGCGCATCCTCTATATCCGCGCCCAGGAGCAGATGTTCCCAAGCTGGGGCATCGGCCCGCTCTCGCGCCTTGCCCATCTGCTGGCCAAGCCGCTCGTCTGGGCCAATTGGCGCGGCCTGGAGAGCCTGCTCAAGACGCAGTTGAAGCTCGCCAAATGCAACATGGTGCCGAACGGCAGGATCGAGGACGGCGTGAACTGCTCCGTCCCGATCGCGACGCCCGACTTCTTCCCGATGGTCGCAGACGGCCGGATCAAGGCTGTCTACGGCACCTTCGGCCACTACGAGCCGAACACCATCGTGACCAGCGGCGGTGAACGAATTCCGGCCGACGTCGCGATCCTCGCCATCGGCTACAAGCTCGGGGTCCCGTTCCTGTCGGCAGCCGACCGCGCCAGACTGGTCGATCCGGACGGGCAGTACCGGCTCTATCGGCTGATCGCCAATCCCGATCTTCCCGACATGGGCTTCGTCGGCTTCAATTCGAGCTTCTGCACCGTGCTCTGTGCGGACATGGCCGCCAACTGGCTGGTGCGGTATGCCGACAAACAGCTGGCGCATCAGCCGAGCGAGCGCGAGATGCGCGACAACATCGAGATGATGCTGCATTTCAAGCGGATCGAGCGCCCTGCCGCGGGCGTCTATGGCGGACTTTGCGTCGCGCCCTATCACTTCAAGCATTTCGACGAACTGCTTGCGGACATTGGCGCCCAGCGCCGACGGCGCAACCCGTTGGCCGAGATGTTCACGCCGCCCGATGCGGACGCGTATAACGACTTTCTCGCATCCGCGCCGGCCTATCAGGCCGGCTGAGGTAGCGGCGAGCAGCCTCGCCACACTACTAACACAGTGACGCCGCAAGCGAGACGCATTGCAGGGACGGCCGTATGCGCCGACGCCGGCGCTGGCCTTCCTGGCAAGGCCGGGCTATCCAAAGCGCCCCCGGCCTCCAGCCGTTCGCCTCGGAGCCTGCCATGATACTCTCGCCCCATCTCCGCACCATCGGTCTCGCCGCTTCGGCCGCGTTCCTCCTGACCACCGCGGCCCAGGCCGCAGATGTCCACGTCATGATCTCCGGCGGCATGACCGCTGCGTTCAAATCCCTGGTGCCGGAGTTCGAGCGGCGCTCGGGTCACAAGGTCACGATTGCCTACGGCCCGTCGATGGGAACGACAACGAATGCGATTCCCGCTCGCCTCGAGCGTGGCGAACCTGCCGATGTCCTCATCATGGTGGGCTACGCGCTCAGCGATCTCACCACCAAGGGCAAGGTGATGCCGGATAGCCGTGCGGACCTCGCCAATTCGCCGATCGGCGTCGCGGTCAAGTCGGGGATGCCGCATCCCGATATTTCGAACGCGGAAGCCGTGAAGCGCATGCTGATCGCCGCCAAGACCATCGCCTATTCGGACAGTGCCAGCGGCGTCTACGTCTCCACCGAGATGTTCGACAAGCTTGGCATCAAGGACGAGATGAAAGGCAAGGCGCGGATGATTCCGGGCACTCCCGTCGGCGAGATCGTCGCCCAGGGCGAAGCGGAGATCGGCTTTCAGCAGATCAGCGAGCTCAAGCCGGTGAAGGGCATCGACATCGTCGGGCCGCTGCCGGCCGGACTGCAGAAGATCACCGTGTTCTCCGCCGGCATTGCCACGGACGCCAAGGAGCCGGAGGCCGGCAAGGCGCTCATCAAGTTCCTGGAATCACCGGATGCACGTCATGTCATCACGGAAAGCGGCCTCGATCCGATCGTGAGGCGGGCGCCGAACTGAGATGAAGCGCGCCGGCTGAGACGATGGCTCTCCCCCGCCGGTGGCGTGGGAGAGTTCGGCAGGCAGCGTCGGTGCGCCTACTGGGTGAGCAAAGTCGATTCGCTCAGATTGTTGGCGCCGTAGGCTTTCTTGAGCAGGCCGTTCGCCTTGGAGTCCGTCATGAACTTGGTGACGAAGGCCAGCGACTGCGGATGCTTCAGCGGCACCGCAACCGCGGTATCCGTCTTCTTGAAGGTCTCGGCGAGCACCTTGGTGCCGGAAATCTGCTTGGTGATGAGATTCAGTTGATCGCGCGCCAGCGCGAGCGCGTCGATCTCGCCCGCGCTGAGCAGCGCGTAGACTTCCTCGTAGGACTTGAAGCCGGTGACGGTCGCCTTCTTCAGGAAGGCCTTGGCACCGCGCAGCACGGTCGTGTCGTTGATGGCCGCAACCTCGGTGCCGGCCTGGTCCAGCGCCGCGATGTTGGCGACGTCGAGACCGGCGCGGATGATGAAGGTGGTCTCGACCGAATCGTAGACCGGACCGAACGAGACCTTGGTTTCGCGCTCCGCGTCCTTCGGCATGAAGGCCACATCCCAGACGCCCCGAGCAGCTTCATCGGTGATCGCATTGGAATTCGGATGCTCGACGAACTCGACGGGCACACCGACCTGCGCGGCCATCGCCTTGCCCAGTTCGACCGGAACGCCTGAATAGCCGCTGTCCGACTTGACGCACCAGAACGCACCGCCGGCGGGGCCAACGGCAATGGCGACGCGAAGCTTGCCCGTCGGCGCGATTTCTTCCTTCAAGCCGGCTGCGCCCGCGGCGTGGCCGGCAAACGTGACTACCGCAGCTACCAGGGCTGCGTCACGCAGCCAGCGCCAAAACGCCATGGCCCTCTCCCATTGGATTGCAGGTTGGATACGAGCCGCACCTTGCCGGGAGCACCGTTAAATACAGCTTACCTCGCTTACGCAAAGCAGCATGCGACGCGCAAAACTTGCGCGTCGCAATTGCGGTTTCAAATAACTCGATACCGAAAACCGATTAAGCGTCGCTTAAACGCAGCGCCGAACCGCGACGCCATTGACGATCACCGTGCGGCACGCCGCGGCCGCCACGGGCGGCTTGCGAACCACCACGGCGCCCGCCGCACCGGCGCAGCCGGCCCGCACGACGCCGCGAGCGCAGACCACGGCCTTGGCATCCGACATCGACACGAACGGCATCGCCGCCAGGATGAACAATCCGCACAGCGTGGAAATAATGGCACGTGAAACAATGGCGCTCATCTTCAAACTCCTGATCATGATCTGATTGGTCAAATATCCACCCTGTCGCGACCTTGCCTGGGACCTCCCCGCCCGACAACTGGGACAATTTGGGTGGATTCGCTTTCGTGTGCATCCCCGCGGGCACGGCGGCGGTAACCGTGAATGGCGGCAGCCACCCTGCATCAGCGATTGGCCGCAAACTGCGCGAGCATGCCCTTGCAGCCAGGTGTCAGCGCGCCGGCATTGGCCGCGAGGCACTGCGCAATCCGGCCGCCGCCCGGCTCGATGCCGCTGCACAACGCCCGCGCGTCCGCGCCGCACGCGGCCCTCACGATGCGCAACTCCTCGAGCGGCCGCAGCGGTCGCAACACCAGCGCCGGCGCCGCTGGTCCAGCGGTGGTTGTCGCCGCGGGCGAGGCAACAGCCGCAGTCGCCGTCGATGCCCCGGTCGTCGCGGCACCACCGCTCGAAGCCGCCATGGCCTGAGCGCAGGGAGCGGACACCTTGGCCTTGTTCTGCTCCAGGCACTGCAGCGCCGCCGCGCCGCCCGGCGGCACGCTGCTGCAGACCTTGCGGTAATCGGAGCCGCAGGCACTTCGGATCGCGGCAACCTGCGCCTCGCTCGGCCTGACCGCAGGCGCCGACGCAGCCGGCTTGGCCGCAGCCGTGGCGGACTGGGCAGGCACGGCCGGGACGGACGCGGCCGGCTGCGCCGCGACCTTCGGAGGCTCGGCGGGAGGCTTGCTCGCCTCGGTGGCGGCCGGCCTGCTCTCGGCCGGTGGCGCCGAATCCGGCTTGGCTTGCACGACAGGCTTGGCCTCTGCCGCGGGCTTGGCCTCTGCCGCGGGTTTGGCTTCTGCCGCAGGCTTGGTCTCCGCGGCAGGCTCGAGCGCCTTGACCGCCGTCTGACAAGATGAGGACAGGCTCGCGATGTTCTTCTGCAGGCATTGGAACGCCGCCGTGCCGCCGGGCGGCACGCTCGCGCATTTCGACATGTAGTCCGACCGGCATGCCGACTTGATCGCGTTGCGCTGCGCATCGCTCTGCGCCAGCGCCTCCGTTGCAGCAAGGCCGGCCGCCGCGACCATCCCGAGCACCAGCATTCTCCTGAAGCGATTGATCATCGATCGATCCTCAATGGTGTCGTGCTTCAATCTCTCGTCGCCACCGCGGTCGCCTGCATGGTGGCCAATCAGATCTCATCAGTATCAGCACGCGCATATCGGCCCAGGCTGCGCCGGCAGCGCGTGCCTGGCAATTGGGAAAATTTGGGTGGATCGCATTCTCACTCCGCCGGCGCCTCCCGCAGCGCCGGCTGCGCCGCCGGAAGCTCCGGCGGCAGGATCAGCGCGGCGATGACCGCAACCAGGCAGAGCACGGCGAACGCCTGCAGCATGGTGACGAAGCCGCCGCGCTCATACAGCCAGGCGACCAGGCCAACCGAGGCGCCGGCCGCGGTGAAGCCGACGAAGTAGCGCACCGCATAGGCGCGCGAGCGCCATTCCTCGGCCGTGTATTTGCCGACCATGGCGTCATTCACGGTGACCTGCCCGAACGCACCCATGACGATGCCGATCGAGGCCACGATCAGCGCCCAGTCGCGCGCGTCGGCGGCGAGATACAGCAGCGGCGCCAGCACCAGCGACAGCGGCAGCGCGATCGTCTTCAGCGCGTGGCGATCGAGCAGCCGCCCTATCGTGTACTGCGTCATCGCGCCGAACACGTAGACGCCGGCCGCGATCACGCCGAGCAGCGCCGGGCTCTGCGTCAACCCGGCCAGCCGCTCCGCGAACAGCTTTGGCAGCGCCACGGTGATCGCGTTGAACGTCGTGGAGATCGCGATCACCACCAGCAGCAGCGCGAGCACCACGCGCCACATCTGGTCGCGCGCGACACGGGCCTGCGCCGCGGCCTGCTTCGATCCGCGGCGGTCCTCATGCACGACCGACAGCGCGAACACCACGCCGATCGCCACCGTGATCACCCCGGGTACGATGAAGGCGAAGCGCCAGCCGAGATATTGCCCGACCACGCCGGTGACCAGCGCCGACGAGGCGACGCCGAGATTGCCGAACACGCCGTTCAGCCCCATGTCCCGGCCGAGCCGGTCGGCGTAGGACACCAGCATCGCGGTTCCCACCGGGTGATAGATCGAGGCGAACAGACCGATCGCGAGCAGCGCCGCGCCGAGCTGCCACGGCGTCTGCACCAGGCCGACCGAGATCATCGACAGGCCGATGCCGAGATAGAAGATCAGCATCATGTGCCGCCGGCTCCAGCGGTCGCCGAGCCAGCCGGTCAGGAGCGACCCGGCGCCGAAGGCGATGAAGCCCGGCGTCGCGTAGGGCAGCAGGTCCGCATAGGCCATGCCGAGCGCCGGGCCCATGATGATGACCGCGGCTGCGAAGATCAGCATCGCATAATGGTCGATGAAATGGGCCGCGTTGACGAAGCCGATGACGCGGCGGGCGCTGTTCATGGGAGTTGTCCTCGATTCCTGACAGATCGGTTATAGTCGACGCGACCAACGAGAAGCCGCCAATGACCGTCGTGGACACGCCATTGAAGCCGCTCGGCGCCGACCGGGTGACGACCGAGCCCGGCGTCCATCTGATCGCGCGCCTCTATCACAAGGGTGCGCGGCTCGATCCGCACATGCACCGCGAATCCCAGTTGATCTACGCCTCGCGCGGCACGATGCAGGTGACGACGCCGCGGGGACGCTGGCTGGTGCCGCCGGACCGCGCGGTCTGGGTGCCGGCGCGCCATGGCCACGCCATCGACATGCTGGCCGACAGCCAGATGCGGACGCTGTATTTCGAGCTGGACTGGCTGAAGCGGGAGACGCGGGGCGCGCGGCTCGACCGCGAGTTCGTGGTGCAGGTCTCGCCGCTGCTGCACCAGGCGATCCTGGCGCTGTTCGCAGCGGACGGCGGGCCCGAGCGCACGGCGCTCCTGGTGCGGCTCGCTCTGCTTGAGTTGCGCCGCGCCGAGGACTCCTCGACCTTCATCCCCTTGCCGCAGGATCCGCGCGCGCGCCGTGCCGCCCAGCTCGTCCTCGCCTCTCCCGCGAGCGAGGAGGACCTGGCGACCCTGGCGGGCAAGGTCGGCAGCTCGGCCCGCACCCTGTCGCGGCTGTTCGCGGCGGAGACGCGGCTGAGCTTCAAGGCGTGGTGCCAGCGTGCCCGGATCGCCGCCGCGATCGAGCGGCTGTCCACCGACCGTCACCTCTCCGTCAAGCAGCTCGCTGCCGATCTCGGCTATGCCAGCGTGCCGGCGTTTTCGCATGCCTTCAGGCAGGTCACCGGCCGCACTCCGACCGAATTCGCGGAGCAGACAGGTGCATGACACGCCGGCCGCATATGCGCGCCGCGACGGCGGCGTTGACGATTTGTTATGTTTGAATGTGACCAGCTTTGCCATAAATCCATGTAACATCGCCTTCATCACGCTCTGGGATTCGACCGACATCAGATGGCCAATGCCTTTTTCACCGACCTGATCACCACAATTTCCGAGCGAGGCCGGACGCTGCTGCGCGGCGGCGGCGCTCCTGTCGAGAAGCACGATGCGACGAGCCTGGCCGAGCTGTGCGAGGCGCTGGTGTCCGGCGCCGGCGAGGCCTCGGGCACGGCGATGGCCCGCGACGTGCTCGACGGCTATCACGATCTCGACCCCGAGGGGCGCAAGGCGTTCTTCACCGCGCTGGTCCATGATTTCGGGCCCGACAAGGCCAGGCTCGCCAAGGCGATCGACGACTGGCGTGCGGCGCCGTCGGACGAAGGCGCGAGCGCGCTGCATTTCGCCTCCGAGCCGCGCCGGCAGGAGCTGATCCGCCGGCTCAACCGCGCGCCGGGCGGCACGCCCGAGCTGGTGGCGATGCGCACCGATCTCCTGGATCTGTTGAAGGCCAATCCGGAACTCGCCGCGCTCGATCGTGACGTGGTGCATCTCTTGAGCTCGTGGTTCAACAGGGGGTTTCTCGTGCTGCGCAAGATCGACTGGTCGACGCCGGCGAACATTCTGGAGCAGATCATCCGCTACGAGGCGGTGCACGAGATCCACGACTGGGACGATCTGCGCCGCCGCATCGATCCGGTCGATCGCCGCTGCTACGCCTTCTTCCATCCGGCGATGCCCGACGCGCCCCTGATCTTCGTCGAGATCGCGCTGACCGAGACCATCCCCGGCGCCATCGCGCCGCTGCTCGCGGTCGACCGTCCGCCGGTGCCGGCCGACCGCGCCCGCACCGCCGTGTTCTATTCGATCTCCAACACCCAGCGCGGTCTCGGCGGCATCTCGTTCGGCAACTTCCTGATCAAGCAGGTGGTGGAGGAGTTGAGGCGCGAGCTGCCGAAGCTCGACACCTTCGTGACCTTGTCGCCGGTGCCGGGCTTCATGAATTGGCTGAAGTCGACGGCCGATGCGACCGAAGAGGATCGCAACGTGCTCAAGCTCCTGAACGAGCCGCGCTGGGTCGAGGACGCCGAGATGTCCGCCGAGCTGCGCCCCGTGATCGAGCCGCTCGCCGCGCACTACTTCCTGAAGGCGCGCACGTCGAAGGGAAAGGTGATCGATCCCGTCGCCCGCTTCCACCTCGGCAACGGCGCGAGGCTGGAGCGCATCAACTGGCTCGGCGACCTCTCGTCCAAGGGCCAGCGCGAATCCGCGACCGTGATGGTGAACTATCTGTATCGGCTCGAGGACATCGAGAAGAACCACGAAGCCTATGCCAATGACGGCGAGGTCGTCGCCTCCAGCGCGGTCAAGAAGCTGTTGCGCGCCGAGGGCCGGCGGCTGCTGGATATGCGGCTGTCATCGTAATTGGTCCCCTATACGGCGCATGGGACGAACCACGCGAACCACAAAGTCAGTGTCATCCCGGCGAACGCCGCGATCCATAACCCCAGGACGTGATTTGGGGCGGACTCGTCGTTAGACCTCGCGTCCCACATCCGCCGCGGAGTATGGGTCCCGGCGTTCGCCGGGACGACGCTGTAGGAAAACCGCTTTCACATCTCAAACAGCTGGAGGACGTGCGACCGCGGCCTCGCGGCGCCTGACGCCCGAGTGCTGCGAAACACGTCACCCTCATCAAATACAGAGGGCGCAGGGAAGACCGGGTGCTGGCCGCAACCCATGGCCCCCGTGCGAGAGAAAGTGCACGGGGCAGGAACCACAGGTTCGACCGGTGCATTCCGGCCTTCCCTGCGCGATGGTTTGAACGGTGTCCTTCGTGCTCTCCCTGGGGATCGGCGTTCTTGCCCCCATCGCCCGCGCGTGCCGTCAAGCAACGCTTGCGGACTTGACCTCAGCGTCGAGAGGCCAGGACCACACGACTTCTCCGTCCGCGAAAGGCGCCGGTCGTCCACCGTCGCCTCCACGGCCACCGCATCCCACCCCGACGTTCGTGACGACGCGTACGCCCCTCTGCGATGAGGCGGGATGGGCGCATCATTGCTGATTTTCGGAATTTGTCAAGGGAAAAATACAGGCGCCGCTCGCGGCGCCTGTATGGAGACCCGCTCCCGCGGCCTCACGAAGCCTTCTTCGCCTCCACGTATCGCGCGAAGCTGTCGAGAATCGCCTGCCATCCGCCCTGCTGCTGCTCGACCGAGTGCGTCGTTTCGGCATCGAAGACGACGCGAACGATAACGCCCTTCGAGCCTGGCTCGAAGTGAACTTCGGCCTTGCGGTCGCCGAAGGAGTATTCGATCAGCTTGTCCTCGACGATCTTGGTGTAGGTGCCGGCGAAGTCAAAACCCATGCTGCCGTCCTTCGCCTCCATCCGCGACGAGAACGCGCCGCCTTCTCTCAGGTCGACCGTCGCCTTGGTCGTATGCCAGTCGTCCGACGCGGCATTCCATTTCACGATGTCGGCAGGCGTCGTATAGGCCCGCCAGACCTGATCGATGGGGGCGGCGACGTTGGTTTCGACGGTGATCCTCATGAAACATTGCTCCTGGTTCGATTCTGACGGGCTCACCGCATGTGTGCAGAGGGCGGTGTCGGTTAAATGACGATCCAGACTGGCCGGTCCCGACAATTGGTGGGACAAATCTTGCGCCTAGGAGACAGTCCATTCCGGGATTTTTCGATGGGCAGAACGATCCGAGCATCGTTCATTGCCTTCAGCCCTGGTGGGCTGCTCGCTTGGAGCGGCCGTTCTTGGATATGGGGCTTTGGCGTTCGGCTTCTTTGCTTTCAGTTTCGCGCGATCGAGCATTCACAGCGACTGAAGCATCCTTGCATTATTGGGCATCGAGGTCGGCGCTGGTCTGGCCGTCCTGTTCGGGATTTGGGGCTCCGATATTCCCGATATTTAGATATTCCGGCCTTTCCATTCAAAGCTCAACGCTTTAGCGAAACTTCATTATATGATTTCGCCTTATTCAACCTCCCGCCAGCCGCTTCGTTTGCGCGCAGAAACATACATAACACGACGGACGCACGTTCGATTGCGGGTAGCCCTTCTCGGGTTCGCAGATCGGGCAGGATCTGAGAAACGCTGATGATCCCCTGGTTCTCCATTCTGCTGCAAATTTGGATTGGGGTTGGAACGCTTGTGTTTGCATGGCGGTTTCGCATTTTGGTTCAGGAGGAGAAGCAGACAACCAATCCGGACCGTTCCTTCTATCGGCGTAATGACAACGCCTTTCTTAGACTGATTCTCTACTTTCTTGTCTGGTGTTCGACCCCGGCCCTTCTCTACGGCCTATGGCTCTATAGTTTAAGGTAACTCCATATGAATGGGCGCTCCTGGTGGCTCTTGCACTCGTGACGTTCACTGCAATCTGGGCACACGTGAGTAATTCTGGCACGTAGCATCGGGTGTGGGACTACTCGGGAGACCTCAAGGTGAGTACTATCCTATGGAGTGTTGTCGCCCTGCTAGCGTGGTGCGGCGTGATGTGGAGCAACATCAGGGTCGCGAAGCAACTCAAAGCCGCAGGCCACAGCTTTTGGACTTTAAATCAGAGAGCGCGACTGATTGCCTGGAAGGGAGCAAACATCGTGATCTTCCTGATCTGTTTCACAATCTTCGTCTCGGCAGTTTTGATCGCAGTTTTCACCCAGTAGTCGCGGCTTCCTCCGAATAAGGGATATACGTCAGGAGAACCGCTCGATCGGTATCGTTTTCCTGCTCTGGCATATGCGACCGACCAACTGCCGACCGTCTCGATGACGACTCCGCTGAAAACAAACTGATCGGGGTTTACAGCAGCGCTGCCGAAGCGGATGCCGCAAGAAAGCTCAAGGTTCGAAGACTTTCGTGACTATCCAAATTGCTTCCATGTTGACGAGTATGAACTCGACGAAGATGCATGGAGCGAAGGGTTTATTGTCGCGGCAGCGAGGTGACCGCCCATCTTGGCTTGTGGCACATACACCGGGCCTCATGGTTCGAGACGCGCCGCGCGCGGCGCTCCTCACCATGAGGGTTTACGCCGCCGCTGCGGATATGGACCTCGTCCTGAGGAGCCCGCCCGAGGCGCGCGTCTCGAAGGACGGTCGCAACGTTCATCACAACAGCCATCTCATCCCACCGCGCCCTGCGGCCGGAGCCGCAACACCGCCGCCGGCAGATTGGCCGTGAGCCATTCCGAGATGACCCGTTGCTTCCGATGATACGCCAGTCCCACCGCGACCACCGCGACGCCGATCAGCGACAGCGCGAACGGGAACAGCAGCGAGTCCTTGAAGACGACGTCGGCGAGGTGGCCGAGATACATCGTGATGCCCAAGGCGCCGAAGACGGCGTAGGCACGGCGGACGATGATGACGGCGATCGCGAGCAGGCCGACGTTCAGCAGGCAGTAGATCGCCTTGCCCAGCTCGGTCGCGCCTTCCGTGGCGCTGACGCCGCCCCAGAAGGCCATCAGGCCGAACAAGTGCGTCCAAAAGCCGAAGTCGCGGCTGTGGCTGTTGTAGTCGACGATCCACGCCACCGCGAGAATGCCGAGGCCGAACCAGATCGACACCACGCGGCGCATCTCCCAGTCGAAATGGCTGACGTTGAAGATCCAGGGCGTGAGGTCCATCGACATGAACCACAGCGCGACCGAGATGATCGCGACGATGAAGGGGACGCGATAGAAGCGTAGCGCGATCGCGCCGGCCGCGATGGTGGCGATCTCCATGAACAGCCAACTGCCCTTGATCCAGACGTAGAAGTCGTGGACCGTGCCGGGCTTGCCGAACTTGCCCCACCAGCCGAATTCGGCCTGGACGCCGTAGACGGCGAGCGGTGCCATCGATACGGCGATGGCGATGAGCAGGCCGCCGGGGACGCGCAGGTCGCGGCGCCAGAGGTGGTCGCCGGCGAAGCCGAACGCGGCGGCGTAGGCGAGCGCGCAAGCGGTCAGCGCACGGCCGCCCATTTGCGAGAACGCCACCGTCGAGAACAGGCCCATGGCGCCGATGACGATCAGCGCGCCGGCGTACCAGAGCAGATGCGCGGCATCGAATTTGGCGTGCGCCGCGGGACCCGCCTTCGCCTGTTGCTCGAGGTAGGTCAGCAACCGCTGCAACTCGTCGGGCCCGATCGCGCCGGCCCCGGCTGCGGCGCGCAGATCTTGTTCCGAATAGGACATCGTCTTCACCCTCTGTGATCTCGCCGGAGACGGCACGCAGGGGTCCGATCGCGCAGACGCCTGGGGACGTCGCGCGTCGGGACCGGTGCCGACGGGGCGGATATGGGTGAGTGTAACGGAATGTGAGCGACGTTCAATATAATTTTGAACGACGCTCAAATATCTACGACCAACGTTCTGAATTACCCATCGCGACGCGGGTGCTAAAGCTGCTTCGACCCCGCCCTTCTCCACACCGTCATGGCCGGGCTTGTCCCGGCCATCCATGTCGTGCGCCTGGAATGTGGATGCCCGGGACAAGCCCGGGCATGAGGAGTCCTGGGTTGGCGGTTTGCCTCATCGCTGAGGCCAGAGGTTGGCGGATACGACCACCAGAGGCCCGCAGCGCAGTCGCCTCAATCCTTGAAATACGGCTCGACCGGGCCGTGGACCTTGATGGTCAGCGGGTTGCCGTGGCGGTCCTTGGCGTTCCCTGCGGCGACGCGGATCCAGCCTTCGCTGATGCAGTATTCCTCGACATTGGTCTTCTCGGCGCCCTTGAAGCGGATGCCGACGTCGCGCGACAGGATCTCCGCATTGTAATAGGGGCTCTTCGGATCGACCGACAGCCGGTCAGGAAATGGGGTCGCAGTCGTCTCGTTGTCGCTCACAGCAGTGCCTCGATCTCTTTCTTCAACGCCTCGGGCGTGGTGGTCGGCGCATGGCGCGACACCACGTGACCGGTGCGATCGACCAGGAATTTGGTGAAATTCCACTTGATCGCTGAGCCCAGCAGGCCCGTCTTCTCGCCCTTCAGGAACCGGTATAGCGGATGCGCGTCCGCACCGTTGACGTCGATCTTCGCAAACAGCGGGAAGGTGACGTCGTACTTGCCGGCGCAGAACGCGCCGATCTCCTCGGCCGTGCCGGGCTCCTGGGCGCCGAACTGGTTACAGGGAAATCCGAGCACGGCAAAGCCCCTGTGAGCATAGGCCCGGTGCAGCGCCTCGAGGCCGCGATATTGCGGCGTGAAGCCGCAGGCGCTGGCGGTGTTGACGATCAGCAGCACCTGGCCCTCGAAGCGCTTCAGCGGCACCTCCTCGCCGGACAGCGAGGTCGCGGTGAAATCATAGATGCCGGCCATCAGCCCAGCACCGGATCGATCGGCGACGGCGGCGTGCCACCGGCCTCGATCGCCTCGCCGGCAGCGAGGCACATGTCCTCGCGAAAGCGCTGGCCGACAAGCTGGACGCCGACCGGGACGCGGCCGACCATGCCGGTCGAGACCGTCAGGCCCGGCAGGCCGAAGAACGGAATCGCGATCTGCGTGAGCTGGGCGTGCCAGACCTGCTTGAAGGCCTCCTCGTCCTTGCGGTCGAGCTGATCGGCGAACGGCAGCATGCCCGACACCGGCATCAGCAGCACCGGATGCTGCTCCATGAACAGGAGCCACTGCCGGGTCAATGCAGCTCGGCGCGCGAGCGTCTGCGACAGGTCGAACGGGTGAACCTTGTCACTGACGCCGCGCAGGCAGGCCAGCGCGCCCGGGTCGCCCTCCTTCTCGGCCGCTGCGAGCTGCGCCTCGTAGCCGTCGCCGAGCCAGAGACGGGTCTGCAGCAGCGCGGCCTCCTGCATCGGCGGCGTGTCCGCGATCTCCTCGACGGTCCAGCCGGCGGCTTCCAGCCGCCTGGCGGCATCGCGCAAGGCGGCCACGACCTCCGGCACCGGGTTCAGCCCGTCCGGGTTGACGCACAGCGTGACGCGCTTCGGCAGCGGCGGGCCCTCGAGCGGCACCGGCATCCACCAGACATCGCGAACGTCGCGCGCCGACATCGCGGCCAGCGCGATCCTGACGTCGTTGACCGTGCGGGCGAGCGGGCCGGAGACGGCGCTGATCTGCGGTCCGATCGGGCGCTCGGGGAACTGTGTATTGAAGGCCGGGATGCGGCCGACCGTCGGGCGCAGGCCGTGGATGCCGCAGGCGTAAGCGGGATAGCGGACGGAGCCGGCGATGTCGGTGCCGTGGCCGATATGGCCGATGCCCGACGCGGTGGCCGATCCTGCGCCGCCCGAGGAGCCGCCCGGCGTGATGCCGGGGTCGCGCGGATTCTTGGTGTGGCCGTGGATGAGGTTGCTGGTGAACCAGCGATAGGACACCGCCGGGGTGTTGGTGCGGCCGAGCAGCACCGCGCCCGCCTTCACCAGATTGTTGACGACCGGATTGTGTGCCGACGCGATCGCGTCCTTCTGCAGATTGAGGCCGTTGGTGGTGGCGAAGCCGGCCTGGTCGACATTGACCTTGATCGTCACCGGCACGCCGGCGAGCGGCCCCGGGTCCTCGCCGCGCGCCAGCCGGGCGTCGATGGCGTCGGCCTGCTGCAGCACGTCCTCGGGGCGATGGTCGATCACGGCGTTGATCGCGGGATTGACCGCATCGAGCCGCGCCAGCGCTGCGGTCGCGGCATCGCGGGCGGAGACCTGTTTCGACTTGATGAGGGCGGCGAGGTCGGCAGCCGGCAGGCGCCAGAGATCGGTCATGGGGAGCTCCGTGGTGACGGATGGCTGTTCTAGCGCGCGGGCTGGATGGGAGAAAGCCGTCCAGGCGCGGCACTCCGGGATAGCCCATGCAGCAACGCGCATGGGTCTTGTCCCCCGCTCGCCGATCGGGACCGAGGGGGCGATCAATACCGATCCTGTATCGATCGATCCGGAAACAAGCTTGGTCAAGCTTCACAAACGACTTTAAGACCTCAAGCAACAACATCACGAAGGGGGAAACCACATGATCAGACCGGGCACCATCATGGCCGCTACATTCGTTCTCGCCGCTGCAGCAACGCTGGCGCCGCGCGCAGGCCACGCCGAGACCTACGCCTATGTCGGCAATGCCGACAGCAACGACATCAGCGTCTTGAAATTCGATGCTGCGACCGGCGAGATGACCCCGGTGCAGACGGCTTCCTTCGTCGGCGTCGACAAGCCGGGCTCGTCGACCCCGCTCGCGGTCAGCCCGGACAAGCGGGTGCTGATCGCCGGTGTGCGGTCGCAGCCGTTCCAGGCGGAAAGCTTCGCGATCGATGCCAAGACCGGCCAGCTCACGCATCTCGGCAACGGCCCGCTCGCCGACAGCATGGCCAACATCGCCTTCGACCGCACCGGCAAGGTGCTGTTCAGCGCGTCCTATGGCGGCAACAAGGTCGCGGTGAATCCGGTCCAGGCCAATGGCGTCGTCGCCGCGCCGAGCCAGGTGCTCCCGACCGGGCTGAACGCCCATGCCTTCCTGCCCTCGCCCGACAACCGCTTCGTGTTCGCGACCAATCTCGGCTCCGACCAGGTGCTCGGCTTCGCCTTCGACGCCGCCACCGGCGCGCTAACGGCCAAGGATGCGCTGACGGTGAAGACGCCGGAGAAGTCAGGGCCGCGCCACTTCATCTTCCACCCGAACGGCAAGTTCATCTACCTCCTGCACGAGCTCAACGCCGATCTCGCCGTCTATGCCTATGATGCCGAGAAAGGCAGCTGGAGCGAGCAGCAGCGCACCACCGCCCTGCCCGCCGGCTTCACCGGCAAACCCTGGGCGGCCGATCTTCACGTGACGCCTGACGGCAAGTTCCTCTACGCCTCGGAACGCGGCTCGAACACGATTGCCGGCTTCAAGGTCGATGCGGCCAGCGGGCGCCTGAGCCTGATCGGCAGCGTGCCGACCGAGACCCAGCCGCGCGGCTTCGCCATCGATCCCGCCGGGCGCTATCTCGCCGCCGTCGGCGAGCTGTCGAACGGCATGACGGTGTATCGGATCGACGCCGCCGGCGGCGCACTGGAGAAGCTGAAATCCTACGCCGTGGGCAAGAAGCCAAACTGGGTGGAGTTCGTCAGCCTGCCGTGACCGAACGCCAGGGCCGCCGCGAGATCGTGAGTGGCGGCCCCGGCGTTTCCACCGGCGCTATCATCCCCTATATACAGCGCATGACCATGCCTGCCGCCCAGCCCGACCGCCATCCCCTCGCCGTTCAACATCCGGAACTCGACGACGCCTCGATCCGCCTGCTGGTCGAGACCTTCTACGGGCGCGCACGGGAGGACGAGCTGATCGGCCCGATCTTCAACCGTGCGGTGGAGGATTGGGACGAACATATCGGCAGGATCAGCGATTTCTGGTCGTCGATGTTCCTGAAGACGGGCCGCTACACCGGCGCGCCGATGCGGCCGCATCTGTTGCTGTCGTTGCAGGGGCCGCATTTCGACCGCTGGCTGCAACTGTTCGAGGCGACGGCGAAGGACCTTCTCGCGCCGGAACTCGCGGAGCTCTTCATCGTCCGCGCCCGCCGCATCGCCGACAGCTTCGAGATGGGCATCGCCAGCACGCGCGGCGACATCGCGCGCCCGCGCCATTCGGTCTGACCTCGGCTGCAAACATGCGAGCGTTCGAGGAGCGGCGATGCGGCCGCTCTGCGCTCAATGGCGCGTCATCGATTGCGCCGGCATGTTGAAGATCGCTTCGGAGAACGGGAACTCCAGCACGATCTCGCCGTCCTCGTCGGTGACCTCGATGACGGCCGTCATCAGCGCCGCGTTGCCGCCTTCGGTACGCAGCAGTTCCTTGATCATGTCGCGCGCGACTTCCCAGGCGCGGTCGGGACTGCGCAGCACCTCGCCGTCGGTATCGGAGACCAGTTCCTCGCCGATCCGTGTGTTGAAGAAATATCTAGGCATCATCAGCTTCCAATGGGGTCGCGCGCTTGGGTTTTGAAGTCTCGAACATCTCACGACTGCTTCATCCGGCCAGCTCAGCCCCTCAAGCTAGGGACCGAATTGTACGGCGTTGCGAAGCCATCGATCACGAATTCGTTGTTTTCGCGGCTCAATCCGACGAAAACGGCAGCAACTCGCATCTGCAACTTCGCACTGCAATAAACAGGCCTGAGAGGCTCAAACAAAAAGATTCCACTGGCGAACTTTTCGTAGCACGGTAGTTTAATGCTGAGGACGATAACCGTCCCGTCTTGAAGGAGAGGACAATGGCCTGGAAAGCACCGAAGATCGTTGAAGTGCCGGTCGGCATGGAAATCAACATGTACGCCTGCGCGGCCCGCAAATAATTCGCGGGTGTGACGTCCAGGTCTCGGCGATCAGGACGTCGACGCTTGAGGGTGGGGATCAGCGACCGCGTATGTGCCAGCCCGTACGCGGGTCGGATGTCCCACCCTCGTCACCTTCCCTGCGGGCGATCCTGGCCGTTGGTCAGCTTGCCTGTCGGTCATCCTGCCGCTGGTAATCGCGTGCGCCACCACAGCTGAATTCCAGGAGACGGCTCATGCTTCGCCTCGTCGTCCTGGGCGCCGCCGCAGGCGGTGGAGTGCCGCAGTGGAATTGCGGCTGCGCCGTGTGCCGTGCCGCGCGCACGGATCATCCCGAGATCAGCAACAGCCAGGCCTCGGTTGCGGTCAGCGCCGATGACGCCAACTGGTTCCTGATCAACGCCTCGCCCGATCTGCGTCAGCAGGTCACCCGAACGCCGCAATTGCATCCGAAGCCCGGCGCCTTGCGCCACAGCCCGATCGCCGGCGTGATCCTGACCAATGGCGAGATCGACGCGGTCACGGGGCTGCTGTCGATGCGCGAGAGCTCGCCATTTTCGATCCATGCGCATCCCAAGGTGCTTGCGATCCTCAGATCGAACAACATCTTCGATGTGCTGAAGGACGAGACCGTCAAGCGCGTGCCGATCGTGATCGACGTGCCGTTCCGGCCGCTTTTGCAGGACGGCAGGCCCTCGGGCCTGGAGGTCACGGCCTTCGCCGTCTCGGGAACGAGCGCGTGGTATCTGCGCGACAAGCAGCATCCCGGCGGCAGCTCCTCGACCGGCGACACGCTGGGCCTGAAGATTGCCGATCTCGAAGGCGGCCAGTATTGCTACGTCATCGCCGCCTGTGCCGGCGTCGACGATGATCTGAGAACGAGATTGAAGGGCGCGCCCCTGGTGCTGTTCGACGGCACGGTGTGGCGCGACGACGAGATGATCCAGGCCGGACTCGGCAACAAGACCGGGCAGAGCATGGGACATATCGCGATGTCCGGAGAAAGCGGCGCGATCAAGTCGCTGGCGGATATCGGGATCGGCAGGAAGGTCTTCCTGCACATCAACAACTCCAATCCGGCGTGGCTGCACGCCTCACCCGAGCGGCAAACGTTGGAACGCGAGGGATGGGAAATCCCCGCTGAAGGGATGGAGATCGAGCTGTGAGTGAGGCGAAACTGAGTGGAATGACGGCGCTGTCGGTCGGCAAGGGCGTGACCTTGAACAGTGCCAGCGAGCTGGAAGCGGCACTTCGCCATATCGGCGCGACGCGCTATCACAACCTGCACCCGTTTCATAAGCTGCTGCACGGCGGCAAGCTGAACAAGGGCCAGGTGCAGGCCTGGGCGCTGAACCGCTACTATTACCAGTCGACGATCCCAATCAAAGACGCGATGGTGATGACGCGCTTCCGCGATCGCGCCACCCGGCTGGAATGGCGGCACCGCATCGAGGATCATGATGGCGATATCGGCAGCGAAGGCGGCATCGAGCGCTGGATCAAGCTCACGGAGGGCCTCGGCCTCGACACGGACTATGTCGAATCCACCGAGGGCATCCTGCCCGCTACCCGTTTCGCGGTCGAAGCCTATGTGCATTTCTGCCGCGACCGCTCGCCGCTGGAGGCGATCGCCTCGTCGCTGACCGAGCTGTTCGCGCCGAGCATCCATGAAGAGCGTATCTCGGGCATGCTCGAGCACTACAATTTCGTCAACAACGACACGATGAGCTACTTCAAGCGGCGTCTCACCCAGGCGCCGCGCGACGCCAATTTCGCGCTGCATTACGTCAGGGAGCACGCCACCACGCCGGAGCAGCGCGCCGCCGTGTGCAACGCGCTGATCTTCAAGACCAACGTGCTGTGGGTGCAGCTCGACGCACTGTATTACGCCTATGTCGAGGGCAACATCCCGCCCGGCGCCTTCGTGCCGAAGGAGGGGTAGCCGTGTCCCGTTTGAACCACCGTTCTCGTACCGCGAACGGTGCACTCCCTCCCCCCTTGCGGGGGAGGGTTGGGGTGGGGGGTCCACACGGGAAGTCTTTGCTGGGACCCCCACCCCCGACCCCTCCCCGCAAGGGGGAGGGGAGTGGCATCGTGCTCTGCGCGGCCACCGTGCTTCTTCACGACTACACGACTTAGAGACCCGCCATGGCTCCGCGTCACATCCAAGTCACCGAGACCAGCCGCGTGGTGCTGCCGCGACACACCAAGCTGAAGTTCGACGAGACGCGCCAGGTCTGGGTCATCCTCGCCCCTGAGCGCGTGCTGGCGCCGGACGAGATCGCGGTCGAGGTGCTCAAGCTGTGCGACGGCGCGCGCGCCGTCGCCGGCATCATCGATGATCTCGCGGCGAAATATGCCGCGCCCCGCGACGTCATCGCGACCGACGTCGTCGCCATGCTGCAGGATCTCGCCGACAAGGGATTTCTCACCGAGGTTCGGGAGACGACATCATGACCGAGCTCACCGAGACGACGCCGCAGATCGACGCGAATGACGGCCTTGCCGTGCTGGAGCGGCGCGGCTCCACGGCCGAGACCTACGGCATCCCGCTCGCCGTGCTGGCCGAGCTGACGCATCGCTGTCCGCTGCAATGCCCCTATTGCTCCAACCCGCTGGAGCTCGATCGCGCCGGGCAGGAGCTGACGACGGCGGAGTGGAAGAAGGTGCTGTCGGAGCTCGCCGAGATCGGCGTGCTGCAGATCCACTTCTCCGGCGGCGAGCCGACCGCGCGCAAGGATCTGGTCGAGCTGGTGCAGCATGCCAACGACGTCGGTCTCTACACCAATCTGATCACCTCGGCCGTGCTGCTGACCCGCGAGCGGCTGAAGGAGCTGGCCGATGCCGGGCTGTCCCATGTCCAGATCAGCTTCCAGGGCAGCGAGGCCGGCATCGCCGACCGCGTCGGCGGCTACAAGGGCGGCCACGTCAAGAAGCTCGAGGTCGCGCGCTGGACCCGCGAGCTCGAGCTGCCGCTGACGGTCAACGCCGTGATGCACCGGCAGAACCTGCATCAGCTGCCTGATATCATCCGGATGGCGGTCGATCTCGACGCCGACCGGCTCGAGGTCGCCAACGTGCAGTATTACGGCTGGGCGCTGAAGAACCGCGCCAGCCTGATGCCGACCTATGCCCAGTTGGAGGAGACCGACCGCCTCGTCGAGGAGGCCCGCGAGCGGCTGAAGGGCACGCTGACCATCGACTATGTGGTGCCGGACTATTACGCGCTGCGGCCGAAGAAGTGCATGGGCGGCTGGGGCCGGCAGTTCTTCAACATCTCGCCCTCGGGCAAGATCCTGCCCTGCCACGCCGCCGAGAGCATCACCGGGCTCGACTTCATGTCGGTGCGTTCGAACCATTCGATCGCCTGGATCTGGCAGAACTCCGAGGCCTTCAACCGCTACCGCGGCACCGGCTGGATGAAGGAGCCGTGCAAATCCTGCGAGTTCCGCGAGATTGATTTCGGCGGCTGCCGCTGCCAGGCGTTCGCGCTGACCGGCGACGCCGCCAACACCGATCCGGCCTGCACCTTGTCCCCGCTACACGAGAGCATCTTCAAGCAGGCCGAGCGTGACGCGGCCTCGGGCCAGGACCGATTCCTGTATCGCAACTTCGCCGGCGGCACGCCGGAGAACGGCAACGATGCCTGACGCCGAAGCCGGCCGCGCCTCCGCGCACCGCAGCGATCCGTTCATCCCGCTGACGTCGGAATGGCTGGATGTCTCCGGCGGTCACCAGATCTATGTCGAGAGCAGTGGCCGTGCGGGCGGCATTCCCGCCGTCTATCTGCATGGCGGGCCGGGCTCCGGCTGCCAGCCGGATCACCGCCGGCTGTTCGATCCCGAGCGCTTCCACGCCGTGCTGTTCGACCAGCGCGGCGCCGGCCGCTCGCGTCCTGCACGCAGCCGCGACAACAACACCCTGCCCGACCTGATCGCCGACATGGAGGCGATCCGCGAAAGATTCGGTTTCGAGCGCTGGATCGTCGCCGGCGGCTCCTGGGGCGCCACCTTGGCGCTGGCTTATGCGCAGGCGCACCCGACGCGCGTCACGGGCCTGGTGTTGCGCGCGACCTTTTTCGGCACCCGCGCGGAGGTGGCGACCGCCTTCGGCGAGACGCTGGCGCGCTTTCACCCGGCCCTGCACCGCGACTTTCTGGAGCTGCTGCCGGAGAACGAACACGCCGATCCGTGCGACGCCTACTTCCGGCGCATCCTCGATCCCGATCCGGCGATCCATGGCCCTGCCGCCCGCGCCTGGCACGATACCGAGCGCGCGCTGTCCGAGGTGAAGCCCGCGCGCGCCCGGCTCGACCGCCTCGCCATCCGCTCCGGCACCGCCTTGCCGGCGACGCCGTTCATGGAGGCGCACTATTTCTCGCACGACAGCTTCATGGCGCCGGACCAGTTGCTGCGCAATGCGAACAGTCTCAGCGGGATTCCCGGAATCATCGTGCAGGGCCGCTACGACCTGCTTTGTCCGCCAGCGACCTCGGCACGGCTGGCGGAGGTGTGGCGCGACGCCGAAATCCGTGTCGTCGAAGCCGCAGGTCACAATCTTTATGACCCCGGCATCCGCGATGCGGTCATGAAAGCCATCTCCGACATGGCTAAGCGCACGACCGCGCCTTAAACATGTGATCGTCTCCCCTCATTCCTGAGGAGCCATGCGCAGCATGGCGTCTCGAAGGATGAGGCCGATCCATCCCGACCTCATGGTTCACCAGGCAATGCGCAAGCATTGTCCGCGAGACGCGCCCGAGGGGCGCTCCTCACCATGAGGAATTGGCCGCCAAACAAGGACATCTGCAATGCCCATCGCCGGGAAAGGCATGCTGTTGACATCGATGAACATCGATGCCGCTGACGAAGCCGACTTCAACCGCTGGTATGACAGCGAGCATCTCGAAGAGCGCGTGGCCATCCCCGGCTTCATCGAGGCGCGGCGCTATGTCGCCGAGCAGGGCAGCCCGAAATATCTCTGCCTGTATTCGACCGAGACGATCGACGTGCTCGACAGCGCGCCCTATCGCGCCCGGCTCGAGTCGCCGACGGAATGGTCGAAGGCAGTGATGGCGCGGTTCAAGAACATGATCCGCAGCGTCGCGCGCATCACGATCTCGATCGGCGCCGGTCGCGGCGCGGTGCTCGGCATCATCCGCCTGCGGCCGAAGCCGGGACAGGACGGGGCGCTGCGCGACGCGCTGCAGATCGAGCTCGATCCGAGCGAGGTCAAGGGCGTCATCTCGATGCACCTGCTCGAGGGCGATGCTGATCTCTCCGGTCCGGCAGCCGGGGTTCCTGCGAGCTCACGCGATGCCGACTGGTTCATCCTCATCGACGGCACCGACAGTCATGCCATCGCGACCTTGATGACCACGCGCTTCGCGGCGATCGACGGTCCGCTGGCGACGCAGATCTCGGCCGGCATCTACAGGCTGATGTGGGACCTGAGCCGCGCGGACATCGCCTCTGGCTGAGCGCGCATTGTTCTGCATCAATGACGCGAGCGTGCAACCGGCAGATGCAGCCGCTCGCCACAATGCCGCAACGCAACAAATTCGATGGCAGCATCACGCCCGCAATGCGGCGCCGCACACTGTGCACGAAGGGCAGCTTTGCAAATTTGCCTTTGTGTGCGCCTTGGAATGGCTCTAGTCTGATAGGACTATTCAATTGAGCCATTCAAAAAACAGAAGGGCGACGAACAGGACCTGCTCCGGACTCCCAATCGATCCCCAGCCGATCCTGAACAAGCAGTCGTCCTCACGTCAGGAAGGCCGCGCGCTCATGGTTCGCCGCGCGGACAGGGTATGAATGAGAGCGACTGATATCTCGGCCCCCGACTACTTTCACAAAGTAGTCGATTGCCAATGGGCTTGTCCCGCACACACTCCGGTCCCCGAATACATCCGCCTGATCGCCGAGGGTCGCTACAGCGACGCCTACATGATCAATTGGAAATCGAATGTATTCCCGGGCATTCTCGGACGCACTTGCGATCGCCCTTGCGAGCCCGCCTGCCGACGTGGGCGCGTCGAGGAAAGCCCGGTCGCGATCTGCCGCCTCAAGCGCGTTGCGGCCGATTTCAAGGACGACGTCCATCAGCGCATGCCGCGCCCTGCCCCGAAGAACGGCCGGCGCATCGCGCTGGTCGGCGGCGGCCCGGCGTCGCTGACCGTGGCGCGCGATCTCGCGCCGCTCGGCTATCACTGCACCGTGTTCGACGCCGATCCCAAGCCCGGCGGCATGATGCGCTCGCAGATTCCCAAGTTCCGCCTGCCCGACAGCGTCATCGACGAGGAGACGGGCTACGTGCTCAGCCTCGGCGTCGACTACAAGGCCGGCCATCGTATCGACAGCCTCAAGAAGCTGCTGGCCGAGAACTATGATGCCGTCTTCATCGGCTCCGGCGCGCCGCGGGGCCGGGAGCTGAACATTCCAGGTCGGGAGGAAGCGGCGGCCAACATCCATCTCGGCATCGACTGGCTATCCGGCGTCTCGTTTGGCCACACCGACAAGATAGGCAAGCGCGTGATCGTGCTCGGCGGCGGCAACACCGCGATGGATTGCTGCCGTACGGCGCGCCGGCTCGGCGGCGAAGACGTCAAGGTCATCGTGCGCTCCGGCTTCGAGGAGATGAAGGCGTCTCCGTGGGAGAAGGAGGACGCGCTGCACGAGGACATTCCGATCCTCAATTATCTCGTTCCGATCGCGTTCCACCATGCCGCCGGCAAGCTGACCGGCATGACCTTCCAGAAGGTGAAGGCGGAATATGACGCCAACGGCGGACGCTCGCTGGTGCCGTCCGGCGAGCCCGACGAGACCTATCCGTGCGACGACGTGCTGGTCGCCGTCGGCCAGGAGAACGCATTCCCCTGGATCGAAGCCGATTGCGGCATCGAATTCGACAAGCGGCACATGCCCAAGGTCGATCCGACCACCTTCGTCTCGACCAATCCAAAGGTGTTCTTCGGTGGCGACGCCGCGTTCGGGCCGAAGAACATCATCTGGGCGGTCGCACAGGGCCACGAGGCCGCGCTGTCGATCCATCGCCTGCTCTCCGGCGAGGACATCACCGAGCGCCCGCTGCCCGAGGTGCACATCTCCTCGCAGAAAATGGGCATTCATGAATGGAGCTATGACAACGACATCTCCTCCGAGAAGCGCTTCAAGGTGCCGCATCGTGACAAGGTCGTGGCGCTGAAGGACATCCGCACCGAGGTCGAGCTCGGCTACGACGTCAAGCTCGCGCTCGGCGAGGCGCATCGCTGCCTGAATTGCGACGTGCAGACGGTGTTCTCCGACACGCTGTGCATCGAATGCGACGCCTGCGCCGACATCTGTCCGATGGATTGCATCACCTTCACCGACAATGGCGAGGAGGCGGATCTGCGCGCGCGGCTGAAGGCGCCCTCGCTGCATCCCGACCAGAGCCTCTACGTGTCCTCGGATCTGAAGACCGGGCGCGTGATGGTGAAGGACGAGGACGTCTGCCTCCATTGCGGCCTATGCGCCGAACGCTGCCCCACCGGTGCGTGGGACATGCAGAAATATTTCATCGAGACGACCCACGCAGGTAACGCATGTCCCAGCAAGCGCCGCTCAGCAGCGTAAACGACTTCGTCGTCCGCTTCGCCAACGTCAACGGCTCCGGCTCGGCCAGCGCCAATGAGCTGTTCGCGCGCGCCGTGCTCCGTCACGGCGTGCCGGTGAGCCCACGCAACATCTTCCCGTCGAACATCCAGGGCCTGCCGACCTGGTACGAGGTGCGCGTCACCGAAGCGGGCCATCTCGGCGCGCGCGGCGGCGGCACTGATTTGATGGTGGCGATGAACCCGCAGACCTGGGACAAGGACGTCGCCGGTATCGCGCCGGGCGGCTATCTGTTCTACGATTCCACCAAGCCGATGCCGGCAACCAAGTTCCGCGACGACATCACCGTCATCGGCGTCCCGTTGACCGCGATCACCAACTCGACCTATTCGGATCCGCGCCAGCGCCAGCTGTTCAAGAACATCATCTATCTGGGCGCGCTCTCAGCGCTGCTCGACATGGATCCGAAGCTGATCGAGCAATTGATCGGCGAGCAGTACAAGGGCAAGGAGAAGCTGCTCTCCTCCAATGTCCACGCGCTGCATCTCGGCCGCGACTGGGCGCTGCAGAATTTGAAATGCCCGATCGGCCTGCGCATCAAGAAGGCCGACAAGGTCGGCGACCGCATTTTCATCGAGGGCAACAACGCCGCCGCGCTGGGCGCCGTCTATGGCGGCGCCACGGTCTGCGCCTGGTACCCGATCACGCCGTCGTCTTCGCTGGCCGAAGCGTTCAGCAACCACTGCAAGAAACTGCGGCACGATCCGGAAACCGGGCAGGCCAAATACGCGATCGTGCAGGCCGAGGACGAGCTCGCCTCGATCGGCATGGTGGTCGGCGCGTCCTGGAACGGCGCCCGCGCCTTTACCACGACATCGGGCCCCGGCGTTTCGCTGATGACCGAGTTCATCGGCCTGTCCTACTTTGCCGAGATCCCGGCCGTGATCATGAACGTGCAGCGCGCCGGCCCCTCGACCGGCATGCCGACGCGGACGCAGCAATGCGACCTGATCGCCTGCGGCTATGCCTCGCACGGTGATACCAAGCACGTGATGCTGTTCCCCGAAGATCCGGCCGAGGCGTTCGAGTTTGCCGCTGCGGCGTTCGATCTTGCCGAGCGGCTGCAGACCACGATCTTCCTGATGCTCGACCTCGACATCGGCATGAACCAGCGGCTGTGCAGACCGCTGAAGTGGGACGATGCCAAGCAGTATGACCGCGGCAAGGTGATGACGGCGGAGATGCTGGAGGAAGGCCGCGACTTCGGCCGCTATCTCGACGTCGACGGCGACGGCATTCCGTTCCGCACCTACCCCGGCACGCATCCGACGAAGGGCTCCTACTTCACCCGCGGCACGTCGCGTGACCGCTACGCGCGCTATTCCGAGGAAGGCGCCGTCTATGCCGACAACGTGCAGCGCCTGCTGCGCAAGTTCCAGACCGCGCAAGACATGGTGCCGCGGCCGCTGCAGGCCAATGCGAGCAAGCCGACGAGATATGGCGTGATCTATTTCGGCTCGACCGCGCCGGCGATGGACGAGGCAATCGGACTGCTGGAGGCGCGCGGCTGCCAGCTCGACCGCCTGCGCATCCGCGCCTTCCCGTTCCATTCGAGCGTGGCGAGTTTCATCGCCGAGCACGATTTCGTCTATGTGGTCGAGCAGAACCGCGACGCCCAGCTGCGCCAGCTCATCGTCACGGAGAACGGCATCGATCCGGTCCGGCTGGTGCCGATCCTGCATTATGACGGCACGCCGATCACCGCGCGCTTCATCGCCGATGCGATCGGCGACCACCAGGACCACATCAAGGTCACCCCGCTGCGCAAGGCCGTGTCATGACGTGCTCTTCGCTCTCTCCGCCGTCATGCCCGGGCTCGACCCGCCTGCGCGGCCGTAGCCGCTTCGGCGCGGCGAAGGCTCGGGCGTCCACGTCTTTCCTCCCGGCCCCGACGTGGATGGCCGGGACAAGCCCGGCCATTACGATGCCGGGTGATGCGAGGCTCTCATGACCTACATCGCAAAGCCTAAGTTCCAGCATCCGGGCATCAAAAAGAACGCGCTCGGCTACAGCCATCGCGACTACGAGGGCAAGATTTCGACCCTCTGCGCCGGCTGCGGCCACGATTCGATCACGGCCTCGATCATCGAGGCCTGCTTCGAGCTGTCGATCGAGCCGCATCGCGTGGCAAAAATCTCCGGCATCGGCTGCTCGTCGAAGACGCCGGACTATTTCCTCGGCAATTCGCACGGCTTCAACACCGTGCACGGTCGCATGCCCTCGGTGCTGACCGGCGCCAACCTCGCCAACCGCGAGCTGATCTATCTCGGCGTCTCCGGCGACGGCGATTCCGCCTCGATCGGCTTCGGCCAGTTCGCCCACGCGATCCGGCGCGGCGTGAACATGACCTATATCGTCGAGAACAATGGTGTCTACGGCCTGACCAAGGGCCAATTCTCGGCGACCGCCGACCGCGGGTCGAAGTCGAAGAAGGGCGTCACCAACACCGACAATCCGATCGACCTGGTTGGCATCGCGCTGCAGCTCGGGGCCACCTATGTGGCGCGGTCCTTCTCCGGCGACAAGAAGCAGCTGGTGCCGATCATCGAGGGCGCCATCCAGCACAAGGGCGCGGCGTTCATCGACGTCATCAGCCCATGCATCGCGTTCAACAATCACGCCGGCTCAACCAAGAGCTTCGACTATGTCCGCGAGCACAACGATGCCGTGAACCGGCTCGACGTGCTGACCGGACGCGATCCGATCGAGATCGACCAGGATCCGGGCACGGTGCAGATCGTCGAGCAGCACGACGGCTCCAGGCTGGCGCTGCGCAAGATCGACGCCGACTACGACCCGCACGACCGGCTCGGCGCCATGACCTTCCTGCAGAAGCATGCCGCGCAAGGCCAGATCGTGACCGGCCTGCTCTATGTCGATCCGGAAGCCGATGATCTGCACAACCACCTCAACACGGTGGAGCGGCCGCTCAACCGACTGGAGGCCGCGGATCTGTGTCCGGGACAGGCCGCGCTCGACAAGATCAATGCGAGTCTGCGCTAGCAGACCGCTGCGTGGAGAGCGTGTGCTCTGTAGCCGTCCTTCGAGACGCCTGCCTCCGGCGGGCTCCTCAGGACGAGGGCGGAGTGCATTGCGACCGCTTCTGGCGGGGCTATCGCATTTCACAATCGGAGTTTTGCGCTTCTCTATCTCCACGTCATGGCCGGGCTTGTCCCGGCCATCCACGTCGTTCGGCACGCTGAGAACCACGTGGATGCCCGGGACAAGCCCGGGCATGACGGAGTAACTAACTGGCAGATCGTTCGTTGCGACAGCTCGGCATATCCTGGTGAGCCGCGCCCTCGCTCCTCATCGTGAGGAGCGCCGCAGGCGCGTCTTGAACCATGAGGCCCATCATCGTTGATGACGATTACGCCCGCAGCGCGCTCGCCCAAACGCGATCGAGCTGCGCGATCGCCTCTGGCAGCGGCAGCGCCGAGAGCGCGTCGTCGCCACCACTCACAAGCCCAAACTCGCGCAGCCGCAGCAGCGCCTCATCGATATTGAACGCCCGACCCAGCCCGAACATCTGCTGCAGCAACTCCTCGACATGGCTGCCCAATGCGGCACGCGAGAGCGGCACCGACGCCAGCAGCAGGCCGCCATAGGCCAGCATCGCTTCCTTCCAGTCCTGGTCCTCGGCCTCGTCGATCAAATAGTTGAAGATGCCGGAATTGTTGTTGACGTTGCGGAAGTAGATGTTGTCGGTGACCTGCTTCTGATGGATCAGCGATTGGCGATGGAAGTTGCCCCATTGCCGCAGGATGAAGGCGCCGAGCGCGAACAGGCCCGAAAGCGCCGCCAGCGCCTGCTCGGTGTCGTTGTCGTGCACGGTGCCGCTGAGGCCGAGATAGAAGCCGGCGACGATGAACAGCACGGTCAAGGTCGAAGCCAGCTTGAGCAGGATCGGTACGCCGCCGACCAGCGCCGGCACGCCCAGCGTCAGTTGCTCGCGCAGGCCCATGACGACGCGGACGTTCGGCAGCAGCGCCTCGAGGTCGAAGCGCGCGATGTGGCGGAAATATTTGAACAGCACCGCGCCGCCGCGGATCTTGTTGCGGCCGCGCCAGGCGGCGGCCTTGCTCTTCTTCTTGACCGGCTCGTCGGGCTTGGTCGCGACCATCAGCACGATGTCGTCATAGACCTCGATCTCATGCTTGCGCCGTCGCAGCCCATACAGCATGGGGACCTCGATCGTCTCCTGATGCTGGCCACGCCGGAACATCCGTACGGCACGATAGTCGGAGATCGGCGCCTTCAGCTTGACCCGCACCAGCGCATGCTCGGCAAAGGCGCGCTCGATCTCGTCATGGCTGATCTCGATGAAATTGGCCTCGCCGAGCACCCGCACGACTTCGTCGGCGAGGCTGCGATAGGCCGCGTCGAGATCCTCCGGCGATCGACGGCGGCCGACCGGCACCTCGGGATCGAAGTCGAAATAGGCGTCGCGGAACCAATCGAGCTCGTCGAAATATTGATGGTGCAGAATCGCGCCGAGCATACGCGCCAGCTGCCGCAGCTCGCTGGCCTGGGCGTCATCGACATGGCCGTTCGAGATCAGGCCATCAAGAATGTCCGACTTGCGCAACGGAATGAACCGGTCCCGCCGCTCCGCCGCCGCCGTCTTCCCTGGTCCGACCACGCCTCTCACGCCCGAGCTTCGATCTGCGCCATTGACAGCCGATCCGGCTGCACGGGCCGGCGCGTCCGGCCAACCCGCATACCATAGCGCCCCGATCCCGTTCACGCCACTCGCCGCAACACGTAAGCTGCAGGTCCCGCCTGCAGAACGAGAGACTGATCATGACCGACGCCGGACAGCAGACATCCCCGTTCCGGGCCATCCGGGCCATCGACTACACCGTCATCCTGGTGCGCGACTAGTCCGCGATGCGCCGCTTCTATGAGGAGGTGCTGGGCTTTCCCCTGCTGCGCGAGCTGTCACAAGGCTGGATCGAGTACCAGGCCGGCAGCAACACGCTGGCGCTCGCCCGGCCGCAACGGCTGGCCTCGGACCAGCCGACGCCGCCAGGGAGCGCATCGCTTCAGCTCGCCTTCAAGGTGACCCGCGACGATGTCGACCGCTGCGCGGCCGAGCTGACCGGCAAGGGCATCGCCCTCATGGAGCCGCCGACGGACCAGCCCTTCGGCCACCGCACGCTGTTCTTCAGGGATCCCGACGGCAATCTGCTCGAGGTGTTTGCGGACATCTAAGGCTTGGCGGCCGCGCTAGGCGGCCGCCGGTTGTATCCGGGGATTGAGCACGTACTCCTTCAGCACCTTGTCGGTGGCGGCATCGACTTCCACCAGCGACACGTCGTAGCTCCAGAGATCGGCGAGATGCTGCAGCACGCGCTTGGTGTCGGTCTCGCTGAGCTGGGCCCCCTTCACCACGGTATGCCGCAGCATCAGGCGGCGGTCGCCGGCGAGATCGACATCGACCACCTCGATGTTCGGATCGATGCAACCGACGTCGTACTGCTTGGACAGCTCGCGGCGGACGCGGCGATAGCCGCGCTCGTCATGAATGGCGTCGACGAGGATGCCGGCGCGCTCGGCCGGATCGTCATGCAGGTGGAACAGTCTGAGCTGCCGGATCAGGTTGGGGCTGAGGAACTGGCTGATGAAGCTCTCGTCGCGATAATTGGCCCAGACATCGCGCAGCACCGCCATCTCGTCGCCGGTGCCGGCGATGTCCGGAAACCACTCGCGGTCCTCGTCGGTCGGGTCCTTCACGATGCGCTCGATGTCCTGCATGATCGCAAAGCCGAGCGCGTAAGGGTTGAATCCGGAGAAGCGCGGATCGTCGAACTCCGGCTGGAAGACGACGTTGGTGTGCGACTGCAGGAACTCCAGGAAGTTGCCGTCGGTGAGGCGGCCGTCCTGGTGCAGCCGGTTCATGATGCGATAATGCACATAGGTCGCCGTGCCCTCGTTCATGACCTTGGTCTGGCCCTGCGGATAGAAGTATTGCGCGATGTGGCGGACGATGCGCAGCAATTCGCGCTGCCACATCGCCAGCCGCGGCGCGGTCTTCTCCAGGAAATAGAGCAGATTTTCCTGCGGGAGGCCGAGCAGCGCGCGGCGCCGTTCGACGTTCAGCATCGCATTGGTCTTGACCGGGCCGGTCGGCACCGTACGCCAGAGATCGTTGAACTGGCCCTCCTCGTAGAGCCTGCGCTTACCGGCGCGCTTCTCCTCCTCGCGGAAGTCGAGCTTCTTCTTGCCGGGATAGCGGTCGACGCCGTGCGACATCAGCGCATGCGCCGCGTCCAGCGTATGCTCGACGGCGAGCCGGCCGTAGCGCTCCTCGCATTGCGCGATGTAGCCGCGGGCGAAATCGAGATAGTCGAGGATGCCGTCGGCGTCGGTCCACTGCTTGAACAGATAGTTGTTCTTGAAGAAATGGTTGTGGCCGAACGCGGCGTGCGCGATCACCAAGGTCTGCATCGTCGCCGTGTTCTCCTCCATCAGATAGGAGATGCAGGGCGAGGAGTTGATCACGATCTCATAGGCGAGGCCCATCAGGCCCTTGCGGTACGAGGCCTCGTGATAGGCGAAGTGCTTGCCGAACGACCAGTGCTTGTAGAACAACGGCATGCCGACCGAGGAATAGGCGTCGAGCATCTGCTCGGCCGTGATCACCTCGATCTGGTTGGGATAGGTGTCGAGCCCGAGCTCCTTCTCGGCGACGGCTTCGCAGGCATCGTGGATGCGCTGCAGGGTGAGGAAATTCCAGTCCGCGCCCTCGAACAGCAACCCGCTCATGACGCCGCCCTCTCCTGCGTGGTGCCGCGACGCTGAAACAGGTCGTGGAACACCGGGAAGATCTCGCTGCGGTCACGCACCTTGCGCATCGACAGCGGCTCGCCATCGGCGCGCAGCCGCTCATACAGCGACCACAGCGCCGAGTCCGGCATCTCGAACGAATAGGTGCCGGATTCGCCGACCTCGAGATAGGCGAAGAACTGCGACACCGGCAGGATGTTGTCCGTCAGCAGGCGGGCGACGTTCTCGGAATCCGAGGTGGCGTTGTCGCCGTCGGAGGCCTGCGCCGCGTAGATGTTCCAGTCCGAGGGGCGGAAGCGCGAGCGGACGATGTCGTGCATGCATTGCAGGGCGCTCGACACCAAGGTGCCGCCGGATGCCGGTCCATAGAAGAAGGTCTGCTCGTCGACCTCCTCGGCGCGATCGGTATGACGGATGAAGACGATCTCGACATGACGGTAGCGCCGGGTCAGGAACACGTAGAGCAGCATGTAGAACCGCTTGGCGAGGTCCTTCATGTGCTCCGACATCGAGCCCGACACGTCCATCAGGCAGAACATCACGGCCTGTGCGATCGGCTTCGGCACGGCCTCGAAGCGGCGGTAGCGGATGTCGATCGGATCGATGAAGGGGATGCGCTTGGCCTTGGCCTTCAGGGCTTCGAGCTCGGCCAGCAGCGCGGCACGCTTGTCGTCGTCGGTCTCCTGCTCCAGCTGGGCCTCGAGTTCGGCAATCGCCTCCGGCCGCGGACGGCGCAGCGCCACGCGGCGGGCCAAGGCGCGGGTGACGGTGCGGCTGATCGAGATGTTGGCCGGTGAGCCCGACGTCGAGTAGCCGGCACGTACCAGCCCCTCGCTCTCGGCCTCGGCGAATTTGCGCTTGGCGAGATCAGGCAGTTCGAGATCGTCGAGGAAGAGATTGACGAACTCCTCCTTGCTCAGCACGAAGCGGAACGCGTCCTCGCTGTCGCCTTGTCCGGGCGCCGACTTGCGGCCGCTGCCGTCGCCGGAGCGCGGCAGGATGTCGCCTTCGACGAACTTCTTGTTGCCGGGCAGCACCATGTCGCGGGTGCCGCCCTCGCGGCGGAAGCGCGGCTCGTCCATGCCGTCGAGCGGGATCGAGACCTCGCCGCCCTCCAGCACGTCCTTGATGTCGCGGTCCTGCGAGGTCTTCTTGACCGCTCCCTGAACCAGGGCCTTGGCGCGGCGCAAAAATCGCTGGCGATTTTCGAGACTTTTGCCGCCCGGATTCAGGCGCCGATCAATGATGTGCATGACCACGTTCCATACGCCTCCTGCTGCAGCGGCTTCGACTCCTGCTCTCCCCCGCCGCGATGCCGCGGCGCAGTATCGGACCCGACACTGCAACGGCACCCTCTGCCTGTCCGACGCCTCCCAGCGAAGCTCAGCGTCGAACGTTCATCTCGTTCGTAACCCTGGCGCCGACGTCAGACCGATGGCCTGCCGCACCTGCAGTGAACATCGGCGCCGGACCACGATCAACCCGCCTGCTTCACGCGCATGTACCACTCGACCAGCCGACGGACCTGCCGCTCGGTGTAGCCGCGTTCGACCATGCGCGCGACGAAGTCGTCGTGCTTCTTCTCGGTCTCGCCGTCCTTCTTGGTACCGAACGAGATGACCGGAAGCAGATCCTCGACCTGTGAGAATATCCTCTTTTCGATGACTTCGCGGATCTTTTCGTAGGAGGTCCAGGACGGATTTTTGCCTCCATTCTGGGCTCGGGAGCGCAGCGAGAACTTGACAACCTCGTTGCGGAAGTCCTTCGGGTTGGCGATCCCGGCCGGCTTCTCGATCTTGGTCAGCTCCTGGTTCAACAGCTCGCGATTGAGCAACTGTCCCGTATCGGGATCCTTGAAGTCCTGATCCTCGATCCAGGCGTCGGCGTAGTCGACGTAGCGATCGAACAGGTTCTGGCCGTAATCGGAGTAGGATTCGAGATAGGCCTTCTGGATCTCGTGGCCGATGAACTCGGCGTAGCGCGGCGCGAGATCCGCCTTGATGAATTCGAGGTAGCGCTTCTCGATCTCCTCGGGCAGTTGCTCGCGCTTGATCGACTGCTCCAGCACGTACATCAGATGCACGGCGTCGGCTGATACTTCCGCCGTATCGTGATTGTAGGTCGCAGCCAGCACCTTGAAGGCAAAGCGGGTGGAGATGCCGTCCATGCCCTCGTCGACGCCGGCAGCATCGCGATATTCCTGCACGCTGCGCGCCTTCGGATCGGACTCCTTGAGGCTCTCGCCGTCATAGACCCGCATCTTGGCATACAGCGTCGAGTTCTCATGCTTGCGCAGGCGCGACATCACCGAGAAGCGGGCGAGCGTGTCCAAGGTCGCCGGCGCGCAGGGCGCGGTGGAGAGCTCGGAGCCCTGGATCAGCTTCTCGTAGATCTTGCGCTCCTCGGTGACGCGCAGGCAGTACGGCACCTTGATGACGCAGATGCGGTCGATGAAGGCCTCGTTGTTCTTGTTGGTCTTGAAGCTCTGCCACTCCGACTCGTTGGAGTGGGCGAGGATCACGCCGTTGTAGGGAATGGCGCCGATGTTCTCGGTGCCGATATAGTTGCCTTCCTGCGTCGCCGTCAGCAGCGGATGCAGCATCTTGATCGGCGCCTTGAACATCTCGACGAACTCGAGAATGCCCTGGTTGGCGCGGTTGAGACCGCCCGAATAGCTGTAGGCGTCGGGATCGTTCTGCGCGTAGGTCTCGAGCTTGCGGATATCGACCTTGCCGACCAGCGAGGAGATGTCCTGGTTGTTCTCGTCGCCGGGCTCGGTCTTGGCGATGCCGATCTGGCGCAGCCGCGACGGCTGGATCTTGGCGACGCGGAACTGCGAGATGTCGCCGCCGAAGGCTTCCAGCCGCTTGTAGCACCACGGGCTCATCAGGCCGGACAAGCGGCGGCGCGGAATGCCGTATTTCTCCTCGAGCATCGGGCCCAGCGTGTCGGGATCGAACAGGCCGAGCGGCGACTCGAACACGGGGCTCAGCTCATCTCCGGCCTTGAGCACGTAGATCGGATGGGTTTCCATCAACTGCTTCAGCCGTTCGGCCAGCGACGACTTGCCGCCGCCGACCGGTCCGAGCAGATAGAGGATCTGCTTGCGCTCTTCGAGACCCTGCGCGGCGTGACGGAAGAAGCCGACGATGCGCTCGATCGTGTCCTCCATGCCGTAGAAGCCGGCGAATGCAGGATACAGGCGAACCGTCCGGTTCAAAAAAATACGGCCAAGGCGTGGGTCCTTGGCCGTGTCTATCATCTGAGGCTCGCCGATCGCAGCTAGTAGTCGTTCAGCGGCGTTCGCGTATCGCATCGGGTCGGTTCGACACGATTCTAGATATTCCTGCATCGACATGTCGGTCTGGCTGCGTGCCTCGAACGACCTTGCGAACGCGTTGAACAACGAATCGTTGTACATGATCCCTCTCCACGTAGGTTCCGCCGCACTGCTGCAACGGGCCGAGATCCAAGTACGTTCCTGCTGATCCCGAACCGACTCAGAGTGAAGCGCGCTAGCCCCCATTGGGCACCGTCTTCGTCCTTTTCCGCAACGCAAAGTGCATGCAGCATATGCCCTATCAACATGCACTTCGCTCAATAGTTCGGCAAAAGCCGGCCGACTCTCCCCATTTGTACCTCATTGTCTCTGCTTCGCAACATCCGCAATACCCCGGCACCGTAGTCTCCCTGCGCCGCACAAGGTGTTGTGAAGCCACGTGAACTGGTGGCGTGACAGCTCCAAAATCAGTCTCTCTTCCCGAAGTGAACCGCGAGTGAACGCAACTCTTCCCGCAAGCGCTCCAGGCAGGGAACGTCTCATTCGCTGCACGACCTGATGCGCGCCGGCCACGGCGGCCGACCAAACACGGGCCTGCTGCGATCGCATCTGCCGTCGCTCATACAACGTCCTCGAGGGAGCGATGAGCGCGCGCATCTCATAGGGCCGCGCGCACGCATGTTCGCCGCCTGAACCGAACGGCGTGAAATAACGCGCGACCGAAGCCGGACGGATCACTCGATGCCGATCATTGCCATGATCACACGGCTGTTCGCCGCTGAGCATCTGCAGCCGGAAAGCATCATGGGTTATCCGCCGACACTCGTGAGGCGCTGCCGAGGCGACAACCGTGAGACGTTCGCCATGATCCGTTGCGTAGGGCACCATTCCCCAGAACACATGTGGCACCTTTCCAGCATTGCAAGCCGGAGAAGCTTGATCGACGGCATTTGCTTGCCTCCCGGGGCCTCTCCGGCGCACGAGCACTGCTGAGGTCGACGCAGGCCGAACGCCGACCGCGCTCTGGCGGCTCTGCCGCGCGCTTTGGCCGGAACGATCAGCGGCAGGCTTCGCGTCGCCTGCCGATCTCCCTCCGGACGCGCCCCGCCGGCACGTCACCCCGGCTCGAAGCTCTTGGGATTCCAGAGGGATCAATCCATTATGAATGGCGTTCTCCTGAGGGCTGGCGCATAGTTGTTCATGTAAGGTCCCTATCGACCTGGCAGCTGCCAGGCGGGAACCCAAAAAAGCAAGCCGACGCACATAGATAGGCATCATGAATCCGGTCAAAGCTCTCGAAGAACACGGCCAGGCGGTCTGGCTCGATTTCCTCGCACGCGGCTTCGTCGCCAAAGGCGACCTCAAGCGGCTGATCGATGAGGATGGCGTCAAGGGCGTCACCTCGAATCCCGCGATTTTCGAGAAGGCGATCGGCAGCTCCGACGAATATGACACACCGATCGCCACGGCGCTGAAGAACGGCGATCGATCGCCGACGCAGCTGTTCGAGGCCGTTGCCGTCGAGGACATCCAGAATGCCGCCGACGTGCTGCGGCCCGTCTATGACCGCTTCGATGGCAATGACGGCTTCGTCAGCCTCGAAGTCTCGCCCTATCTGGCGATGGACAGCAAGGGCACGATCGCCGAGGCCGAGCAGCTCTGGACGGCGGTCGACCGCAGGAATCTGATGATCAAGGTGCCGGCGACCAACGCCTGCCTGCCGGCCATCCAGCACCTGATCTCCAAGGGCATCAGCGTCAACATCACCTTGCTGTTTTCGCAAGACGTCTACCGGCAGGTTGCCGAAGCCTATATTGCCGGCCTCGAAGCCTACGTCGGCGCCGGCGGCGATCCGTCGCATGTCGCCAGCGTGGCCTCGTTCTTCGTCAGCCGCATCGACAGCGTGGTCGACAAGCAGCTGGACGAGAAGATCGCCCAGGCCAATGATCCGACCGAGAAGGAGCGGCTGGCCGCGCTCAAGGGCAGGATCGCCATCGCCAATGCAAAGATGGCGTATCAGGACTACAAGCAGCTGTTCGCCGGCGCGCGCTGGGAGCGGCTGGCCAAGCAAGGGGCCAAGCCGCAGCGGCTGCTCTGGGCCTCCACCGGCACCAAGAACAAGGACTACAGCGACGTCCTCTATGTCGAGGAGCTGATCGGGCCGAACACCGTCAACACCGTGCCGCCGGCCACGCTGGACGCCTTCCGTGATCACGGCAAGGTGCGCGACAGTCTGGAGGAAGACGTCGATGCCGCCCAGGCCGCCCTTGAGGATCTGGCGAAGACCGGCATCTCGCTCGACGACATCACTGCAGATCTCGTGATCGACGGCGTCAAGCAGTTCGCGGACGCCGCCGACAAGCTCTATGGCGCGGTTGCGCACAAGCGCGCCGTCGTGCTCGGGACCGGGCTTGGGCAGCAGTCGATCGCGGTTGCTGCTGATCTGGAGAAGAAGGTCGCCTCCGCCACTGAGGACTGGCGCAAGGACGCCAGGATCCGCCGACTCTGGCACAAGGACGCGACGGTCTGGACCGGCCGAGACGAGCACAAATGGCTGGGCTGGCTGACCAGCGCGGAGAAGGCCGATATCGCCGATTACGAGGACTATGCGCAGCGGGTGAAGGGACAGAAATTCTCCGACGCCGTGGTCCTCGGCATGGGCGGCTCCAGCCTCGGGCCGGAGGTGCTGGCCGAGACCTTCCCGCGCAAGGCCGGCTTCCCCAAGCTGCATGTGCTCGACTCCACCGATCCGGCGCAGGTGCGCGCGATGGAGAAGGCGATCGACATCGCCAGGACGGTGTTCATCGTCTCCTCCAAGTCGGGCGGCACCACCGAGCCGAACGCGATGAAGGACTATTTCTTCGCACGCGTGGCCGACGCGATCGGGCCCAAGAAGGCCGGACATCGCTTCATTGCCGTGACCGATCCCGGCTCGTCGCTGGAGAAGGCGGCCAAGGCACAAGGCTTCGCCCGCATCTTCCACGGCGAGCCGAGCATCGGCGGCCGCTATTCGGTGCTGTCGCCGTTCGGCCTGGTGCCGGCCGCCACCGCCGGCATCGACGTGCGCAAGCTGATCACGCAGGCGCTGTCCATGGTGCGCTCCTGCGGGCCCGACGTGCCGCCGCTGCAGAACCCGGGTGTGCAGCTCGGTCTGGCGATGGGCCTTGCCGGCCTCGAAGGCCGCGACAAGGTGACGATCTTCGCCTCGCCCAAGATTGCCGATTTCGGCGCCTGGGCCGAGCAGTTGATCGCGGAGTCCACTGGCAAGGAAGGCAAGGGCCTGATCCCGATCGACGGCGAGCCTATCGCATCGCCTGAGCTCTATGGCCGCGATCGCTTCTTCGTCGATATCAAGGTCGAGGGCGACGAGGTGGCGGGCCATGACGCGAAGCTCGCCGCGCTCGAGGAGGCCGGTCATCCGGTCGTGCGCATCGTCATGAAGTCGATCGACCAGCTCGGCCAGGAATTCTTCCGCTTCGAGATAGCGACCGCTGTTGCCGGCGCCGTGCTCGGCATCAACCCGTTCGACCAGCCCGACGTCGAATCGGCCAAGATCAAGACCCGCGAACTGACCGCGGCGTTCGAGCAGAGCGGCGCACTGCCGGCGGAGGAGCCCGTCGTGGCGATCAAGGGCTGCGAGCTCTACACCGATGCGCAGAACGTCGAGAGCCTGCGCGGGCATGGCGCCGACGGAACGCTCGCGTCCTGGCTGAAGGCGCATCTCGGCCGCGCCGGCGACGGCGACTACATCGCCCTGCTCGGCTATATCGACCGCAATGCAGGCAATATCGACACGCTGCAGCGGATCCGGCTGAGGCTGCGCGATGCCAAGCACCTCGCCACCTGCGCCGAATTCGGTCCGCGCTTCCTGCACTCGACCGGCCAGGCCTACAAGGGCGGTCCGGACAGCGGCGTGTTTCTCCAGATCACCGCCGACGATGCCGAGGATCTGCCGATCCCCGGGCAGAAGGCGAGCTTCGGCGTGATCAAGGCGGCGCAGGCGCGCGGCGATTTCGACGTGCTCACCGAGCGCGGGCGCCGGGCTCTTCGGGTCCATCTCAAGGGCAATCTGAAATCGGGCCTGAAGATGCTCGACAGCGCGATCAGCGAAGCGCTGAGCTAGGAAGGGCCTCGTCGATGCAGCTTGGAATGATCGGTCTCGGGCGGATGGGCGGCAACATCGTGCGCCGCCTGATGCGCGCGGGGCACTCCTGCGTGGTCTATGATCGCGACGCAAAGGCCGTGGCCGCGCTGGTCTCCGAAGGCGCCACCGGCGCCGCGAGCCTCGAGGAGTTCGTCGGTAAGCTCGCAACGCCGCGGCACGCATGGATCATGCTGCCGGCCGGCAAGATCACGGAAGCCACCGTCGAGCAGCTCACCGGGCTGATGACCCGAGACGATGTCATCATCGACGGCGGCAACAGTTTTTGGCAGGACGACGTCCGCCGCGGCAAGGCGCTGAAGGAGCGCGGTCTGCACTACGTCGACGTCGGCACCTCCGGCGGGGTCTGGGGCCTCGATCGCGGCTACTGCATGATGATTGGCGGCGATAAGCCGGTCGTCGACCGGCTCGATCCGATCTTCGCCGCGCTCGCGCCTGGGATCGGCGACATCCCGCGCACACCGGGCCGTGATGGCCGCGACCTGCGCGTCGAGCAGGGCTATCTGCATGCCGGTCCGGTGGGCGCCGGGCACTTCGTCAAGATGATCCACAACGGCATCGAATATGGCCTGATGCAGGCCTATGCCGAGGGCTTCGACATCCTCAGGAACGCGAACAGCGCGGCGCTGCCGCAGGCGCACCGCTTCGACTTCGATCTCGCAGATGTCGCCGAGGTGTGGCGCCGCGGCAGCGTCATTCCGTCCTGGCTGCTCGACCTCACCGCCAGCGCACTGGCGCGGCAGCCCGGTCTGGAGAAATATTCCGGCTATGTCGAGGATTCCGGCGAGGGCCGCTGGACCGTGAATGCGGCGATCGACGAGGCGGTACCGGCCGAGGTGTTGACCGCCGCCTTGTTCGCCCGTTTCCGCTCGCGCCAGGAGCACACCTTCGCGGAGAAGATTCTCTCGGCCATGCGCGAAGGCTTCGGCGGACACAAGGAGCCCGAACAGCACCCAGACCCGGCGCGCCAGAGCGCGCCCGAGATCGTCAAGCCGAAGGCGGACCGCGCGTGACCGCCCACCGTTCGCATCAGCCGCAACACCAGAAGCCTGACGCCTGCGCCTTCGTCCTCTTCGGCGTGACCGGCGACCTGACGCATCGGCTGGTCCTGCCATCGCTTTACAATCTGGCCGCCAATCATCTGCTGCCCGACAGGCTCTGCATCGTCGGCATTGCCCGCAAGGGCATGTCGAGCGAGCAACTGCGCGACAATCTCATGGAAGGCCTGGGCAAATACGCCACACGCCCGATCGAGGATGAGATCGCGCAGCGCCTGTTGCAATGCGTGACTGCGATCGAGGCCGATCCGAAGGAGCCGGAAAGCTTCGTTCAGTTGAAGGCGAAGCTGGAAAAGCTGGAAGCCGCGCGGGAGACCCACGGCAATCGGCTGTTCTATCTTGCGACGCCGCCGAGCGCCTTTGCGCCGATCGCGCAACAGCTCGGGCGCGTCGGGTTGCTGCGCGAGGACGGCAAGGCTTGGCGCCGCCTCGTGGTGGAAAAGCCGTTCGGCACCGACCTCGCCTCGGCCAAGAAGCTGAACGACGAGCTGCTGCAGCTCGTGACCGAGCACCAGATCTACCGGATCGATCATTACCTCGGCAAGGAGACGGTGCAGAACATCCTGGTGCTGCGCTTCGCCAATGGCATGTTCGAACCGATCTGGAACAGGCATCACATCGACCATGTCCAGATCACCGTCGAGGAGAAGCTCGGCGTCGGCACGCGCGGCAGCTTCTACGACGCGACCGGTGCGCTGCGCGACATGGTCCCCAACCATCTATTCCAGTTGCTCTCGCTGGTGGCGATGGAGCCGCCGGCCCGGTTCGATGCACATACCGTCCGCTCCGAGAAGGCCGAGGTGCTATCGGCGATCCAGCCGTTGAGCGAACGGGAGGCGCTGCTCAACTCGGTGCGCGGTCAGTACACGGCCGGCATGATCGGCGACGCCGAGCTGCCCGACTATGTCAGGAGCAAGGACGTCCGTCCCGACAGCACCACCGAGACCTATGCCGCCTTCAAGCTCACGATCGACAATTGGCGCTGGGCCGGCGTTCCGTTCTATCTGCGCACCGGCAAGGCGCTTGGCGCCAAGCGCACCGAGGTGGCGATCAAGTTCCGCCAGGCGCCGTTCGCGATGTTCAGTTGCACGCCGATCGAAACCCTGGCCGAAAACTATCTGGTCATCGGCATCGAGCCGACCCAGAGCATCACGCTGCAGTTCAACACCAAGGTACCCGGCCCCACCATCCGCACCGACGGCGTGCAGATGAAGTTCAACTACAAGGACTATTTCCAGGCTGAGCCGGCCACCGGCTACGAGACGCTGATCTATGACTGCATGATCGGCGACAACATCCTGTTCCAGCGCGCCGATAGCGTCGAAGCCGGCTGGAAGGCCGTCGAGCCGTTCATCGGGGCGTGGAAGAAGGCTGGCCGCGATGGCCTGCATTCCTACGCGGCCGGCAGCGAGGGACCTGAGGCGGCGGCCGATCTCCTGGCCCGCGACGGCCGCAGCTGGCGCAAGCTGGTTTAGCCGTGGCCGGGGCGCAGGACCGCAAGCTCGTGCGCGTCGCCGACCGGGCGACGATGGCGAGGGTCGCGGCCGAACATCTCCTGGCTCGGACTGATACCAATCCGGGACGCGTGGCCATCTGTCTCACCGGGGGATCGAGCCCGAGGCAGCTCTATGAGCTGCTGGCGACGGACGCTTATCGTGAACGGATTCCATGGCCGCGCGTCCACTGGTTCATCGGTGACGAGCGATATGTTCCGCCCGGCGATTCCCTGCACAACATGACCACGGCACGTCACGTGTTCCTCGATGCCTGCGCGCCGGCCGCCAACATCCACCCGATCGCGACCGATGGGTCGGACCCGGAGGCCATTGCCCGCGACTATCAGCGCACGCTGGAAGCGTTCTACGGCGCCGCGCGGCTCGACTCCGGGCGGCCGCTGTTCGACCTCGTGCTGCTCGGCATCGGTCCCGACGGCCATGTCGCGTCGCTATTCCCCGGCTTTCCCGCAATCGACGTCACCGATCGCTGGGTTGTCGGCATCGACAAGGCCCACGTCGCACCCTTCGTGCCGCGGATCAGCCTGACCTTGCCTGCGCTCTCCTCCTGCCGAACCATGCTGTTCGAGGTCGCCGGTGCCGACAAGCGCGCGATCATGGCGCACGTGCTGGCCGGTGAGGACCTGCCCGCCAATCGCGCCCGCTCGATTCGGGAGACGATCCTGCTCATCGACAGCGAGGCCTGGCCGGAGGGGCGAAGTGGCGAGATCTGACCTGCCCCATGCGCTCGTCATCATGGGCGTGTCCGGCTCCGGCAAGAGCACGATCGGGCAAGCATTGGGCCAGCGCCTCGGCTGGCGCTTCGAGGATGGCGACAGCTTTCACCCGCCCCCGAACGTCGCCAAGATGAGCGCCGGCCACCCGCTCACGGACGAGGATCGCTGGCCCTGGCTGCAGGCCATCGCGGCGGAGATCGCGCGTTGCCGTACTGCGGGCCAGCACATCATCATCGCCTGCTCTGCGCTCAAGAAGGCCTATCGCGACATCCTCGTCGGCGGCCGCAACGATGTCCGCATGGTCTATCTCCAGGGCAGTCAGGAGCTGATCGGCGAGCGGATGAGCCATCGCGAGGGGCACTTCATGCCGCCGGGCCTGCTCGCCAGCCAGTTCGCCACCCTGGAACCACCTGGGGCCGCCGAGCATCCCATCACCGTCTCGGTCGACGCGCCGGTCGCGGCGATCGTGGACGACATCATGCAACAGCTTCACGCCGGTCGGCGCTGCTCCTGACCGCGAACAGGAAGGGCTCATGACCCGCATCGCTCTCGTCGTATCCGACGTCGACGGCACGCTGCTGACCAAGGACAAGGTTCTGACCGAGCGGGCTGCGAAGGTGGCGCGACGGCTGCATGAATGCGGCGTCGCCTTCACGCTCACCTCGAGCCGCCCGGCGATCGGCATGCGCTTTCTGATCGAGCCGCTGCAGATCAGCCTTCCGGTCGGCCCGTTCAACGGCAGCTCGATCATCGGCGCCGACATGCGCCCGCTCGAGCAGAGCCTGATCCCGCCCGCGGCCGCCGCGCGCTGCGTCGATCTTCTCCATCAATCCGGCGTCGACATCTGGGTCTTCACCAATGATGCCTGGCTGACGCGCAATCCGGACGGCGAGTACGTCCCGAACGAGCGGCGCGCCATTCGCGCGGAGCCGACGATCGTCGACGATTTCTCCCCCTATCTGTCGAACGCCTGCAAGATCGTCGGCGCCAGCAGCGATTTCGAGCTGCTGGCGCGCTGCGAGAGCCAGATGCAGCAGGCATTGGGGGCGGAAGCGACCGCTGTCCGCTCGCAGAGCTACTATCTCGACATCACGCCGCCAGGCCGCAACAAGGGCACCTTCGTCAAAGCGATGGCCCAGCGGCTCGGTATCCCGCTCGACCAGGTCGCGACCATCGGCGACATGCATAATGACGTCGCGATGTTCGAGGTGAGCGGCTTGTCGATCGCCATGGGCAACGCCAGTGACGAGGTGAAGAGCAAAGCCAAGCGCATCACCACGTCCAATCAGGACGAAGGCTTTGCCAATGCGATGGAGATGATCCTGGCAGAGAACGCGCAAGGCTCATCCGCAAGCTGACACACGGCAGCTCAGGCTTCCGACCGCTGCCTTGCGGGTTTGTCGCTGGCCTTCTTGGCACTGCTCAGATTCTGCGCCGTGTTGATGAGCGCGATATGGGTCAGCGCCTGGGGAAAGTTGCCGGTCTGCCGCCGTGCCTCGGTGTCGTACTCCTCGGCCAGCAGTCCGACGTCGTTGGCGATGTTCACAACGCGGCGGAACAGCGTCTCGGCTTTTTCGGTGGCGCCCGCCAGAACATGCGCGTCGGCCAGCCACAGCGTGCAGGCCAGGAACGCGCCTTCGATCGGCTGCTGCTCGTCCGGAGAGACGTCGCGCGGATCGTGCCGGAGCACGAAGCCATCCCGCAGCAGATGCTGCTCGATCGCCTCGACCGTGCCGCGAATGCGCGAATCGGAGCACGGCAGGAAGCCGACCGCCGGCAACAGCAGCAGGCTGGCATCGAGCAGCCGCGAGCCATAGGACTCGACGAAGCTGCCGAGGCCTTCGTCGTAGCCCTTGTCGCAGACGTCGCGATGAATGGCCTCGCGCAGCCGCCGCCAGCGCTCCAGCGGCGCCTTGAACCCGAACTTCTCCGCGCTCTTGATCGCGCGATCGAACGCGACCCAGGTCATCACCTTGGAAAACACGTAGTGACGGCCATCGCCGCGGCGTTCCCATATGCCGTGGTCGGGCTGGTCCCAGACGTCGGTGAGATGGTCGAGCACCGCGCATTCCAGGTCCCAGGTGCCGTCGTCCAGCTTGAGCTTGGTCATGCGGGCTTGGTGGAAGGCATCCATCAGTTCGCCGTAGACATCGAGCTGGAGCTGCGCATGCGCGGCATTGCCGATCCGCACCGGCTGGGCACCCTCGTAGCCCGGCAGCCACTCGGCCTCCCACTCCATCAGCCGCCGCTGGCCCATGATGCCATACATGATCTGCATATAGGCGGGAGCGCCGGCCGCGGCGCGCAGCAGCCAGTTGTGCCAGGCCAGCGCTTCCTCCGTGTAGCCCGAGTTCATCAGCGCCAGCAGCGTGAATGTCGCGTCACGCAGCCAGCAGAACCGGTAGTCCCAGTTGCGCCGGCCGCCGAGCTTCTCCGGCAGCGAGGTGGTCGGCGCCGCGACGATGCCGCCGGTCGGCGCGTAGGTGAGCGCCTTCAAGGTGATCAGCGAGCGCATCACGAGCGCGCGATGCTCGTCCTGATGGGTGCAGCGCCGCGACCAGTCGGCCCAGAACGTTTCGGTGTCATCAAGCGCCCGATCCGGATCGATCGCCTTGGGCACCGGCAGATGCGACGGACCGTAGGTGAGCACGAAGGGCACGGTGTCGCCGGCAGCGACCTCGAACTCCGCCACCGTGGTCATGTCCTCGCCGCGGGTGGCGACCGGCGTGTGCAACACCGCCATGTCCTGGCCGCAGATGGCGAGCAGCGCGGAGCGATCCTCCGAGCGCTTCACCCAGGGAATCTCGATGCCGAAGCCGAATCGGATGATCAGCTCCATCCGCATGGCGACCCGGCCGGAGACGCCGCGGACCAGCCGAACGACATCGGAGGCGCTGCCCCGTGGCGGCATGAAATCGATCACCTCGACGGTGCCGGTCGCAGTTTCGTATCGCGTCTCGAGGATGAGGCTGTCGCCGCGATAACGGCGAGACGTCGATCGGACGTCGCCGCGCGGCTCGATCAGCCAGCGGCCATGGCTGCGATCTCCCAGCAAGGCTGCGAAACAGGCATCCGAATCGAACGCCGGCCAACACAGCCAGTCGATCGACCCGTTCCGGCTCACCAGGGCAGCCGTCTCACAATCACCAATCAGCGCGTAGTCTTCGATCCTGCAGGACATTTGGCATCCGCGTGCAACTGCCCCCCCGCAATCCCCCCGTTCTAAACGCCGGCCGGGCTGATCCGTTCGGCGGTCGCCGCCTTCAACGCCGCGACGCTGGTCGCACCGGCGATGTCCTCGAGCTTGATCGGCATCTTGCGGCGCCAGTTCGGATGCTCGTCGATCGTGCCGGGAATATTGGGCTGATCGACCACTTCCAGCAGATCCTCCAGGGAAATCACCAGCAGCCGGGACCGCGTCCGCGACAGGAAGGCGATCGCTGAGTGGACGTCGTTGGCTCGAATGCCGTTTTGGCGGAGCACCTCGTCCCAGAGCCCCAACGCATCCCAGCGATCCTGGTCGCTTTCACCGGGATCGATGCCCAGCCCGCGTTTGGTCTTGAGATCGCCGAACGAGCGCCAGCCGGCGTAGGTCGAGAGATCGTGGGTATTCAGCGTCACCAGCGCATTCGGCGGATAGAAGTCGACATCGCGGAAGCGCCCGTTGTCGTCGCGTTCGAAGATCATCACCTTGTAGGACCACAGTCCCCAATCGGCCATCTGCTCGCGAAAGCCCTCCGGCACGGTGCCGAGATCCTCGCCGATGACGATGCATTCGTTGGCGACGCTCTCGATGACGGTTGCGGCGAGCAGCGCCTCGAACGGCATCTGCACGTAAGCGCCCTGCTTGGCCGGAAATCCGTGCGGCACCAGATAGAGCCGCTTCAAACCGAGCACATGGTCGAGCCGGATCGCGCCGGCATGCCGCATCGACGCCCGGACCATTTCCCGGAACGGCTCGAAATTCTTCAGCGCCAGTCCAGGCGCGTTGAAGCCGGCGAGCCCCCAGTTCTGCCCGACCGTGTTCAAGGGATCGGGCGGCGCCCCGACCGACAGCGTGCGCGAAATGGCGCCCTGCTCGTTCCAGGCATCGAAACCGTCGGATTGAACGCCGACCGCAACGTCGAGATACAGACCGACCTTCATTCCCAGCCGCTGCGCGAGATCCCTGCAATGGCTCAATTGTCGTTCGGCGAGCCACTGCACATAGGCGACGAAATCGGCCTCCCTCCGATCGGGGCCGCTGAGCAGCGCCGCGCAGCGCCCCGCATCGGGCTGCCGCCACTCCTCGGGCCAGTCCCACCACGGCTTCTGGAAGCGATGCCGCAACACCTCGAAGCAGGTGAAGCGCGCCAGCAGATCGCCGCGCTCGGCGCGGTAGGCCTTGAACTCCGCCGCCGCGGCGGCGCCGGGCGCAGCCATGAAGGCGTCGAAGGCCGCGCGCAAGGCCGGCCATTTCAACGCCGCCACTCCCTTGTAGTCCACCAGCTCGGCCTGCCGCAGCGGCTCGAGCACCTTGCTGTCCGGCCCGTTCGCGAAGCCGGGCGCCTGCTCCACATCGACATAGAGCGCATTCAGGAACAGCCGGCTATTCGGTGCATAGGGGCTGAAATCGCCCGGCCGATCGTCGAACAGCGCGTGCAGCGGATTGAGGCCGACGCCATCGGCGCCGAGCTTGGCGCAAAGCGTGATGAGATCGGCAAGATCGGTGAAATCGCCCATGCCCCAGTTGCGACTGGATCGAATGCCGTAGAGCTGGACCGCCAGCAGCCAGACGCGATCGAAATCACCGCCGAAGGCCTTCGCCGGCGCGACCAGCAGCGGCAGCTCCTCGCGGTACGACGACGCATCCACCAGCTCGAGGCGATAGCTGCCGACCGGCAGATCACCCGGCCACTCGACCAGGGCCTCAGCGGCCTGCCCGGAGGCTGTCTCAGCGTCGCCACGCCTGATGGTCCACCTGACTGGCAGCTTGGTCGCCTCGTTGAGGCGGCTGCGCGCCGGCTGCCCGGACCGAATCACGACCGCGCCGCTCAGCAGCCGATGAGGCGTGGGCCTGGGAAAAGCCTCAACGATGATCTTGAGCGCCGCTTCGTCGGTGACACGACGCTGCCCCTGACCATCGTAGAATTCTGTCAGGATTCCGAGACTATGGGCTTCGCTGTAGAGATCCATTCGGCACGCGATCTGGACGTAACGGGAGACGTACGTCGTAAATTGTTGTGGGACGGCAAGAAGATAAGCCCCTAACGCCGCGGCATGGCCGTCGTTCCCGGGGGAACAAAACGAGCCTTGCAGCGTTGTAAGGGGGTCGTCTCGGCTTCTAGCGAACCGGGACGCCGTTTTCTTGTCAATGGCATCACCGTGAACAAATTTGCGCACACGTTCGAGAGCGTCACCCCCAAGGACGCCTTCTCCCCTATTCTGCCCTCTTTTGAGGAGAGCCGCATCTGCCGAGACCGAGACATCTTTCGAGACGCCTCCGATCGCAGCTGCATCATCATCCTCTCTCCTAGGTGAGGGCCTCGTGAACCTGATGTCATCCCTGGATTCGCCGAGTCTGCAGACCGAGACCGACGGCGACGGTCTCTGGTACAAGGACGCGATCATCTACCAGCTGCACGTCAAGGCGTTCGCCGACAGCAACAATGACGGCGTCGGCGACTTCGCCGGCCTGACCGACAAGCTGGATTATCTGCAGGACCTCGGCGTCACCACGCTGTGGCTGCTGCCGTTCTACCCCTCGCCCGGCCGCGACGACGGCTACGACATCGCCGATTACGGCAGCATCAATCCCGATTTCGGGACGATGAAGGAGTTCAAGCGCTTCATCCAGGAGGCCAAGCGGCGCGGCCTGCGGGTGATCACCGAGCTCGTGGTCAATCACACCTCCGACCAGCATCACTGGTTCAAGCGCGCCCGGCGCAGCCCGCCCGGCTCGAGCGCCCGCAACTGGTACGTCTGGAGCGACACCGACCAGAAATATCTCGGCACCCGAATCATCTTCACCGATACCGAGAAGTCCAACTGGACCTGGGATCCGGAGGCCGGCCAGTTCTACTGGCACCGCTTCTTCTCGCACCAGCCGGACCTCAATTTCGACAATCCGCGCGTGGTCAACGCGATCATCCAGGTGATGAAACGCTGGCTCGATGCCGGCGTCGACGGCTTCCGGCTTGACGCCATCCCCTACCTCTGCGAGCGCGACGGCACCAACAACGAAAACCTCCCCGAGACGCATGCGATCATCAAGCGCCTGCGTGTCGAGCTCGACAATTACGCCAAGGACAAGCTGCTGCTGGCGGAAGCCAATCAGTGGCCGGAGGACGTTCAGGAATATTTCGGCCAGGGCGACGAATGCCATATGGCCTATCACTTCCCGCTGATGCCGCGCATCTACATGGCGATCGCCCAGGAGGACCGCTTCCCGATCACCGACATCCTTCGCCAGACGCCCGACATCCCCGCGACCTGCCAATGGGCGCTGTTCCTGCGCAACCATGACGAGCTGACGTTGGAGATGGTGACCGACGTCGAGCGCGACTATCTGTGGTCGACCTACGCCAACGATCCGCGCGCACGCATCAATGTCGGCATCCGCCGCCGCCTCGCGCCGCTGATGGACAACGACCGGCGCAAGATCGAGCTGATGAACTCGCTGCTGATGTCGTTCCCGGGCACGCCGATCATCTACTACGGCGACGAGATCGGCATGGGCGACAACATCTATCTCGGCGACCGCAATGGCGTACGAACGCCGATGCAATGGACTCCCGACCGCAATGGCGGCTTCTCGCGCGCCGACCCGGCGCGGCTCTACGCGCCGATGATCATGGACCCTGTGTACGGCTACGAGGCGGTCAATGTCGAGGCGCAATCGCGCAGCTTGTCGTCGCTGTTGAACGCCACCAAGAAGCTGATCTCGGTGCGCAAGTCGACGCTGGCCTTCGGCAGGGGCACCATGACCTTCATCCGCCCGGCCAACCGGTCGGTGCTGGCCTATGTCCGCCAGTACAAGGACGAGGTCATCCTCTGCGTCGCCAACCTGTCGCGCTCGGCGCAGGCGACCGAGCTCGATCTCTCGCCGTTCAAGGATCGCGTCCCGATCGAGATGCTCGGCCGCTCGCGCTTTCCCGCGATCGGCGAGCTGCCTTACATGATCACGCTCGCGCCCTACGGATTCTACTGGTTCCAGCTCAAGGAGCGCGAGAAGTCGGAGCCCATCATCCAGCGCGCGGTGCCGGAGTTCGAGACGCTGGTCGTGCCGCTCGGCTCGACCTGGGTATCGCTGGCTCGCACTCGCAGCGTGTTCGAACGCGACGTTCTGCCCGGTCATCTGGCGCGCGCGCGATGGTACCCCGAGCGCTCGGCGGACGCGATCCATCCGACGCTGACCTCGGCGATCCCGTTCTGCGACATCGGCGACAACCGGCCCTGGCTGATCTTCTTCAAGGCCGCTGAGCGCGACGACAAGCTGCGCTATCTGCTGCCGATGCAGATCGAATGGGTCCGCTTCGATCGCGATCGCTACAATCCGCAAGCCTTTGCCGCCGTGCGCCAGGGCGCCCGCGAGGGAACGCTGCTCGATGCAGCGACCAGCCCGATCTTTCTCGCGCTGCTCCTGCACAATCTGAAGCAATCGTTGACGGTCGAGGAAAACGGGGTGCGCCTCGAATTCCGGCCGACGTCGCGGTTTCCGGACAAGCCAATCCGCGAATCCGAGCAGGTGCGCGTGGTCGAAACCGACCGCTGCAGCAGCAAGGCGGTCGTCAACAACGAGTTCTTCATCAAGATCCGCCGCGAGCTGGAGGCCGGCCCGCATCCGGAGATCGAGATCGGCCGATTCCTCACGGAGGCGGTGGGCTTCGCCAATGTCCCGCCGCTGCTCGGCAGCATCGAGGTGATCCAGGAGGGCGAGCGGCAGACCGTCGGCTGCGTCCATGGTTTCATCGAGAACCAGGGCGACGGCTGGACCGTCAGCGCCGCCTATCTCGATCGCTACGTCGACGACCAGCGCGTGTTCGCCGCGAGCGGCGACGTGCGGCAGAGCGAGGAGCTGTCGCCCTATCTGCGCTACATGGCGCAGGCAGGCCGTCGCGTCGGCGAACTGCATGCGGCGCTCGCCTCGCGCAGCGACGTCGCCGATTTCGCGCCCGAACCCACGACCGCAGATCATCTCGATCACTGGATCGACCGGCTGCGCGCCCAGGCCGGACGGGTCCTGACGGACCTGAGCGAGCGTCGCGATCACCTCAAGGATCCGGAACGAGGGCTGGTCGACCAGGTGCTCGCCAGGCGCGGCGAGTTGTCGGAGCGCCTCAGCAGCCTGATCCCGCACCATGTCGGTGGCTGCGACATCCGGCTGCATGGCGATTTCCATCTCGGCCAGATCCTCATCGTCAAGGATGATATCTTCATCATCGATTTCGACGGCGACGAGGAGCAGCCGCTCGCCGAGCGCCTGCGCAAGGCGCCGCCGGCCCGCGACATCGCGGGCTTCCTGCGCTCGATCGATTGCTCGGTCCGCGTCGCGCTCGAGCGTGCTCTGAGGGCAGGCCCGGACGATCACGGCCGGATCCCCGCCGCGCTGTCGGAATGGCGCGATCAGGCTGTTACGACCTTTTTGACGGGTTATCGGGAGATCAAGGCCAACCAGCGCCTCTGGCCGGACGATCCGCACACCGCGGAGGCGCTCCTTAACTTTTTCATGCTGGAAAAAGCCCTCGGAGCGCTCGAATATGATCTGGCTCACCGGCCGGACTGGTTGCGCGTCGCATTGGGCAACCTGCTTCGCGTCCTGTCCGAGCCAGCATCAGCCAGCGAGTCCTCATGACCCATCTTTCTCCCGAGGCGTTTGCGATCATCGAAGGTCGGCATGCCGACCCGTTTCGCTATCTCGGTCAGCACAATGTCGACGGGCGGGCCGTCGTGCGTGCCTTCCTGCCCGAGGCCTCGCGGGTCGAGGTGGTCGGCGAGCACGGCGAAGTCTCGCCGCTGACGCGCATCCATGATGCCGGCCTGTTCACCGGGACCATGCCGTCGCTGCAGCGCTATCGGCTTCGGGCGACATTCGGCGACCACGTGACCGACCTCGAGGATCCCTATCGTTTCCTGCCGATCCTGAGCGATTTCGACCTGCATCTGCTCGGCGAAGGCAACCATGAGCGGCTTTACGACAAGCTTGGCGCGCATCCGATGGTGCTCGACGGTGTCGATGGCGTCGGATTCATCGTGCTCGCGCCCAATGCACGTCGCGTCAGCGTGGTCGGCGATTTCAACTTCTGGAATGCGCGGCGCCACCCGATGCGCGTCCGCGGCAACGGCTATTGGGAGCTGTTCATTCCCCGTGCCAGGGCCGGCGACCACTACAAGTTCGACATCATCGGCCCGCAGGGCGAGCACCTACCGCTGAAATCGGATCCGATGGCCTTCGCGGCCGAGATGCGTCCCAAGACCGCATCGATCGTGGTCGACGAGACCAGCCTGCCGCGGCCGCGGCCGGCGCCACATGACATCAACAAACTGAATCGACCGGTCTCGATCTACGAGGTGCATCTCGGCTCCTGGCGGCGCAAGGACAACAACCAGTGGCTGACCTATCGCGAGCTCGCCGAGCAGTTGCCGGCCTATGCACGCGACATGGGCTTCACGCACATCGAATTCCTGCCCGTCAGCGAGCATCCGTTCGACGGCTCCTGGGGCTATCAGCCGACCGGCCTGTTCGCGCCGACCAGCCGCTTTGGCAGTCCTGAGGATTTCTGTGCGCTGGTCGATGCCTGCCACCGCGAAGGCCTTGCGGTGTGGCTCGACTGGGTGCCGGGCCATTTCCCGGATGATCCGCACGGCCTCGGCCATTTCGACGGGACAGCGCTTTACGAGCACGCCAACCCGATGCAGGGCCGGCATCTCGATTGGGGCACGCTGATCTACAATTACGGCCGCACCGAAGTCGCCAACTTCCTGCGCTCGAACGCGCTGTTCTGGCTGGAGCGCTACGGCATCGACGGCCTGCGCGTCGATGCCGTCGCCTCGATGCTCTATCTCGACTACAGCCGTCCCTCCGGCGGCTGGATCCCGAACAAATATGGCGGGCGCGAGAACCTCGAGGCGATCGAGTTTCTGCGTCGGACCAATATCGACGTGTTCGGTCATTTCCCGCAGGCGACCACGGCTGCCGAGGAATCCACGGCGTGGCCGCAGGTGTCGCGCCCAGTCGACATGGGCGGGCTCGGCTTCGGCTACAAGTGGAACATGGGCTGGATGCACGACACCTTGCGCTACATCAGCAAGGATCCGATCCACCGCAAATATCACCACGGTGAGATCCTGTTCGGCCTGCACTACGCCTTTTCGGAAAACTTTATCCTGCCGCTGTCGCATGACGAGGTCGTGCACGGCAAACGCTCCATTCTCGGCCGGATGCCCGGCGACGACTGGCAGCGCTTTGCGAATCTGCGCGCCTATTACAGCTTCATGTTCGGGCATCCCGGCAAGAAGCTCCTGTTCATGGGCTGCGAGCTCGCCCAGGAGCGCGAGTGGAATCACGACACCTCGCTCGACTGGCATCTGCTCGGCGATGCCAAATATGCCGGCATCCAGGCCCTGATCCGCGACCTCAACCATCTCTACCGCGACGTGCCGGCGCTGCATGAGCGGGACTGCGAGCCGGGCGGATTCGAGTGGCTGATCGCCGATGACGCGGACCGCAACGTGTTCGCCTGGGTGCGAAAGGGCTTCGATGAGCGCGCGCGCTGCGTCGTGGTCGTGAACTTTTCGCCCAACGTGTATTACAATTACCGGGTCCGCGTGCCGTTCGGCGGCAAATGGAGGGAAGCTTTCAATTCCGACTCCCTGCATTATGGCGGCAGCAATGTCGGCAATGTCGGCCAGGTCCATGCCTCTGAAGAACACCAGCTCAACCTCATCCTCCCGCCCATGGCAGCGGTATTTCTCGTCCCGGAAGCCTGACGCAATGCGTCTGGCCGCAGGAAGCCACGCCCGTCTCGGAGCAACCTGGGACGGACGGGGGACCAATTTTGCGTTGTTCTCCGCCAATGCCGAGAAGGTCGAGCTCTGCCTGTTCGACAGCCAGGGCCGGCGGGAGATCGAGCGGATCGAATTGCCGGAGCGGACGGAAGATGTCTGGCACGGCTATCTCAACGACGTCTCGCCGGGGCAGCTCTACGGCTACCGCGTCTACGGGCCCTACGAGCCGGAGCGCGGCCACCGCTTCAATGCCAACAAGCTGCTGCTCGACCCCTATGCCAAGCGGCTCGCCGGCCGGCTGGTCTGGAGCGATGCCCATTTCGCCTACCGCGCCGGCTCGCCGCGCGAGGATCTCTCGTTCGACCGGCGCGACAATGCCCGCGGCATGCCCAAGGCGGTCGTCATCGACGAGACCTTCAACTGGGGCCGGCGCGAGATGCGGCCGCAGATCCCGTGGGAGGACACGATCATCTACGAGGCCCACGTCAAGGGCCTGACCACCAAGCGCGACGACGTGCCGCCCAATCTGCGCGGCACCTATGGCGGACTCTCCTCGCCCGCGATGATCAAGCATCTGAAGCGGCTCGGCGTCACGACGATCGAGCTGCTTCCGATCCACGCCTTCATCGACGACCGCATGCTGGTCGAGAAGAAGCTCGTCAACTACTGGGGCTACAACACCATTTCCTTCTTCGCGCCGGAGCTGCGCTACGCGCAGGACAATCCGCTCGATGCCTTCCGAACGACGGTGGCGCGGCTGCACGATGCCGGCATCGAGGTGATGCTGGACGTGGTCTACAACCACACCGCCGAGGGCAACCATCTCGGGCCGACCCTGTGCTATCGTGGCATCGACAACGCCTCCTACTACTGGCTCCAGCCCGACAATCCGCGCTTCTACGACGACTTCACTGGTTGCGGCTCGTCGGTGAATCTCACCCATCCGCGCGTGCTGCAGATGGTGATGGACTCGCTGCGTTACTGGGTCGAGGTCTGTCACGTCGACGGCTTCCGCTTCGATCTCGCGACGACGTTGGCGCGCGAGAAGCACGGCTTCGACCGGCGCAGCGGGTTTCTCACTGCGATCCGCCAGGACCCCGTGCTCGCCGGCGTGAAGCTCGTGGCAGAGCCGTGGGACGTCGGCCTCGGCGGCTACCAGGTCGGTGCCTTCCCGTCGCAATGGTCGGAGTGGAACGACCGCTATCGCAGCGCCATGCGCCGCTACTGGAGCGGCGAAGGCAGCCTGATCGGCGAGGTCTCCAGCCGCATGACCGGCTCGTCCGACATCTTCAATCACGACGGCCGTAGCCAACGCGCCAGCGTCAATCACGTCACCGTCCATGACGGCTTCACTCTGGCGGACCTGTTCAGCTACAACAGCAAGCACAACGAGGCGAACGGCGAGGACAATCGCGACGGCTCCAACGACAATCACAGCAACAATTGCGGCCATGAAGGCCCGACCGACGACGTCGCGATCAATGCGATGCGCCGACAGTTGCGCAAGAACCAGCTCGCCTGTCTGTTCCTCGCGCAGGGTCTGCCGATCCTGCTCGCAGGCGACGAGGTTGGCAACTCGCAGCACGGCAACAACAACGCCTATTGTCAGGACAACGAGGTCGGCTGGGTGGACTGGAGCGGCATGGGCCGCGAGGGCGACGACCTCATCGACTTCATCGCGCACATGACCGAGCTGCGCCGCCGCTTCGGCCAGATTCGCGCGCGCCGCTGGCTGGACGGCCGCCGCTCGGACGGCAGCTTCGGCGTGCTGTGGCTGACGCCTTCGGCAGAGGAGATGACGCAAACCGACTGGACCTTTCCCGACGGACGATTTCTCGCCTACGTGCTCGCCCCGTTGGAACAGGAGCAGGCTCCGATCTTTATCGTTCTGAATGCAGCGCCCGAAGAGATTGGATTCAAATTGCCCGAGCTCGCCGAATACAAGACGTGGCAGCAGGTCCTCGACACCACCGAAGCCCAGCAGAAGCAGGTCGATTTCACCGCCGGGGCCGACCTCAAGGCTCCGCCCCGCTCCGTGCTGGCGTATGCGGGCCTGCCATGAGCCCCCGTCAGTTCGGACCTCGCATCACCGGGAAAGGCACGACGTTCCGATTGTGGGCTCCCGCCGCCAAGCGCGTCGATCTGGTGCTCGACGGCAAGCACGAGATGCAGCGCCTCGACGGCGGCTGGTATGCGCTTGAGGTCGCCGGCGTCGGCGCCGGCACGCAGTATAAGTTCCGCATCGACGACGAGCTCGACGTTCCGGATCCCGGCTCGGATTTCCAGCCAGAGGACGTCTCCGGTCCGAGCGAAGTCATCGATCACCGCGCCTACACCTGGCGCTCCGAAAACTGGCGCGGCCGCCCGTGGCAGGATGCCGTGTTCCTGGAAAGTCATGTCGGCACCTTCACGTCGGAAGGCACCTACCGCGCGATGATCGACAAGCTCGATCACCTCGTCGAGACCGGCATCACGGCACTCGAGCTGATGCCACTGGCGGATTTCGCCGGCCGGCGCAATTGGGGCTATGACGGCGTGCTGCTCTACGCACCCGACAGCGTCTACGGCCGGCCCGACGACCTGCGGGCGTTGATCGACGAGGCCCATTTGCGTGGGGTGATGGTGTTTCTCGACGTCGTCTACAATCACTTCGGCCCGGAGGGAAACTACATCGGCCTGTATGCACCGACCTTCTTCACCGATGCGCATACGCCATGGGGCAGCGCGATCGACTACCGGCGCGCGGAAGTGTGCGCCTTCGCGATCGAGAACGCGCTGCATTGGCTGACGAATTATCGCTTCGACGGCCTGCGCTTCGATGCGGTCAATCACATCCTGTCCAACGAGGGTGAGATCCCGATGCTGCACGATCTGAGCGCGGCGGTTGGCAAGCTTGTCGAAGCAACCGGGCGGCACATCCATCTGGTGCTCGAAAACGGCGACAACCGCGCCAGCATGCTGGATTCCGCGGAGGAGCCGCCGCGCGGCAAATTCCGCGCGCAGTGGAACGACGATTATCATCATGCCTGGCACGTCATGCTGACGGGCGAGAGTGGCGGCTATTACGACGACTACCAGCAGGCGCCGCGCCGCGATCTCGCTCGCGCGCTCGCCTCCGGCTTCGTCTATCAGGGCGAACCGGCGGCATTCTGGGGCGGCGATCCGCGAGGTGAGCCGAGCGGTCATCTGGCCCCCGGAGCGTTCGTCAACTTCCTGCAGAACCATGACCAGATCGGCAATCGCGTGTTCGGCGACCGGCTCGAGGCGCTGGCGCCGCCGCAAGGGATCGCGGCGGCGCTCGCGGTGACGCTGCTGGCGCCGACCGTGCCGATGCTGTTCATGGGCGAGGAATGGGGCTCGAAGCAGCCGTTCCCATTCTTCTGCGACTTCCAGGGCGACCTTGCGCATGCCGTGCGCAAGGGACGCCGCAAGGAGTATGAGTGGGCATACGCCAAACATGGCGACGAGGTCCCCGATCCGCTCGACATCGAAACCTTCAAGTCCGCGATCATCGACTGGGACTCCCGTAATTCATCGCCGGGGCGCGAGCGTCTGGCGCTGGTGCGCGCGCTCCTCGCCGTGCGTCACAAGGAGGTTGCGCCGCGGCTTCCGAGCGCAAAATTCGGCGACGCTGATGTGACCGATGACGGTCGCCTGACCGCGCATTGGGAGATGGGCGATGGCAGCAGGCTGACTCTGCTTGCCAACGTCTCGGACAAGGAGCTCGCGGCTTCGCCGAACGGCGTCCCGGGCACTCCGATCTGGGGCGGCACGCCTGGAGACCGCCTGCCGCCGTGGTCCGTGTTCTGGAGCATCGGAGGATAGCATGCCTCCGGCCGTCCCCCTCGCGACCTATCGCCTGCAGCTCACGGGTGATTTCAACTTCGAAGCGGCCGCGCGCGTCGTGCCGTATCTGAAGGCGCTCGGCATCAGCCACGTCTACGCCTCGCCGTTCATGACGGCGCGGAAGGGCTCGACGCATGGCTACGACATCACCGATCATTCCAAGCTCAATCCCGAGCTCGGCGGCGAGGACGGCTTTGCCAAACTGAGCGCGGCGCTCAAGCAGCACGATCTCGGCCTCATCCTCGACTTCGTGCCGAACCATGTCGGCGTGCATTTCGACGACAATCCATGGTGGCTCGACGTCCTCGAATGGGGCCAGGCTTCGCCGCACGCCGCCTCGTTCGACATCGATTGGGACCAGTTGCCGTATCGCGCACGCGGCGGCGTGCTGCTGCCGATCGTCGGCACCTCCTACGGTCATGCACTCGAACATGGCGACATCGAGCTGCGCTATGATCCGGGGGAAGGCTCGTTCTCCTGCTGGTACTTCGAGCATCGGCTGCCGATCGCGCCCGAGCGCTACGGCGAAGTGCTGCGCATCATCGTCAAGGAGGCAGGCGCAGAAAGCAGTGAGACCGGCAGGGCGATCCTGGAGCTCGCCTCGCGTTATCAGGGCCTGCGCCATCCGAACCGCAAGGAAGCGCCGGCATTCAAGGCGGCCCTCAAGGCCATTCCGGACGCCGCCGACGTCATTGCCCGCGGGATCGCGGCCTACAAGGCCGGCCCCGACCGTGCCGCACAGACGCTCGCCCTGCATCATTTGCTGGAGAGGCAGCACTACAAGCTCGGCCACTGGCGGCTCGCCTCCAGCGACATCAACTACCGCCGCTTCTTCGACGTCAACACGCTGGCGGGCCTGCGCGTCGAGGATGCCGGCACGTTCGAAGCGATCCACCGGCTGGTCAAGACGCTGATCTCCGGCGGCCAGTTGCAGGGATTGCGGCTCGACCATATCGATGGCCTGCGCGATCCCGCACAATATTTTCAGCGCCTGCGCCGGCTGATCCGCGACGCCCGCGGGCCCGCGGCGGGGCCGTTCTACGTCGTGATCGAGAAGATCCTCTGCGAGCAGGAGAAGCTGCCGCGCTTCGCAGGCGTGCACGGCACCACCGGCTACGAATGGATGAACGTCATCATCCAGCTGCTCATCGACGGAAACGGCCTGGAGCCGCTCGACGAGATATGGCGCCAGATCAGCAACAAGCCGCCCAAGCTGGCGCCGGTGATAAAGGAAGCCAAGCGACGCGTGCTGGAGACGCTGCTGACCAGCGAGTTCACCGTGCTGACGCGCCTGCTGGCGCGCATCGCCAACGGCCACTACTCGACGCGCGACTATTCGGAAGACATCCTGCGCCAGGCGCTCGAACTGTATGTTCTTCACTTCCCGGTCTATCGCACTTATCTCACCACAGCCGGTCCGACCGAGACCGACCGCAAGCTGATCGACCACGCCATCGCAGGCGCCCGGGCCGAATGGTTCGCCTCCGACGGCTCGATCTTCGAGTTCCTGCGCGATGCGCTGACCATGGACCTCATCAAGCGCGACCGCAGCACCAATCACAGCGTCCCGCGCGTGCGCCGCTTCGCCCTCAAGGTGCAGCAGCTCACCGGGCCCATGATGGCGAAGTCGCTGGAGGACACCGCCTTCTACCGCTTCCACCGGCTGCTCGCGCTCAACGAGGTCGGCGGCGATCCGGCGGCACATGCTCTGGCCATCGCCGACTTCCACAAGCTGATGCAGGACCGCGCCAGGCATTGGCCGCACGGCATGACCGCCACCGCCACGCACGACACCAAGCGCGGCGAGGATGCGCGCACGCGGCTGGCCGCCATCACCGAGCTGCCCAACGACTGGACGTCGTCGGTCGCGCGCTGGAAGACCTTGAACGCGCCGCACGTCATCACCGATGGCAAAATGCGCGCGCCCTCGGCGGCGTTCGAATACATGCTGTACCAGACGCTCGTCGGCATCTGGCCGGCGAGCGGCACCGATGGCACCCTGACCGATCGGCTGCAGGCCTATGCGCTGAAGGCCGCGCGCGAGGGCAAGGAGGAGACCAGCTGGCTCAATCCGAACGAGGCCTATGAGAACGGCCTGCGCGCCTTCATCGAACGCATCCTGGACCGCGACCGTTCGCCCGAGTTCCTGCAGTCGCTGGAGACGCTTGCCAAGCGGCTGGCGCTGCTCGGCGCGCTGAACTCCCTGACGCAGCTGACGCTCAAGGCGACGATGCCGGGGGTACCCGACTTCTACCAGGGCACCGAATTCTGGGACCTCTCGATGGTCGATCCCGACAATCGCCGCCCGGTCGATTTCGCCGCACGCGAACAGGCGCTGCGTGCGTGCGAGAGTCCCGACTGGGCGCACCTCGCGGGCCATTGGCCGGATGGCCGCATCAAGCTGGCCTGGACGCGGCGGCTGCTCAGGCTGCGTAACGAGATGTCCTCGGTCTTCACCGACGGTTCCTATGAGCCGCTCGAGGTGAGCGGACGTCATGCCGATCACATCATTGCCTTCGCACGGCGGCGCGGGCGCGACGCCGTCATCGTCGCCACTGCGCGCAACTTTGCGCCGTTTACCGACGCTGGCCGGGTGTGGCCCCACGCGGATGATTTCGAAGCCGAGGTTCATGCCCGCGGTTACACATCTGCGGACATGCAGAACGGCATGGTCGCGGTGTCCTCCATCTTCACGCACGTGCCTGCAGCAGTGATCCCGGCGCGGACTGATGCGGCAGCCCACCCGGCTGGTCGGCGCCAGACAGCGGCGGCGCCGACCTGATCAGCCCTTCTTCGTCAGCAGCAACTGGCCGCGGTTACGGATCGCGGCCTGCGCCGCCTCGGCAAAGCGCTGCAGCAGCCAGGGCAGCACGACCTCGACACGCACGTGATCGTCGGCGACGTCGACATGGCCCGACGCCGCCTGACCGAGCGCGCGAACGCGAAAGATCATCTTGTCGCCCTCCCAGCGCTCTTCGTCGACCTTCAGGACCGGAACGCTGGTCGCGGCGCGGCTGAGACCGGCCTGGAGCCGGCGCACAGCCTCGTCCTTGCCGAGGCGATGCGGAATGGAAACGACAAGCGGACTTGACATCGCGATCTCCTGACTAACAACCGCCTTCATGTAGTCATCGGTGGATGCGACCGCAAAGACACACCCTGCATTTTACTTGTTCCCATGCGGAACTTTCGAAGTTCCAACCAGTTTCCTCGGCGAAGGCAGAGCACGTTGTCGCCCCGCTGCCGGGCACTGGAGGGAAGCACATGTCCATCGGAACTATCATCCTCATCATTCTCATCATCGCCCTGCTCGGCGGCTTTTCCGGCATCGGCGGCGGTCCGTTCTACGGCACCGGCTACTACGGCGGCGGCGGCCTTGGCCTGATCATCGTCATCGTGCTGATTCTCGTCCTGCTCGGACGCATCTGATCCGATCGATCTCATAGCCATCCAACTGATCAGCTCGGGCTGACGTGGCCGCGCCACGTCGGCCTGGGCTTGATTGCGCCCCGCATCGCATCCGTTACGCTTCCACTTCGTTCGCGAGCTTCCTCATCGCCGACTTGATCGCTCCGGCCGCGTCGTCATAGCCCTCCCACGCCTTGGTCTTGGGCAACAGCGCCGGCACGGTTCGGACCGTGTACCGCTTGGGTTCGAGCCCGTTCTTCACCTGCGCCCACGTCAGCGGCATCGACACGGTGGCGCCTTCGCGGGCGCGCGGCGACAGCACGGCGACGGCCGTCGACATCCGGTCGTTGCGCAGATAGTCGAGGAAGATCTTTCCCCTGCGCAGCTTCTTCGACATGTTGAGCAGATATTGCTCCGGGCTGTCGTTCGCCATCCATTGGCACACGCCCTGGGCAAACGCCTTCGCCTCGGGCCAGCTCACCTTGTCGCGCGCGCCGTGCAGCAACGGCGTCACCACATGCAGACCCTTGCCGCCCGTGGTCTTGCAGAAGCTCTCGAGTCCGAGGCTCTTCAAGCGCTGGCGCATGTCCTTGGCTGCCGCGATCACCTCCTCGAACGCGACGTTCGGCGCCGGATCGAGATCGAACACCAGCCGGCCCGGAACGTCATAGGCGTCCGGCGCGCAATTCCATGGATGCAGCTCGACGGCGGCGACCTGAGCCACCGCGATCAATCCCTCGACGCGATCGATCTGCAGATACGGCTTGCGATCGCCCGAGACCTTGACCAGCTCGAGCAGGTCCGACATGCCCTGCATGCCGTGCCGCTGAAAGAATTTTTCGCCACCGATGCCGTCAGGCGCACGCACGATCGAGCATGGCCGGCCCTTAAGATGACCGATCATCCAGTCTCCGACGGCTTCCAGATAGTTCGCGAGATCGAGCTTGGTGACGGGCTCGCCGTCGCCGGCGTCCGGCCACAGCGCCTTGTCGGGCTTGGAGATCGCAACGCCCATCACGGTGGCCGAGCCCTTCGTCCGAGACGGCGTCTTGTGGACCGTGGTGCCGACGGTCGCGACGCTCGCCGCGGCGCGCGCCACCGGCTTCGCAACCTTCGTCGTCACCACCGGCTTCTCGGCAACGACCTCGCGCGCCGGCTTGTCCTCGCGCAGTGCCTTGAACGAGGCCTGCCTGACATTGCCGTCGCCGGTGAAGCCTGCAAACTCGATCTCGGCGACCAGCTCGGGCTTGAGCCAATGCACCTCGCGCGTCTTGCGCGGCGCGTTCTTGCCGCTGAACGGGCTCTTGTCGGAGGCAGCCGCCTTCAGCGCCGGCATGATCTCCTTCACCGTGTCCTGGCCGAAGCCGGTGCCGACGATCCCGACATAAGCGAGATGATCGTCCTTGTTGACGCCGACCATCAACGATCGGAATTTGCCGTTGGTGGTCTTCCAGCCACCGATGACGACCTCGTGGCCGGGCCTGGTCTTGGCTTTGGTCCAGCTCTCCGTCCGTCCCGAATGATAGGCCGAGTCCAGCTTCTTGGAGACGATGCCCTCCAGCGACAGCTTGCGTGCGGACTCCAGCACCGCCTCGCCGTCGCTCTCGAAGTGCTCGACATAGCGGATGCGCGGCGCCTTGCCCTTGATATGCGCCTTCAGCAGCTTCGCGAGCCGCGCCTTGCGCTCGCGCAAAGGCTGGCGGCGCAGGTCGAACTCTTCGGCGAACATCAGGTCGAAGGCAAAGAAGATCAGCTCGTCGGTTTCGCCCGCTGAGATCGCCGCCTGCAGCGCCGAGAAATTCGGATTGCCGTCCTTGTCGAGCGCGACGATCTCACCGTCGATGATCGCATCCGGCAGCTTCGCGGCCTCCTGCGCGATCGCACTGAACTTGGCCGTCCAGTCCAGGCCCTTTCGCGTCTTCAGGGTTGCCTTGCCGTCTTCGACCCTGATCTGCACGCGATAGCCGTCGAACTTGATCTCATGCCCCCACCCCTCACCGCTCGGCGGCTTCGCGACCGAGGTACAAAGCTCAGGGGCGACGAAGTCCGGCAACGATGACACCATGCGCGGCGCCACTGTCTTCGACTTCAGGCTCGCTTTCGTCGTCTTTGCCAACGGCGCCGTCTTCGTCGAAGTGGCCTTGCCGTCGCTGCGGTTCGAATGCCACACCGCATCGGCATTCATGCGCTGTGTCTTGGCGAGCATGAACGGCTTCGGCGCTTTGCCTTTGCCGGCCGCGATCTGCTCCATCGTGCGCCCCGACGCCACTGATTTGTCGGCGTCGAGAATGTCGTTGGCCTCGCCCTCCTTGGCAAATTCGTCGCGATGCTTGATCAGGAGCCAATTGGTGCGCTTGCCGCCGGTGCGATCGTGGCGCATGCGCACCAGCACCCAACTGCCATGCAGCTTCTCGCCATCCAGCGTGAACTTCAGATCGCCCTTCTTGAAGCCGCTCTCGGGATCCTCGCTCTCCCAATAGCCACGGTCCCACAGCATGACGGTGCCGCCGCCATACTCGCCTTCCGGGATCGTGCCCTCGAAATCGCCGTAGTCGAGCGGGTGGTCCTCGACCTCGACCGCGAGCCGCTTGTCATGCGGATCGAGCGACGGGCCCTTGGTCACCGCCCACGACTTGAAGACGCCGCCAAATTCGAGCCTGAGATCGTAGTGCAGCCGCGTCGCGTCGTGCTTCTGGATGACGAAACGCGGCCGCGGCGCACGTGCAACCTTGGCGTCGCCGGACGGCTCCGCCGTCTTGTCAAAATCGCGCTTCTTGCGATAGGTGGAGAGCTTCCTGAGCGCCACGGTGATCCCTCGCGTTGAGCGGTAGCGTAGCAAAGCCGGTGAACTCGTGGAACCGGCCGCATCAACATGATGATAACATCGGGCAAAGTTCCGCGTTCCCGCGGCTCAGGGAGCCCAGGCTGCGCTGGCGTCCGCCCTCTGCCAATCGAGAGGGCGCAGGGAAGGCCGGGAGCTCGCCGCCCCCATGGCCCGCCTGCGAAAAAAATGCAGGCGGCAGGTACCACAGGTGCAGCCGAGACATCCCGGCCCTCCCTGCGCGACGGCTTTAACGGCTGCTTCGCGTTCTCCTCGGCGCGCCGGGCTTGTTGGCCACCGTGTCGCGACAATGCGCTTGCGCGCATCGCGCTGGATACCAGCATCGGGGTATCAGGACCGCGCGACTTGACCGTGCATGCCGGATTGTTCGTCGGCGCGACTGAATCACGCTGCAATCCGACACACCCATCGCATTCCGCTGCCGACGTCCGTGACGACCGCGATACGTCCCCTTCCGACGCAACGGAACGGGTCTGACCATAATGCTGATTTTACGAAGCCGTCAAGCGAATTATTTTTTCCCGAAGCGACCTTCGCCGGGCCCATGGAACCCACACCGATGCTTGCCCGTTGCAGCCTCGTCCGGATTGTCCAAGGAGACCACGATGGCCCCCCGCGCCTATTGGAAAGGCTCGCTCAAACTCTCGCTCGTCAGTTGCCCCGTCGTCCTCTATCCGGCGTCGACCTCGGTGGAGAAGACGCGCTTCCATCTGATCAACCGCGAGACCGGCAACCGGCTCAAGCAGCAGATGGTCGACTCCGAGACCGGCGACATCGTCGAAGGCGACCAGAAGGGCCGCGGCTACGAGCTGTCCAAGGGACAGTACGTCGAGATCGAGCCCGAGGAGCTGGAGGCGGTCCAGATCGAGAGCAACCATACGATCGACATCGACAGCTTCGTGCCGCGCGACGAGATCGACCAGCGCTATCTCAACGATCCCTATTACATCGCCCCCGACGGCAAGGCGGCAATCGACGCCTTCGCGGTGATCCGCGATGCGATGAAGGATCAGGACCGCGTCGCGCTGGCGCGCATCGTGCTGACCAACCGTGAGCATATCATCGCCATCGAGCCGATGGGCAAGGGCATGCTCGGCACCACCCTGCGCTTTCCCTATGAGCTGCGCGACGAAGCTGAGTTCTTCGACGACATCAAGGCGCCGAAGATCACCAAGGACATGGTCGAGCTCGCCGGCCACATCCTGCAGACCAAGGCGGCGCATTTCGATCCCTCGGAGTTCAAGGACCAATACGAGACCGCGCTGAAGGCGCTGGTCAAGCGCAAGGCGTCGGGCAAGCCGATCAAGTTGCCGGAGCCGGAAGAGCGGCCCGACCACGTCGTCAGCCTGATGGATGCGCTGAAGCAGAGCCTGAACGGCAAGAGCGGAAAAAAGACGGCGCGTGCGGCGCCACGGCGGACGAGCACGCATCGACGCACGGCGAAGAAGGCGCATCGGTCGGCGGCGCGGCAGAGGAAGGCGGGCTGAGTACGCCGTAGCCCGGATGAGCGCAAGGCGGCGCAATCCCGAGCCTCAGCTTTTCTTCGATGATTTCTTTGCTGTCTTCCGGCTGGTCTTCTTCGTGGTCTTCTTGCTCGATGCCTTCTTGGTTGTCTTTTTCGATGCCTTCTTCGCCGATGTCCGCGCGCTCTTCTTCGGCGGCACCTTCTTGCCCTCGCGGCGCGCCTCCGACAGGCCGATCGCGATGGCCTGCTTGCGGCTCTTGACCTTGCGACCGGAACCGCCGCTGCGCAGCGTGCCGGCCTTGCGCTTCTTCATGGCCCGGCCGACCTTGGCCGATGCCTTGCGCGAGTATTGTCGTGCCATGAACATCCTCCCGATTGCGACACGTAAACCGCGTCGGCGAGACGAAAGTTCCAAAGCGCAAGCTGATGCCGCGTACCTCCACACATGCTTTCACGATCGCGGGAATCGAAGCCCGTCGATACATGGAGATTCCAATGCAGCTTCGCGCTCGTCGCTTCGATGACGGATAGACCGAGAAGCCAATCAGACGTTCTGATCCGCCGCATGAGGCGCAACTGGACAAGGCGACGTTCCGAATGATGCGTCCCTGGCCTCTTCCTCAGTCAGCAATTTCAGGAGCACCGTCCGCTTGGACTCATCGTTGAATTCAGCGAGACGTTTCCTGAACAGGATGAGGTTCTGCAGATGAATGTATTCTTCCATGACCGACCTCACTGATGGGAGCCAAGAACAACGCGTCGGGCTGACCTTGATTGAGATGAATTTCGGGCATGATGCTCTTCCCGGTATCGCCGATGACAATCTCTGCGCCGCAGTCGGCAGCCTCGCCCCCCAAAATTCAGATCGCGTTCTGACAAGCCGAGACATGGCACGTCCCGTGTTTACACCATCGTGCATGCAAACGCACGATCAGCTGCGCCGATCAGGTGGCACGACCGCAGTCTCGATCATCCGTTGATCCAGAGAACGGGCGCCTGCGGACGTACTGTGCCGCAGCGCGACATGACCGGTTGGTCAAAATTGCTCGTAAATTTAACGAAACGAGCTGATGCCGCCCGCGGGACACGCAAGCTCGCCCATCGAATGGCGATGTCAACGCCCCTGACACATAGGACCAGTCGGCCGATACGGCCAAGCTCAGTCCGGCGCGCGCAGCCGATAGCCGATGCCGGTCTCGGTCAATACGAATTGCGGGCGCTCGGGATCGGCCTCGATCTTCTGCCTGAGCTGACGCACATAGACGCGCAGATATTGCGCGTCGGTCAATTCGTCCCACAGCTCCTTGAGCAGGAAGCGGTGCGTCAGCACCTTGCCGGCGTGCTGCACCAGGACGCGGAGCAGATCGTATTCCTTGGGCGACAGCTTGATCTCGCGCTCGCCGACCTTGACGATGCGGCGGACGAGATCGACGGAGAGATCGCCGGAGCGGAACACCGGACGCTCGCCCTGCACCTGCAACTGATGCCGCAACGCCGCGCGCAGCCGCGCCAGCAATTCATCCATGCCGAACGGCTTGGTGATGTAGTCGTCGGCGCCGAGATCGAGCGCCTGGACCTTGCCCGCCTCGTCGCCGCGGCTGGACAGCACCACGACCGGCACAGCCTCGTTGCGGCCACGGATGGTACGCAGCAGCTCGAGCCCGTCGATGTCGGGCAGGCCAAGGTCGAGAATGATCAGCGCCGGCTCCTGGCCCAACAGATCCAGCGCAATCCTGCCGTTCGAGGCTTCGAGAATCTCGTAGCCTTGCGTGGTCAGGCCCATCCGCAGCAGCTTGCGGATCGGCGGCTCGTCGTCGATCACGAGCACCTTGATCGGAGCGCCGGTCATGCGGCCGTATCCAGCGGTCTGGCCTGCGCCGGCACCGGCAGGCGGATGGTGAGGACCGCGCCGCGCCGATCGGTGCGGTTGCCGGCGAAGATGCGGCCATGCATCGCCTCGATGAAGCCGCGCGAGATCGCGAGCCCCAGCCCCGTGCCGGGCCGCACCTGGTCGCCCTTCTGCACGCGATAGAACTTGTCGAACACGTGCTCGACCTCCGCGGCGGGAATGCCGTCGCCTTCGTCACGGATCTCGAGCACGACCCAGTTGTTGTCGCGGGCCGCACGGATCGCGATCGAGGTCTCGGGAGGCGCATATTTGGCGGCGTTGTCCAGCAGATTGAACAGCACCTGCTCGAACAGCACCGCGTCGACCTCGACCATCGGCAGATCGGGCGCCAGCTCCAGCGAGACATGATGACCGGCGAGGATCTTGCCCGCGCGCCGCAGCGCGCTGCCGACGATCTCGCCGACGTCGTGCAGCGCGGCGTTCGGCACGATCGCGCCCGATTCCAGCTTGGTCATGTCCAGGAGATTGGCGATGAAGCGGTTGAGCCGCTCGGATTCGTCGATGACGGTGGCGAGCAGGTCGAGCTTCTCCTTGTCGGACAGCCTGGCGGCCAGATCGCGCATCGTCGAAGCCGCGCCGAGCACGGAGGCAAGCGGCGTCTTCAGATCGTGCGAGATCGAGGTGAGCAGCGCCGAACGCAGCCGGTCCTGCTCCATGGTGCGCTTGACCTTGTCCATGTCCTCGACCAGCAGCACGCGCTCGATCGCGAGCGCGCCCTGATCGACCAGGGCATCGAGCAGCCGGCGCTGGTCTGGCGTCAGCAGCGGCCCGGTACGATCGTCGTCGATGCCAATGACACCGATCGAGCCGCGCCCGGTGCGCATCGGCAGGAACAGGCGCTTGGCGCCCGGCAGCGTGTCGGAGCCGCGGCCCGCTGCGCGGTCGTTGCTCCAGGCCCAGCTCGCAGCGGCGAGGTCGGCGTCGTCGAGCTGATCCTCCGGCGGATAGCCGGTCATGACCGTGAGCTTGCCGTCCTGCGGCAGCAGCAGCACCACCCGCACCTTCAGCATCAACGCCGCCTGATAGGCCGTCGCCCACAGCACGTCGTCGAGGGTCGCGGTGCCCGCGAGCTTGCGGCTGAAGGCGTAGAGCTGCTCGGTGGTCCGGATGCGCTGGGTGGCGGCGTCAGCCTGAACGCGCACGCGCGCGGCGACGTTGGACACCAGGATGGCGATCAGCATGAAGAAGAAGAACGCGCCGATGTTGGTCGGATCGGTGATCGTGAACGTATACAGAGGCGGGAGGAAGAAGAAGTTGTAGCAGAGCGAGGCGGCGAGGCTCGCCAGCAGCGACGGCCCAAGACCGTAACGCGCGGCGACGCCGACCACGGCGGTCAGGAACACCAGATCGACGTTCTCGATACCGAAGAAGGGCTGGATGAGCTCGGCGAGGCCAAGGCCGACAGCCGTGATCAGCAGCGCCATCAGATAGGGCTTTGGCTGCAGCGGCTCGCTGCGCGGGCGCGTCTGCACCGACGGGCTCGGCGTGTCCGGCGCCTCCTCGCCGGCGATGACGTGGATGCTGATGTTGCCGGCGCGCCTGACGAGGTCATGCACCACCGAGCCCCTGATGATCTCGAACAGGCGCGAGCGGCTCGACTTGCCGATGATGATCTGGGTGACGTTGTTGGCCTGCGCGAAGCTGATGAGATCATCCGCGATGCGCCGGCCGACGCCCGGAATCGTCAGCGCCTCGCCGCCAAGGGTCTCGGCCAGCCGCAGCGTATCGGCGAGCCGGTCGCGCTGCTTGTCCGTGAGCTGCAGGTTGCGCCGGGTCTCGATGGTAACGGCGGTCCACGGCGCGTGGACACGGTCGGCGAGCCGCTTGGTGTAGCGCACCAGCCCTGTCGCCCGCGGATCCTCCGACACGCAGACGAGGATCCGCTCGCCGGCTGCCCAGGGTCCGGCGATGGCGTTGGCCTGCATGTGGGTGAGCAGTTGCTCGTCGACGCGCTCGGCCGTCCGGCGCAGCGCGAGCTCGCGCAGCGCGGTCAGATTGCCGGGCGAGAAATAATGCTCCAGCGCGCGCTCGGCCTGCTTGGGGACATAGACCTTGCCCTCCTTCAGCCGCTGGATCAGATCGTCGGGCGTGAGGTCGATCAGCTCGATGGCGTCGGCGCGGTCGAGGATCGAGTCCGGGACGGTCTCGCGTACGCGCACATGAGTGATCTGGGCGACGACGTCGTTGAGGCTCTCGATGTGCTGAACGTTGACCGCCGTGTAGACGTCGATGCCGTGCGACAGCAGCTCCTCGACGTCGAGATAGCGCTTGGGGTGGCGGCTGCCGGCGGCATTGGTGTGCGCGAGCTCGTCGACGATCGCGAGCTTGGGACGGCGCGCGATCACGGCATCCAGATCCATCTCCTCGACGATCTGGTCCTTGTAGGAAATATGTTTGCGCGGGACGACCTCCAGGCCGCGCACCAGCGCCTCGGTCTCGGCGCGGCCATGGGTCTCGACGAAGCCGATGACGACGTCGACGCCGGCCCTCAGCTTGGCATGCGCGCTCGACAGCATCTCATAGGTCTTGCCGACGCCGGGCGCGGCGCCGACGAAGATCTTGAGCTTGCCGGCAGGACTGTCCTCCCGCCGGGCCGCTTCGAGCAGGGCCTCCGGCGAGGGACGTTGGTCAGGATCGCGGCGTTGACTGGCCATGCGGCATTATAGACGGAGGGACCTCGGCGCCAAGGCCAGGACCGTTAAGGCCAGGACCTTTAAGGCCAGGACCTTTACCTCAAGGTGCGGCCGGCGAGGCTTCACTGCGGTTTGGCAGCGTCGAGTGCCAGATTGAGCGCAAGCACGTTAACGCGGGGTTCGCCGAGCAGTCCGAGCAGACGGCCCTGGGTCTGCCGGGCGATCACGGCCTGGACGCTTGCCTCCGGCAAGCCGCGCGCCTTGGCCACCCGCGGCACCTGGAACAGCGCTGCCTCCGGCGAGATGTCCGGATCGAGCCCGCTCGCCGAGGTCGTCACCAGATCGACCGGCACGGCCTGCGCGGGATTCTCCGCCTTCAGCTTGTCGACGTCCTCCTTGAGGCGGTCGGCCAGCGCCTTGCTGGTGGGGCCGAGATTGGAGCCGGACGAGTTGGCAGCGTTGTAGGGCGCCGAGACCGTCTTGGTGGAGTCGTTCGGATCGGCTGCCGAGGTCGCCGACCGACGGCCGTGGAAATATTTGTCGTCCTTGAACTCCTGGCCGATCAGCGCCGAGCCGATCACCTGGCCGTTGCGCGTGATCAGGCTGCCTTCGGCCTGCGCCGGAAACACGAAGCCGGCGACGGCGGTCATGGCGAGCGGATAGAACAGCCCGGTGATCAGGGTCAGCGCGAGCAGGATGAAAATGGCGGGACGGATTTCTTTGAGCATTGTGGTGTCTCCTGTTTCTCTCCCGTCATTGCGAGCGAAGCGAAGCAATCCAGAGTCTTCAAGCCGTGATAGTCTGGATTGCTTCGTCGCTTCGCTCCTCGCAATGACGGCAGTTGTGGTGTCAAGCCAAATGCAAGGCGGTCACGATCAGGTCGATCGCCTTGATGCCGATGAAGGGGATGATGATGCCGCCTAAGCCGTAGATCATCAGGTTGCGGCCGAGCAACGCGCCGGCGCCGATGGCGCGGTAGGCGACGCCCTTCAGCGCCAGCGGGATCAGCGCGATGATGACGAGCGCGTTGAAGATGATCGCCGACAGGATCGCACTCTGCGGGCTCGCCAGGTTCATGACGTTCAGCACGTTGAGCTGCGGGTAGAACGCCAGGAACATCGCCGGGATGATCGCGAAATACTTGGCGACGTCGTTGGCGATCGAGAACGTCGTCAGCGCGCCGCGCGTCATCAGCAGCTGCTTGCCGATCTCCACCACCTCGATCAGCTTGGTCGGATTGGAGTCGAGGTCGACCATGTTGCCGGCCTCGCGCGCGGCCTGCGTGCCGGTGTTCATGGCGACGCCGACATCGGCCTGCGCCAGCGCCGGCGCGTCATTGGTGCCGTCGCCGCACATCGCCACCAGCTTGCCCTTGGCCTGCTCGTCGCGGATGAGCTTGAGCTTGTCCTCAGGCGTCGCCTGCGCCAGGAAATCATCGACGCCGGCTTCGGCGGCGATCGCCGCCGCGGTCATCGGGTTATCGCCGGTGATCATGATGGTGCGGATGCCCATCCGGCGCAGCTCCGCGAAGCGTTCGCGGATGCCGCCCTTGACGATGTCCTTGAGCTGGACGACGCCGAGCAGGCGCCCGTCCCTGGCGACCGCGAGCGGCGTGCCGCCGGATTTGGCGATGTCGTCGGAGATTGCACGGATCTCGCGGACAAGCTCGCTCTCGACCGGCTGGACCGCGCGCACCGTGTTGCCGGAGACGGGCTGGGTCGGGCCGCCGCCGATGGAGTTGAGGATGGCGTCGACCGCGCCCTTGCGCACCGAGGAGCCGCCGGCATCGACGCCGCTCATGCGGGTCTGCGCCGTGAACGGCACGAAGGTCGCGCCGAGCTCGGCCATGTCGCGGCCGCGGATGCCGTATTTGTCCTTCGCGAGCACCACGATCGAGCGGCCCTCCGGTGTCTCGTCGGCGAGCGAGGCGAGCTGCGCCGCGTCGGCGAGCTCCTGCTCGCTCACGCCCCTGACGGGACGGAACGCAGTCGCCTGGCGATTGCCGAGCGTGATGGTGCCGGTCTTGTCGAGCAGGAGCGTATCGACGTCGCCGGCGGCCTCGACCGCGCGGCCGGACATCGCCAGCACGTTGAAGCGCACCAGGCGGTCCATGCCGGCGATGCCGATCGCCGACAGCAGCGCGCCGATCGTGGTCGGGATCAGGGTCACGAACAGCGCCACCAGCACCACCACCGAGATCGAGCCGCCGGCATAGGCCGCGTAGCTCGGGATCGTCACGGTCGCGAACACGAAGATGATGGTGAGGCCGGCGAGCAGGATGTTGAGCGCGATCTCGTTCGGCGTCTTCTGCCGCTCCGCGCCCTCGACCAGCTTGATCATGCGGTCGATGAAGGTCGAGCCTTGTGCGGCCGTGATCTTGACGCGGATCCAGTCCGACAGGACCTGGGTGCCGCCGGTCACCGCCGAGCGGTCGCCGCCGGATTCGCGGATGACGGGAGCGGACTCGCCGGTGATGGCGGCCTCGTTGACCGAGGCGACGCCTTCGATCACCTCGCCGTCGGAGGGAATGGTGTCGCCGGCCTCGACCAGCACGATGTCGCCGACCTTCAGGCTGGTGCCGGGCACGAGCTTGTAGGTGTGATCGGCCGGGCTCGCGCCCGTCAGCAGCTTGGCCTGGCTCTCGGTGCGCGTCTTGCGCAGCGAATCCGCCTGCGCCTTGCCGCGGCCTTCGGCGACGGCTTCGGCGAAGTTGGCGAACAGCACGGTGAACCACAGCCAGAGAATGATCTGGAAGGTGAAGCCGAGGTTCGCTCCGCCGGTGACGACGTCGCGCAGGAAGATCACCGTGGTGAGCGCGGCGACGACCTCGACGACGAACATCACGGGGTTCCTGATCATCAGCCGCGGATCGAGCTTGGCGAAAGCGGCCTTGATGGCCGGCAGCACGATCTTCGGGTCGAGCATCGTCGACATCGACGAGCGCTTCTGCAGTTTCATGGTTTCCATGGAGGTTGCTCCGGGATCAGAACACGGTGCCGGCGGCCATCGCGAGATGCTCGACGATTGGACCAAGGGCGAGAGCGGGGAAGAAGGTGAGGCCGCCGATGATCAGGATGACGCCGACGACGAGACCGACGAACAGCCCGCCCGTAGTCGGGAACGTGCCGGCCGAGGGCGGGATCGACTTCTTCGCGGCGAGCGAGCCGGCGATCGCCATCGCCGGGACGATCATGAAGAAGCGGCCGACGAACATCGAGGACGCGAGCGTGAGGTTGTAGAAGAAGGTGTTGCCGGTGAGGCCGCCGAAGGCCGAGCCGTTGTTGGCGGTCGCCGAGGTGTAGGCGTAGAGCACCTCGGTGAAGCCGTGCGGACCGGCATTGGCCATCGAGGCAACTGCCGAGGGCAGCACCACGGCGACCGCGGTCCAGCCGAGATACATCAGCGGCAGCACCAGGATCGCCAGCATCGCCATCTTGACCTCGCGCGCCTCGATCTTCTTGCCGACATATTCCGGCGTGCGCCCGACCATCAGGCCGGCGACGAAGATCGCGAGCACGACGAACAGCAGCATGCCGTAGAGGCCGGCGCCGACGCCACCGACGATGATCTCGCCGAGCTGCATGTTGATGAGCGGGATCATGCCGCCGAGCGCGGTGAAGCTGTCATGCATCGCATTGACCGCGCCGCAGGAGGCGGCCGTCGTGACGACGGCGAACAGTGACGACGCGACGATGCCGAAGCGGACCTCCTTGCCCTCCATGTTGCCGCCGGTCAGGCCGAGCGCGTTGAGCACATTGCTGCCGCTGGCCTCGGCCCAATAGGTGACGGACACGCCGGCGATGAACAGCACGCCCATCACCGCGAGGATCGCCCAGCCCTGGCGCTGGTTGCCGACCATGCGCCCGAACACGTTGGTGAGCGCAGCGCCGAGCGCGAAGATCGAGAGCATCTGGATGAAGTTCGACAGCGCGTTCGGGTTCTCGAACGGATGCGCGGCGTTGGCATTGAAGAAGCCGCCGCCATTGGTGCCGAGCATCTTGATCGCGACCTGCGAGGCCACCGGGCCGACCGCGATGGTCTGCTTCGCCCCTTCCAGCGTGGTCGCCTCGACATAGGGCCCGAGCGTCTGCGGGATGCCCTGCCAGACGAGGAACAGCGTGTAGACGATGCAGAGCGGCAGCAGCACATAGAGCGTGCATCTGACGACATCGACCCAGAAATTGCCGACGGTCCGCGCCGAGGCGCGTGAGAAGCCGCGGATCAGCGCAATCGCGAGCACGATGCCGGTTGCGGCCGACAGGAAGTTCTGGTGCGTGAGGCCGAGCATCTGCACGAGATAGGAGACCGTGCTCTCACCGCCGTAGTTCTGCCAATTGGTGTTGGTGAGGAAGCTGATCGCGGTGTTGAACGACAGATCTTCGGCTACCGCCGACTGCCCGGCCGGATTGAACGGCAGCACGGCCTGCAAGCGCATCACGCCGTAGATGATCAGGAAGCCGCCGACGTGGAACAGCAGCATCGCGGCCGTGTAGGTCAGCCAATGCTGCTCGCGCCGCTCATCGACGCCGCCGATCCAATAGATCGCGGATTCGACCGGCCGCAGCACCGGCGAGAGGAAGGTGCGCTCGCCATTGAAGACGCGCGTCATGTACCAGCCGAGCGGCTTGGCGAGCGCGACGATGACGGCGCAAAAGAGCAGGATCTGGATCCAGCCGATCACAGTCATGGGATGTGTCCTTGAAGGCGCGACAGCCGGCGGTCAGAACCGCTCGGGCCGCAGCAGCGCATAGGTGAGATAGAACAGAAGGCCGAGCGACACGGCGCCGGCGAGCGAATAGTCGAAGATCATGGCCCGTCTCCTAGAGTCGCTCGCAGGCATAGGTGTAGCCGATCGCCAAGGCGAAGAAGCCGGCGGCCAGCGCCAGCATCAGGATGTCCAGCATGGTGTGCTCCTCATGCGCGCGAAAGACGCGCAATGCGTGGAGCGGCCGCGAGCGCCGGTGCAGCCACGGTCCGTTCCATGGCGGACAGATGGCATCGGGCCTCGTAGGTTTTCGAGACGGCACCACCGGCTGAGTTATAGGAATCTCATAAAGACCGCGGCATTCCCCGGGCAAAATCGCCCGGCTGCGGGCCTCGTCCGCATATGAGCGGCCGCACGGCGGAGGCGTCTTTATGCGCCGCTTATTTCTCTCAGCCCCCGCCCCTCTCGCATTCCTACGGCGCCGTCGGCCACATTGCCGGTCAGGGCCCACCGGGCCAACGCTCACTGACGACGGGAGGCCAGCATGGCTGCCTTGACGACACGACCGGATGTGCCGGAGCCGGCACAGATCGCGCAGACCACCACGGCGATGCTGGCGGCTTTGCTTGACGACGACGAGGGAGTCTCACCCTTGTCGGCGCGCGGGCGGCGCCGGCTTCGGATCGCACGATTCCTGGAGGTCGAGGCGCGGATCGATGCCGCGCTCGAGCTGATCGCGCTGCAACTGCCGGGATGGCAGCTCCGCCGCATCGCCTATGATGACGGCGAATGGCACTGCGCATTGTCGCAACAGCGCGAATTGCCGGACTGGCTCGATCGTTGCGCTGAAGCCCGCCACAGCGATCTCGCCCTCGCCATTCTCCACGCCGCGGCCGAAGCCCGCCGTCTCGAGCCGAGCGTCTCGCAGCCTGACGCAAGGCGCGGCATCACGACGGAGCCGGCGGTCGCCGACCTGCTCTGCTGCGACAATTTCTGAGCCGCCGTCATTGCCGCGATGTTGCTTTCCGCTGACAAGGCCACGGAGCTTCCGGCCGCCAGGGTGCTGCTTCGATTTCTGCTACGAATGTTGGTCCTCATCCTGTTCGCCGCGTTCGGCAGCATCGGCTTCGGTCGCAGCCTCGCTGCCCTGCTCTGGATGACGACGATCCTGTGTGCCGTGCTCGCGATGCTGCGTCGGGAGCGCGTGTTCGCCGCGAGCCTGAACCATTGGGACGAGATGATCGGCTACACCGCGCTCTATTGCGCGGTGATGGCGCTGATCCAGCCGTCCGGAAACTAAGCGCCCTTACACCGCTCTTATGCGATCGCACGCGGCGCCATCTCGAATTCCTACCCCTCGCCTTCGATATTGCCGTCCATGAGCGCCGATCGTTCCGACCGGCCTGCTCACACCACAACAAGGAACAGTCCCGTGAAAAGTCTCGAACCCCCATCGTGCAGCATGCCGGCCCCCGCGCTCGTCTTCATCGGCAAGAACGGCCGTGGCCAGTGGGTCGCCCAGGAGCAGAATGGGCTCTATGGCGGCCTGTTCGTGAGCCGTGCCGAGGCGATGAAATATGCGCTGTTCGAGAACGGCCACCATCCGGAAACCATCGTCGAGCTCGCGCGCACGATCGAGCTCGATGCCGATGGCCGGCTTGCTCCGATCGGTCTGCTGTTCGCGAGCGGAAGGCGACCGGTCGCATGAGCGATGCGCTCAGGATGCAGCCTGGATCGGCCGCACGCTGGCTCGCCAGCACCATCGCGGACATTCCAACCCCGTTCGATGCCAATGGTGCGCTCGACCGCCCGGCGCTCGCCAGACTGTGCGAGCGGCAGATCGAAGCGGGCGCCAGCGCGATCCTGGTCTGCGAGACCGCAGGCGAAGCATCTACGCTCACCGCGGCAGAGCGCGAACAGGTCATTCGCACGGCAGTGACGGCGGCCGCCAATAGGGTCCACGTCATCGCCGGAGCAGGATCCAACGCGACGCTCCAGGCCGTGCAGAACACCCGCCAGGCGGCAGCCGCCGGCGCGGATGCGATCATGTCGGTGGTCCCTTACTACAACCGACCTACGGCAGAGGGAATCTACGCGCATTTCCGCGCCGTCGGCGACGCGACGGCGCTGCCGGTCATTCTGCACGATTGCCCGTCGCGCACGGGACGCGCACTGCCCGACGATACACTGGTGCGCCTTGCGCGGTGGGCGCAATTCGTCGGCCTGCGTGACGGCACCGGCGATATCGGACGGACCGTACATCTGCGATCGCGGCTTCCGGTCGGCTTCCGCCTGCTATCAGGCGACGATGCGACGGCGGTGCCGTTCGCAGCCGCCGGAGGCGACGGCAACATCTCGCTGGTGGCCAACGTCGCACCGCAGCTCTGCGGCGCGCTTTTCGCCTATTGTCAGCGCGCCCGCTGGAGCGCTGCGCGACGGCTGCATCATCAGTTGCTGCCGCTGATCGAGGCATTCAGCCGCGATACGCCGGCCGCAGTCAAATACGCGCTCAGTCTCCAGGGGCTCATCGCCGCCGGCGTTCGTCTGCCATTGACAGCTTTGGACTCTCCCACGATGGCAGCCGTCATGCAGGCCATGACGCTGCTCAGCGCTCACACCGCAGCCGCGTCACGGAGGCAAGAGGTCCGGTGTTGAGAGGGCCCACCGCGCGGTGCCGCGAGGACCGATCGTTCAGAAGCTCCCTTTGTCGTCAACAATCTGCGGCGACCGCGGCCGGACTCTCGCATCACCCGGCAGCGACGGAGACGCCACGGAACTGCGCCGACAGAGCAGCTCGTTGCGCAAGCGCCGCAGCTTGGCCGCGGCGATCGCGGCATGAATGGTCCTGAAGATGCCGCGCAGCGTCTTGATTGGATGCGGCCGCCGGATGGCTCTCAGGCCGATAGCGCCGCGGGCTTCGCGAAACAGGTCAACCGCGCTCATGTCCATTCTCCGTCGGGCCGGCGCCAGATCCGGCCCGCAAGGCGGAAGATGGAGCCCAGCAGCGTAGGAATGCGAGAGAGGCCGAATTCGTCTCGTATAGGAAATCAATAAGTGCAAGGAGGTTCGGCGCTTTCGCGGTAAGCGAGCTTCCACCTAGCGGCCGCGCAGCACCGCGCAAAAAAAGGGGCGGCCGATCCGGCCGCCCCGTTTGTATCATCGTCGATCGGTCAGAAGATCTTGACCGCGCTTTCCAACGTCTTCCAAACGCCCCAGGCCAGCGGCACGCCGACGAAGGCCCAGAACAGGGCGGCCTTGACGTCGAGGCCGCCCTTGCCGATGCCGAACGACCCGTGCTGGATCGCCGACTCGTTCTTGGCGAGCTCCGCCTGGTACTTCGCGACTTCGTCCGCGCTCATGTTCCACTTGTCATCGACGGGCTTGATCAGGAAGTTGCAGATCAGGCCGGCGAGCAGCATGGCGCAGAGGATATACATCGTCGTGTTGTACAGCTGGTCGCGCGGCACGCCGGCGGCGAGCTGGAACTCGCGGATGTAGTTGACGACCACCGGACCGATGATGCCGGCCGTCGCCCACGCGGTCAGCAGCCGGCCGTGGATGGCACCGACGAACTGGGTGCCGAACAGGTCGGCCAGATAGGCAGGTACGGTCGCGAAGCCGCCGCCATACATCGAGAGGATGATGGCGAAGGCCCCCACGAAGAGCAGCTTGGACCCCATCGCTGCGAAGGTCGGCGCCAGCGCATAGAGCACGATGCCGATCAGGAAGAAGCAGTAATAGGTGTTCTTGCGGCCGATGTGATCCGAAAGCGACGCCCAGAAGAAGCGGCCGCCGATGTTGAACAACGACAACAGGCCGGCAAAGCCTGCCGCGATGCCCGCGATCGCGGCCTTCTGACCGGCGTCGAGCTGGTTGAAGCTGACGTCGGGCAGACCGATCAGCTTGCCGGCGAAGATCTCCTGCAGCATCGGCGAGGCCATGCCGATCACGCCGATGCCTGCCGACACGTTCAAGCAGAGCACCCACCAGACCAGCCAGAACTGCGGAGTCTTGTGCGCGTTGTCGAGATGCACATGGTGCTCCGAGATCATTGCCTTCTTGACAGCAGGCGGCGTCCAGCCTTCGGGCTGCCAGCCGACCGGAGCGACGCGATAGGCAAAGGCACCGATCATCATGAAGACGAAGTAGATCACGCCCATCGTGACGAAAGTCTCCCAGACACCCACCGAGGTCGGGGTCTTGAAGTAGTTCATCAGCAGGTTGGCGAGCGGAGCACCGATCATCGCGCCGCCGCCGAAGCCCATGATGGCCATGCCGGTCGCCATGCCGCGCCGGTCCGGGAACCATTTCACCAGGGTCGACACCGGCGAGATGTAGCCGAGGCCGAGGCCGATGCCGCCGATGACGCCGGCGCCGACCCACATCATCCAGAGCTGGTGCACATAGATGCCAAGCGCTGCGATCAGCAGGCCGCCACCCCAGCAGCAGGCCGCAACGGCACCCGCCTTGCGCGGTCCGGCCCGCTCGAGCCAGCCACCCCAGACCGCCGCGGAGCCACCCAGCAGTACGAAGAACAGGGTGTACATCCAGCCAAGGCTTGCGACCTTCCAGTCGCAGGTCGTCGTGAACAGCTCCTGCACCAGGGTCATGTCCGGGCAGGCCTGGGTCTTGGTCACGCCGATCGCGCGCGACAGCGGCAGCCAGAACACCGAGAAGCCATACGCCATGCCGATGCACAGATGGATGCACAGCGCAGCCGGAGGAACCAGCCAGCGGTTGAACCCCGCCTTGGCGACCGTGTGCTCACGATCGAAGATCCCCGCTTGCGAGCCCGGGAGCGTGCCCGCGCTTTCAATGGTAGCCATGCATTCCTCCCCTACGGACTCCCGTCCAACGCAACAACGTCATGTTCTGTCCCCTTGATCAGAATCAATACGCCCACTCACCCCGCCCGCTATCGCGTACCAGAGCAGTCCCGCAACGCACAAACGCTCATCATTGGCTCGATGCGCATAACACCCCACCCGAGACGTTATGCCCTCATCTTTGTGCCGCTGTTCTGCCTGGCCCGCTCCCCAGCGGGCATGACTCGTCTCCCGCAACCTCCGCGGAAGCGTCTCAATTGGTGCAGAACTGAGGCAAATTGTCGATAGTAAAATGGTAATAATCGGTCGATCTTCGTGGATTGATCGCACTGCAGCGGGAATGTGTTGCTAACAAACACACAAATTCACGTGCAACCAACGCGACCGCCACTCACGGCTGTAGCCACATTGCTCTCGATTACTTTCCGGACGCGTCACGACCATTCCTGATGGAATCAACTAATGAGATGTCCGGGCGATCAGCGACGGGACACGGCTTAAGGCCGCATGCGCGCGCTCGCGGAAACGTGAAGAAGAAGCAACTTGTCCTTGCCTGGCGACAGCGTCGCAAGCCTGGACTGAGAACGCGGCATTGTTGTGAGCTCGGGTTGACGCCGCTGCGACGATAGGAAGCAGCACGATCCCTTGACACATCGATGCGTCGAGATCGCACGCACGAACTACGTAGTTCGAGCAACCTGCAGCAGAGGATGTTCACCGCCGCACGGGTCATCCGGCCGGTCCCGCCGCCTTCTCGATCCGAAACAGAATGCCGCGCTCGGTGCGATCGACGCTCTCCACCCGATCTCCGGTCTCCCGTACCAGATTCGGGATGTCGATCACCGCAAGCGGGTCGGTACAGCACACTTCGAGCCGCTCTCCCGCCTTGAGCGTCCGTAATGCCTTCCGGGTCTTCAGCACCGGCAGTGGGCACTTCAGGCCCGTCAGATCCAGCCTCGTCATCATCATGTGCGCGACCATGGCCAAGCGGTTCCGGCACGTCAACCGGGCCGCACCATCACGGGAACCCTGAACTGGGTTCCTGGGATGCCAGGAACACTGGCGTTGCGAACTCGCGCGAGTTCCATCACGGAACACCAAGTTTGTCGCACAACGCCAGAACGTCCGCCAGCGGCATCGCGAGATGGCGGACGAGCGCCGCGATCGCCGGGATATCGTCGAGATGAACGCGCGGCAGCACGGTCTCGACATCGCCGTCGCTGGCGAGCCCGACGATGCCTGGATCATCGGGAAACAGCAGCGGCTTGCCGTTGGCTGTGCGATGCACCTCGATGCGGCGATGCGGCCCGGCCTTGTAGCCTTCGATGACGACCAGATCGACGGGAGACAATTTCGCCAGAAGCTCCGCGAGTGCCGGCTCCCTTGCGCCGCGCAGCTCGTGCATCAGCGCCCAGCGCGTGCCCGACGCGACGAGGACCTCCTCGGCGCCAGCCTCGCGATGCCGCCACGAATCCTTGCCGGGAACGTCGACGTCGAACTTGTGATGGGCATGCTTGATCACCGAGACGCGCAGTCCCTGCCCCTTGAGATGAGGAATCAGCCGCGTCAGCAGCGTGGTCTTGCCGGCGCCGCTCCAGCCGGCGAGGCCGATGACTTTCATCGCGGTCTCCAGAAAAGCCCCGGCGCTTTCGCACAGCCAGGAGCGCGGAATCGATCGATGGCCCGAAGGCCGGGTGGAACGCCATGTCCACGCTTCGCGCTGTCATGCCAGCAGCCCCGCGGACCAGGCAAGGCCCGTAAGCGAGGGGCATGCCGGTGCGTGCGGCCGCCCCGCAGACTCAAATGGTGGATCGTGCGCGCCAACGCTGACGCCCTGGCAGCAGTCGTGGTAACGAACCCGCGATGACAGCCATGACCTCGACTTCGATCCCCGGCGTGCTGCTCGCCGGCGGTCGCGCGCAGCGGATGGGCGGCGGCGACAAGCCGTTGCGCATGGTCGACGGCCGCACCATCCTGGAGCGCGTGATCGCGCGGCTGGCGCCGCAGTGCAGCCGGCTGATCCTCAATGCCAATGGCGACCCCGCGCGCTTCGCAGGCAACGGCCTGACAGTCGTGCCGGATGGTGTCGTCGGCTTTCCGGGCCCGCTCGCCGGCATTCTCGCCGGCCTCGACTGGGTTGCGGCGCACATGCCGGAGGCGCGGTGGATGCTGAGCGCCGCCGGCGACTGTCCATTCCTGCCGCGTGATCTGGTCGCACGGCTGGCGACAGCGCGGGCGGCGGAGCAGGCCGAACTGGCGTTGGCGGCGTCCGGCGGACAGATCCACCCAGTGATCGGGCTGTGGCCGGTCGGGCTGCGCGAGGACCTTCGCCACGCCCTGGTCGCGGAGGACATCCGGAAGGTCACCCGCTTCACGGCGCGCTACAAGGTCGCGACCGTGCGCTGGCCGTCGGTTCCGCTGGATCCGTTCTTCAATGCCAATACCGCGCTCGACCTCGCCGAGGCGGAGCGGCTCGCAGCTCTCGAGGATTGAGGACGCCTGATGGACGCGACAACCATGGTCCGCCGCGCCGTGCTCGCCGTTGCCGTGCTCAATCTCGGATATTTCGGCATCGAGTTCGCCGTGGCGTTGGCGATCGGCTCGGTGTCGCTGTTCGCCGACAGCGTCGACTTTCTGGAAGATGCCTCGGTCAACATCCTGATTGCGCTGGCGCTGCGCTGGAGCCCGCCGCGGCGGGCGCTGCTCGGCAAGGTGCTGGCGCTGATCCTGCTGGCGCCGGCGATCGCCGGACTGTGGACCGCCGGCGAGAAGTTCTTCACGCCGATCGTGCCCGCGCCGCTGCCGCTCACCGTGACCGGCCTCGGCGCGCTGATCGTCAATCTCGGCTGCGCGCTGATCCTGGCGCGGGTCAGGGACCACCGGGGCAGCCTGACCCGCGCCGCCTTCCTGTCCGCACGCAACGACGCCTTCGCCAACATCGCGATCATCGCGGTCGGTCTCGTGACCGCCTTTGTGTGGCCCTCGATCTGGCCCGACCTGATCGTGGGCGTCGGCATCGCACTGATGAACGCCGACGCCGCACGCGAGGTGTGGGAGGCTGCGCACGAGGAGCAGAAGACCGCCAAGGCCTGAACGGCCGAGGAGCCCGCGCGCGTGAGCGACGACCTCGCTGCTTGCGGCATTGCAGCGCACAGGATCGCTCCACCGCTCCGCCGTCCGGCATGATTGACGGCCGCCCTGGATTGATTGCAGATAGGCGGACCGGCCGGCAGAGCCGGAACAAACAACGGCATCATGCCGGTATCGGTGGAGGACTGATTGCAACTCAGCTGTTTGAAGCGGGCGGCGTGGGCCGCAGCCGCGCTGCTGGTCACGACCGCCGCGCAGGCCGAGATCTCCGACAACGTCGTCAAGATCGGCGTGCTCAGCGACATGAACGGCCCGGCCTCGACGCCGACCGGACAAGGGTCCGTCACCGCGGCGCAGATGGCGGTCGATGATTTCGGCGGCAAGGTTCTGGACAAGCCGATCAGCGTCATCGTCGGCGATCATCAGCTCAAGCCCGACATCGGCGCGGCGATCGCGCGCCGCTGGTACGACACCGAGCAGGTCGATCTCATCGTCGACGTGCCCGTCTCCGCGGTGGGCCTCGCGGTGCAGACCATCGCCACCGAGAAGAAGAAGCTGTTCATCACCCAGTCGACCGGTTCCGCCGATTTCCACGGCAAGTTCTGCTCGCCCTACGCGATGCAATGGGTGTTCGACACCCGCGCACTCGCCACCGGCACGGCGAAGGAGGTCGTCAAGCGCGGCGGCGACAGCTGGTTCTTCATCACCGACGACTACGCTTTCGGCCATTCGCTGGAGCGCGACGCGTCGAGCGTCGTCACCGCCAATGGCGGCAAGGTCGTGGGCGCGGTGCGGCCGCCATTCGCGACGCCGGATCTGTCGTCCTTCATCCTGCAGGCGCAGGCCTCCAAGGCCAAGATCATCGGCATCGCCGCCGGCCCGCCCAACAACATGAACGAGATCAAGACCGCATCCGAGTTCGGCCTGCTCAAGGGCGGACAGCAGATGGCGGCTTTGCTCGCGCTGGTCACCGACATCCATTCGCTCGGCCTGCCGGCGGCGCAGGGGCTCTTGCTCACCACCTCGTTCTACTGGGACATGGACGACAAGACGCGGGAATGGTCGAAGCGATATTTCGCCAAGATGAACCGGATGCCGACGATGTGGCAGGCCGGCGTCTATTCCGCAGTCATGCACTATCTCAACGCCATCAAGGCGGCGGGCAGCGACGATCCGCTCGCGGTCGCCGCGAAGATGCGGGACACGCCGGTCGAGGACTTCTTCGCCCGCAACGGCAAGCTGCGCGCCGACAATCTCATGGTGCACGATCTCGTGCTGGCGCAGGTGAAATCGCCGGAGGAGAGCAAATATCCGTGGGACTACTACAAAATCCTCGCGACCATCAAAGGCGATGACGCGTTCGGCCCGCCCGATCCGGCGTGTCCGCTGATCAAGAAGTGATGGCGCCGCAACGATGAAGGCATCGTCCCGTCGAACGCCGGCGTTCGACGGGACGACAGCGGTTCACTTGGCAACGCCAATCTCTTTCAAATATCGCATCACGCCTGGATGGATCAGTGCGAGATCGGGCGCTGCCGCAACGGTGGTAGCGGCCGTGGTCTCGCAGGCCTGCGCCAGCGTCCTGCACAGCGCGGCTTCCGCGCCATGCAGCGTCTTCGCCAGCCGGTAGGCAACGTCGTCGGGCAAGGTCTCGCGCACCAGCACGAAGCTCCATGACCCGATCGAATCGATCGCCGCGTCCTGCCCGGCATAGCTGCCGGCAGGCACCGTCAGGGCCTTGAGGAAACCGTGCTTCGCCCTGACCTGCGCGATCTCCTCGGCGGACGGCGCGATGAAGCGGGCACCGCCCGGCGCCTTGGCCATCGCCGCGAAGCCGGGCCAGCCGATGCCGGCGCCCCACAGCGCCGCGGCGCGCCCGTCCTGCACCATGGCCGGGCCGTCGCCAGCACGGTCGAGATAGATCGCCTTGAAGTCCTGGTCCTGCTGCAGGCCGAGCCCGTCGAGCATGTAGCGCGACATGATCGGCAGGCCCGAGCCCTTGGCGCCGAACACCACCGTCTGGCCGACGAGATCGCGGATGCTGCGATAAGGACTGTCGGCGCGCACCACGAACAGGCCCGGGCTGGAAAGATCGCGGTCAGGATCTTGAGCCGCGTCTTGGGGCGGTCGATGCCCATGAAGGCCTGGTAGGCCGGCTCGCCGGCGACGAGGCCGAGATCGAGCTCACCCTGCTCCAGCAGCGGAATGTTCTCGTTGCTGCCCTTGGTGTTGCGCGTGACGATCGCAAGCCCGGCATCGGCGTCATTCAGGGCCTTGGCAAAGGCATCGCCATAGAGCGGAAAGCCGCCGCCTGGCGTCGCGGTCCCGAGACTGATCGTGAGCTTGCTGATGGCGTTCCCTCCCTGCTGCGCTGCGGCGGCGCTGGACACCAGCGCAACGGCAAGGCCGAGCATTCGCAACGACGTCATGAGCCTGCCTTTCCCTGCCTGCGCGTCCGACACAAGCTTGTATGCAAGCGTGCAGATCTATGGAAGCATGTCGCCAAAGACGACGACAAGAACTTCGGGAGGACGAGATGAAGTGGGCGCGCACGTTCCTGGCCGGCCTGGTGGTCACGGCATGCCTGGCGATACAACCGGCCGCGGCGGCCTACCCCGACCGTCCGATCCGCTGGCTGATCGGCTTTGCACCGGGCGGGCCGGTCGACATCGTCGCGCGCATCATGGCGCAGTGGCTGTCCGATCGGCTCGGCCAGCAGGTGGTGGTCGAGAACCGCACCGGCTCGGGCGGCAACATCGCCGCAGCCGCCGCGATCAACGCGCCGCCGGATGGCTATACGCTGCTGTTCGTCGCGCCGAACAACGCGATCAGCACCTCGCTGTACAAGAAGCTGCCCTACGACTTCATCCGCGACACCGTGCCGGTCGCCAGCATCATGCAGCTCACCAACATGCTGGTGGTCAGCAACGACGTGCCGGCCAAGTCGGTGAAGGAGTTCATCGACTATTGCAAGGCGAACCCCGGCAAGATCGCCTTCGCCTCCTCCGGCAACGGCACCTCGGTGCACATGGCGGCCGAGCTGTTCAAGGCGATGACCAAATGCGACATGCTGCACGTGCCCTATCGCGGCTCGGCGCTGGCGTTCCCGGACATCATCTCCAACAAGGTGCAGTTGATCTTCGACAATCTGCCGACGGCGCTGGAGCAGGCGCGCGGCGGCAGCGTGCGCGCGCTCGGCGTCACCTCGCCGCAGCGCTGGCCGACGGTGCCGGACGTCCCGGCGATCGCCGAGACCGTGCCGGGCTACGAATCGGTTGGCTTCTACGGCATCTCGGCGCCCAAGGGCACGCCGCCTGAGATCGTCGAGATTCTCAACAAGGCGGTCGGCGAGGCGCTGAAGGACCCCAAGCTGGTGGCACGGCTCACCGAAACCGGCGGCATCCCGCGCGCGATGACGCCGGCGGAGTTCGGCAAGCTGGTCGTCGACGAGACCGAGAAGTGGCGCAAGGTGGTGGAATTCGCCGGGGTTTCGGTGGACTAGCGTCGCGGCGGGCCGAGACCGGGCCGGCGGCGACGGCGGCGCGCCAAAACGATCCGGTAGCGGCATTGCCGGATGGCTGGCCAGGCTGTAAACGGAGCCCGAACCGTCGTTGGGGTTCCCACGCCGCGCCGGACAGGCCCGCTCCTGCCCGCCGCCAGCAAGACCTCCGCGCCGCGGGGCCTGTAGCTCAATGGTTAGAGCCGACCGCTCATAACGGTCTGGTTGCAGGTTCGAGTCCTGCCGGGCCCACTCGCAAAGTCAATAGTTTACGGCTTGCGGGCCAAGTGCCTCTCCAGGTCAACCACTGTTTCGACCACCGATACGTTCTGCTTGCGGTCCTTTGACGTAATCGCGGCCGCGGCCTCGCGCATGTAATCCGGATGATGATGGCCATATGTGTCGAGCAGTACCTTGACCGACATTCCGAGAAAACCTGAGGCCTGCCAGGGGTCGGCGCGCCTCTACATGAGCCGCGTCGCTGCCGTGTGGCGCAGCGTGTGCGGCGAGATATTCCCCTCCCTCAGCGACAGCCCTGACAACCGCACCGCGGTCGCAAATCCAGTTTTGACGGATTTCACCGGCTGGCCGTTCCATTCGACGAAGTGCGAACGCACTGCGCCGCGCCGCGTCCAGCGCCGCATGTGCGCCAAAAGCCGTCCTGGTATCGGTACTGGAGGCTGCCGCTTGTTAGTCGCTCGCTTGCCCTCCGCGAGGCGATAGAAGATCCCCCGATCGAGATCGACGAATGACCGGCCTCCGTCGCGCTCAGGCGAAGCCGACGCGATGGCCCCAGCGCGCGTACCAGTGTACAACCCGATCAGCAAGAAACGGGCGATATGGCGCAGCGGCCGCCGGCTCGGAGAATTCCTCCATGCGGCGACTGGCCAACTGCGAGCAAGGAAGTCGTTGCCGGGATGGAGACCTGCTCGGCCCAACGCCGGATGCGGTCAACCTACCTTGCTCATGACGTTGACCAGATCGGCATCGGCAGGCGCGTCGGCAGGAACCAGGGTCGGAGAGGTCGCACGTTGTGGCCGCACGGACTGAGCCGTGGCGACAACGCTCGAGCGGCCGACGATGATGTGGGCGGTGATGACAGCCGGAACGCCGAGCCCGAACGCAATGTGGACCGTGCTGATCCAGGGCCGAAGCGCTTCGGATCCGACGTAGTAGAGCCCGAACGCCGTCGCGATGAGCAGACCATACATCGCGAGGCTGACGATACCGGTCGCTCGATTCTTCCCGGCACGCCACGCGCGCTGGACGTGCACGGGACCGAGCGCCCCAAGCAGCATCAGCGTCACCATTGCAGTTCCGCCATGCATGCTCAGCAGGAATGCGGCGGCCTGCTGCCACATCTCGCTGTCCAGCTCCGTGCGGGTCTTCATCTGATCGGCATAGATCCACAGCGCCCCGCTGGCGAACAAGAGTCCGAGAATTCCGTAGAGGGCGAACCGAAACAAGCCTTTAAGCCGCATGCTGGTGAACTCCTTGCCAGTCCGGTGTCGTATGAATGGCGCCGTTCGCCGCAATCAACATCGCGCTCGCCTGGAAGCGCGCCAGTGGCGCCGCAGCCTGTTGGCCAGCCACCATCACGACCTTGGTGAGGGCGTCGGCAACCATGCAGGTTGGCGCGCTCACGGTGGCGCCGTGGGCCACCCCTGTGGGCAGCCGGGTCGAAGGCGTGACGACCGCTGTATCCATTGTTTCCATCGATCGAAACGGGTCGAAGCGGCGCGCCGACGACGCGAGCGCCCCATTGCTTACTTCGACCTGGCACAAAAGCCTGTCTGGGAAACGCGGGTCGCGGATGTGGACGATGCGAGCATCGGGCCCGAAGGCGGCGAGGTCCCCACCTGCATTGACCATTGCGGAGCGCACGCCGCGGCTCTGCAACGCCGCGATCGCGCGGTCCACGGCGAACCCCTTGGCGATGCCGCCGAGATCGATCTTGACGGCGGAATCGCGGAAACGGACGCGGTCGTCGGCGAGCAACTCGATCGCAGTCGACTGCGGGACATCCGCTTGCGCCGTCGAGCCCACAGACGGCCTTCCCGCGCCGGCGCCGGCGACGGCAACGTCGAAGGCGCCGTCGGAGTGATGGGTCACATCGAGCGCCATCTTCAGCACGGCGTAGGTCCAGGAATGCACATTCACGACGCCGCTCGATGCCGCGCGGTTCAGCCGCGACACGTCGCTGTCGGGATCGTGGAAACTCATCAGCCGATGCACGTCGGTCACCGCGGAAAACGCAGCTTCAACGGCATTCTCCGCATCGCAGCGGTGTGCATCCGTGACGTCGATCTCGACGAATGTCCCGAGCAGAGCCCGTGCTCGTCGAAGGTTAGCGGAAGTGGCTGGCATGATACGACAGCACCTTCTTAACGCCCTCGGTCAAGTGGGTCGAGGACAGCGTGGCGCCCGAGATGTTGCGAATGTCGGAGTTGATGCGAAGCTCGTTCTGACTGCTCTTGCCGACGAACTGACCGAGCCAGCTGGCATCGTGCACCTCGCCGCCATAGGATTCGCGATAGTTCAGAATGTCGACGCGACGCACCCGCCCGTCGGGTCCGACGGCAACCGTGTAGTCAATCAGGAGGTGCTTGCCGACGACGTGATCGTAATAGAAGTAGCCGCCATTGCTCGCCTTCCATACCCTGCCCGGCTGGACTTCGGAAAAGCTGGCTCCCGGAAAAGCGGCCTTCTGCGCCTCTTCGACGCTCATGTACTGAATGGCATGGGCCGGTGCGGCGATCGACATGACGGCCACTGCGGGCGCCGTCCATTTCAACCAATCGCTCATCTCGTCCACCTCAACTTTGTTTCCATGGTACGCCCTCCCTCGCCGAACGCATTTTCGTCTTCTCAGGGCATCAATCGCTGTCAACCTCTCCTGCGAAGCCGTCTAAACGGCAGCAGCGACGCTCCGAACCATCCAGTTCAGTGCGACAATGAACCCGAGCGATCGATCACACTTTGCCTCGGCAACAGCCCTACCCGTTCGCGGGTCTGCCTCCGTTCTTGCGACGTTCGCAACCAAGCGCGCTGCAAATGGCTCCGAATGTCAGTCGAGAGAGTAGTGTTTCGATTGCGGCGAATTGCCACGTCGATGTTGGCGATTTGCCGGAGCGGCTGAGGAATAACAATGTTGCTGCAGATCGCCACGTCGCGGGGACCGCGCTCGTGCAGCTTGCGGCACGCGAGCCTGACATTTCAAAGTCATGCAAAGACGTTTGCAGCCGTTTAGACCGATTCAAAATGCGCAATTCCTTCTTCGAACCAGACCTGGAAAGCGCGTCGCGTTTGGCAGGCGATCGTCCTTCGCGGCGGTAAGGCAGCCGCGCAAGAGCATCGCTGCGCACAAACGAAGGTCGGCGCCGCAGATGTGGCGCCGACCTCGTGAACGACATGGCAGAAGACCGCTGCCGCAACTACCACGGCATCTGGTTCATTGCCTCCCATGGATTGCCGCCATAGGGCGAGGGCACGACCTTGATCTTCGCCATCATGCCTCCGTCCTCATGTTCGAGAATATGGCAGTGATAGACGAACTCGCCGACCTGTGAGAACGGGATATCAACCACCACGGGCTTCGACGTGCACTGCCCGTTCCGCCACTGCTCGATGCTGCAGACCCCGCTCTGGGATTCCATTACTTCCGGGACGTTCGGAGTCGCGACGCCGAGCGGGACGTTGTCCTGCAGCATGCCCCCGCCGATGCTCCTGTTCAGCGATACTGATAGTGGCGTGTTCTCCCCCGCCTTGCTGTTGACGGTCCGGAAGCGCGTCTGGTGAATGTGGAAGTTGTGATTTTCCGTCGACAGCTGCACCAGCTCCCAGGTCTCGTGGACGGGGCGCTGTCCCGGCGCGAGCGGTAGGCAGACGATGTTCTGCGACGGGTCGAACTGGCTCACCGGAAGCTGGGTGCCGGGCACCGGGTTGCCGTTCTGATCGACCTCCTCATAGCCGAGACCGAAGGTGCCGTCGTCGGTCAGGTCGGCGATGCCGAAGAAGATCCGGCGGCGATGTCCCGCCGGCAGCGGACGGCAGCCGGCACGCAGCGGCGCAGCGTTCGCATACGGCACCTTGGCATCGAGGATGCCTGATGGCTGCATGGTCGCCAAGGCGTCGCCCCTGATGTCCATGGCGTAGGCGATGTGGTTGCGCCAACCGCTCTGGTGGAAGTGCACCTTGGCGAGATCGACCGCCGGCCACTGATCGCCGCTGCCCATCGTCAGTCCGGCCATCTTGAAGGTCGCGGAGGCAGACCGCCCGAGGCTGGCGATCGCACCCGTCGCGGGATCGCGATAGGTGACGAACACTTCGGTGCGCGAGCTCGGCATCATGACCATCTGGGTGACGCAGACCGGCTTCGAATGGAAGCCCGACGTCGGCGACGGCGGACAGGGAACGACCCTGAAGCGGGCGCCGCCGAGACGAACCATGGTGTCCATCGTCGTATCCTGCGGCAGGTTCACGCTCACGCCGTCGACCGAGATCAGCTGCATGACCATCGGCTTCTGCGTCTCGTCATCGGTCAGCTGAAGATTGTAGGACAGGCTGCCGGACGCATTGGTGAGCCGCCAGATCTCGCCATCGGGATCGGTGACCTTGATCTTCGGGAACGTCTGGCCGTTGACCGTGAAGAACCATTTGCCGCCGGAGAAGTTGGAGCCGCCATCGGCCGACAGATCGACGCCCGGACACGACCCTTCACGCACTTCGGAGCTGTCTGCCGGAAACTGGGCGCAGAAGCCCGGATCCTGCTGGTTGATCACCTCGCCCGGCTGGACGTCCACCGGACCGCTGTCGAACTGCACCGGGCCGCCGGGCGCGACCTGAAGATCCTTCAGGATCAGATGGCGCACGCTCGCGTCCGGAAACGGCGAATGCCTGGCATCGCCATGCGCGTAGTCCGAGACCTCGCCGACCGAGATGATGCCGGCCAGCCCCTGCGAGACCTGGTTGAGCGAAATGCCATGGATGTGCGGGTGAAACCAGAACTGGCCCGACGGGTGGTTGCGCGGAATCTCGATGCGGAAATCCGCGGAGTCCATCTTGTTGGAGCCGTGCTGGTGGGTGGTCTGCGGCACCGGCATGCCGTTGGCCGAATTGAAGATCTGGACGAAGACGTAGTCCCCGAAGGTCTGGTCGGTCAGCGTCGGCGCGCGCGGCTCGACGATCAGCCCATGGGTATGAAGGTTGGTCGGGTTGCGAAACAAATTGGCCTGACCGGGATCGGTGTTGTGATTCACCTTGGCCGGGTCGAGCTGCGGCAGCTGGTTCACCAGCCTGATCTTCAGCGTATCCCCCTTCTGCAGGGCAAGTCGCACGCCACCGTAGTCCGCGACCGCGGCGCCGGCCGGACATTTGTCGCCTGAGGCGGGCCGCCGACAGATCTCGTAGACCCAGCCGGTCGGGTTCATCGGCGAGCCCCCAGGGGGCGCATAGGTGATCGTCGAGATCGGCTTGGGGCGTGCGATCATCAGCAGATCGAGCACGCCGTGCCAGCTCCTGAACACCGTCGGCTCGGCCAGATCATGGGCCTGCGCCGCAGGACCCGCAACGGTCAAACCGGCCAACATCGCGGCCGCCGATGTCAGTAATCGCAGAGTTGGCTTGCGCACACGCCCAACTAACATGCCTGATCCCCATCTGGCTCGAGATACACCGGTAGGAACGATCACCGTCCCCGGGATGCGGAATTCGAATGAGCAGTCCGAACTCATCAGCCGATCTGCCGCATCGTCCCCCTCGCCTTCGTCGCTACGTCGGGTGGCTCCTTTGTGACGTTTTCTTTCGCTTTGTGAGAATTGCCGACCGGCGTTTAAGAATCGATCTAACTACACATCCAGCCGGCTGCGTTGTGCGCGTGGCGGACAGCAGCGACACAAAAACGACAACCAGCTCTCGTAGCTCGCCATGAAGCTCATGAGGTCGTGTCGGACGCGAACGCTGCCGGACATGTTTGTGAGTGCCCCGCTCCGAGGAGACCGAACGATGCTGCTTGCTGTTGTTCTCGCATGGGCCTGCAACGTGACCGGCATGGCCTGTGGAGCACCGACCACCGAGATCATCCAGAAGGCCTATGAGCAGGAGGCGCCGTCATCCGGCGTCCGCCACGACAAGGGCCTCAAGATCGTCGAGGCGACCTGCGACAAGGGCGACGAGGGCGGCCGTTTCCTGTGCCAGGTCTCGTTCGTGTCGGAGGACGATCCGGACAAGCGCCTGTATTTCGACATCGTCTCCGCGGCTCTCACGGACAAGGGATGGGTGCTGACGAGCGGATTGTGCAAGCGCTGAGCGCCACCGACCGACAGCCGCATCGGCTTCGATCGGGGCATGCCGGTGCGGCCGTCCGGCGTCCACCGTCGCGCCTCGATCCAGATCGGATCCATCCTCACAATTGGCGGCGTCCCGAACGTCGGCGTTGATGCATCCGAAGTAGCCTGGACTCAGGCGACAGAAAGGGCGGCCCTGCTTGAGCCAGCGGAGGCGCCGTGGGGGTTGACGGCATCTGCGCAAAACTTTCGTTAGCTGAATTTGTCGGCTGGGCCGGCGCCGGCGTCGGCAGCAGCGTGAGAACGGTGACGTCTTCGCCCCGTTGCAACGTGACCGATCTCGCCTCGACGAGACGCAGCGTCCACCCCCGATAGTCTGCGCCGGTTCTGATCCGCAACGGCGTCTTGCTGCTCGTATCGACGAACACGGCAAGGCCGCGGTCCCCGTTCACGACGGTGCCGACGAGCGCGAGCTGCGGCCGTTCCGGAACGGACGGCTCCTGCACCACCGGAGCGGCCACGACGGCCGGCGGCGGGGCATCGCTCGGCGGAGGGCGGCGTGACGGCGAGAACAGCGGGCGATCGCGCGTTGCCGACAGTTGCTCGAGCGGAATGCCCCACAACGGGTTGCCGGTGCGCGACGGCGGTCGCTGCGCGATGGACGAGGCTTGCGCCGATCCGCTCGGCTGTTCGGCGGAGACCGCTTCCGAGACGTCCAGGCCGGTCGAATGAGCGATGCCGAACGCCGACCCCACCGCCAGAACGCAGCAACAGCCGATCATGCAAAGCCTTGCGAGACTGCTCATTGCGGGCCCTGCCACTGTCCGGAGATCGTCATCAGCACGCGCAGTTTTCCGCCGGAGGCCGCCGCGGGGGCGTGCCCCTCGACCACCAGCTCGTCGACGAACAGACAGGGCATGCCGGCCTCCAGATCGTAGAGGATCGGCTGCAGGGCGGACTGAGGGGTCTCGAAGTTTGCGTTCACGCTGATATGACCGTCCTTGGCACGGGGGCCCTGCACATCGAGCTGCGACGACGACACGCTACCGCCATGACGCGTCACCACGTCGCCGAGGCGCTGCAGCAGCGCTGCTCCTGCTACGGTCACGGTCGGTCCTTCGAGAAAGGCCGATCCCGTCATGCCGGCATCGCCGTTGCCGTCCTGATGTGCAGCCGCCATGCTGTGGGCGTCCAGCAGGTGGAGTGTATCGGCGAGCGAGGTCACTTCGCTGCGCTGATCGATCATGCTCTTGATCGACAGCACCGTGACCGAGATCAGCACGATCAGCAGTCCCGCATAGGCGACCGCGGCGATCGAGGGCGATGCGGAATTATCCGTGACGAGCTTTGCGACGCTCATGTGCCAAGTCCAAAATGGGGCTTGATGCCAGCTTCGATATGGAACCGTTCTCCGGGATCCTCAGCCGAACGCGTGGTCGGCGCGAAGAAGGTCGCACGCGTGAAGTGCGCCGACTGCTCGATCAATTTGACCAGCGCCGGCGCGTCCTGGGTCATGCCGACGATTTGCATCCTGTCCTTCTCGATCCGCAACTCGGTCACGTAGGTGTTGTCCGGTAGGATCCGGGACAGCGCCTCCAGCAGCACGACCGCTGCGGGAGTCTCCTGCTTGCGTCGCATCAGGCCACGCAGCGCGGCACTGTCGGCCCCTTGCAGATCGAGGCGCAGCGCCGCGCGCCGATCCGAGATCTTCTGCGCGAGCTGGCGTTGCTGCTCGTCCAGATGTCCTCCCAGCAGGCTCGTTGTCGCGAACGACAGCGCCGCCGCGAGGGCGGCGACCATCAGGAGCGCGGTGAGGACGCGACTGATACGGCCGACGTCGAGCGCTCCCTCCAAGCGCTGCTCGGTCAGCCTCGTTTCGCTGAACGCAATGAGCCGGTCGTCACGCGGCGTCGGCGCCGTCTCGGGCGCAGCAAACAGGACGATCGATCCGGCACGCCAGGACTCGGCAAGGCGAATGAGCGGATCCAGCTTCGCTCTTGGTGCTGCGATCACCATGGTCCGGATGCGCTCACCCGATATCTCTACTGGCGCAGTCCTGCCGAACACGGCCTCTTCGGCCGACCACGGCGTCAGCCGATCGAGCTGCGAGCGTATCATGGCATCGAGAAACTCGACGGCCCGCTTGGGCAGATCCAGCGGCCGCCACAGGAAGCGGTCCGATCTCAGCACCACTTCGATCCGGCTGCCGCGCAGGACTGTCTTCCAGCTCTCGGGAAGTGCGGGAAAGGCCTCGTGGCCGTCCGGCAGACGAACGCGACAATCCGGCGGGACCGGTCGCCGAGGCCGCGCGACCATCCGCATGATGAAGACGTTCCGTTCGGTCTCGATCAGCCGAATCCCCGGCCTGATATTGAGCCGGCCGATCGCGGCGACTATGGTTTCGGCGACGGAGCCGATCCAGGCCGCCAGTTCGTGGCGCACTCTCGTCGACATCGTCATCTCGGCGCCCTCCCCGCTTGTTTGAGCATACCCGGAGCATCGACATCATCACGCCACGACAGCACCCGGTAAGGATCGTCACCATCGCCCAGCAGGATGACCGCCTCCGTTGCGGCCCGGCGACCGCCGTCGAAGCCGATCGTGATCCACACGCGGACGGCATCGGCGACCTCCAGCGTCGCTGCGGCGCGTGCGGGACCGAGCGCCGCGTTGAGCGACCTGACGTCTCGACGCAGGCCGGCTCGCTGCTCGAGGAAGCTCTTCAGCTGATCCGGCGTCATTCCGGGAAGCGCGGCCACCACTTCGGGGGCGGCCTCCAGCGGGTCGACCTCCCTGCGGCCGCTGAAGACGGTCACGAAGGGCATCGCCTTGTCGACCAGCGCCGGCGGCAGGTTGAGCACCAGCCGAAGCTCCTCGACATTGGCGAACGGCGCGGTGCGCGGCATGTAGTCCGCACCGGCTGTGCGGTAGAGATCGCGCTCTGCGTCCGCGCCGGTCTCGGCGGGCGGCGTTCGCCAGCCGACGATCCGCTCGGCATATTCGCCGGCCCTGTCAGCGCGCGCGCCGAGACCCTCTAACAAGGCGGCCAGCATCTGCTTGGAGGCATGATTGAGATCGATGCGAGCTGCTTCCGACCGAAACGCGACCGAGACCTGCGCATGATCGAGCCGGAACGAAAAGGCCCCGGCAGCGGGGCGCTGCGGCTTCGGCAACGCCAACAATTTGTAGGCCGCAAGCTCCAGGCCGGCGGGGACCAGCGCGGCGGATCGCAGGCGCGCATCGTCGAGCGACAGCCGCTGGGCGGTGCTGACGAGATAGACGGACAGGGCTCCCGCGAGTCCTGCGAGCGAGACAAGGAGCCAGAGCACCGCCACGAGGACGAAGCCACCTTCCCGATCATCGGGATCAGACTCTCGCGGATGGCTGTCTCGGCACATGATCATTGCTTCGATGCCGCGGAGGCACGTCCGACCGTCGCATCGGCGGAAAGCGCCTGCCTGTCGCAATTGGTGTCCGCGGGCCGGCAGACGCTGTCGGCCGGTGCCGAGACACGAATGAGCGCGATCCGCGACAGCGACGGCGCGCTCCCGCGGCTTCCGTCATGCACCGTCACCCGCACGGCTGCCGGCAACTTCTCTGCATTGCGCCACGACGGACTCCAGATCCGGTCGGCCCCCGCATAGGCGAACGACACCCGGTACGGCGCCTGCAGCAGCACGACCGGATCGGCGAACTCCCGGGCGGACACACTGCCAGGTACGAAGGCCGCGCGAGTCCGCGTCAACGCCACGTCGTCGCCACCGCCGCTTTCGGCGATGCGGATCACATCGAGCCCCCGGCCCCGCTGCGGTCCGAGCGCCGTTCGGACGAGCATGATCGACGTCTCCGATCCGTCGAACAGAACGGACCTGGCCTGTCCATCGGGCCTCATGAACTCGGCGGCCGCGATATCGGCGGCAATGCCGTCGAGCGCCACGCTCACCGATTCGCTGCGCTGGATGCGATGCAGACCGCGATTCCAGTTCGGCAGCCATTGCGCCGTGATCGCGAACAGCGCGGAGACCAGCAGCCCCATCACCACCATCGCGACGAGGGCTTCGACCAGCGTGAAGCCTGCTCTACGATCGTTGACCCGTGTCGTCATCACTCGGCCCGCCTCCGGAACAGCCGGACGGTTTCCAGCTCCATGGTCGCACCCGATGGCGATCGCACCTGAAGCATGATCTTCTGCGGGATCCAGGCGGATGCGCCGCCCGGCGCGCCGATATCGACGGGGAAGGGCTCCGCCTGCGCGCGCCAGAGATGTGCCGTCGCCTCCCCCGACTGCGTCGGAGATGTCGGCGGCAGGCGCGACGGAAAGGCCAGCCACAGCGCGTCGTAGGCGGCCTGTACCAGCGCGACGTGCTGCTCCAGCTTCCTGCTGCCGCGCGCCGAGGACCCCATGAGCGCACCGATGGCGACGAGCGACACCGCCACGATCGCGAGCGTGACGAGCGTCTCGATCAGCGTGAATCCCGCTGTCGCCCTATCGCTTCGACAGACCAGCGTTTGAGACAACTTCGATCCTTCCTGTCAGCCAAGTGACGCGAATTTGGTAGCCGGCGTCGAGATGGGTGAGCGTGATGACGCCGCCGCACGACCTGCCCGATCCGAAGAAGCTGATGGTCTCGAAGGCGGGCCGCTCGTCGCAACTGCGCGGCATCACCGTCTCGAACCGCACGTCCGCAGGTAAGCGGACGACCTGCCCGTTCGCGCCCGAGCGGAGCGCCCGCGCCTGCGCATCGATGCGAGTCGTGACCTCGAGGCCCCGCCTGATCGCGGCATTGCGATCGGCCTTCAACAGCGCAGCAGCCTCGACCGCATAGGCTTCGAGTTGCGGCCGCGAGGTCTGCCGCGATATGGCGGGGACCACGACGGACGCCAGCAGCGCGACGATCGCGAGCACGCACACCACCTCGATCAGAGTGAAGCCGGCCTCGCAGCCGTCACGGCCCCTCATTGCTATCTGGCACCGATCGTCATCGACGAGGAGATGTCAGCGGCGAGATCCACGCCCCCCTCCTGCCCGTCCGATCCGTACGACACGATCTCGTAGGGCACATGCTGCCCGGGCGAGCGGTAGACGTAAGCGTGGCTCCAGGGATCGCTCGGGACGTTTCCTCCCTTGAGATAAGGTCCCCCCCAGCCTGGGATGGTCGAGGCGGGCCGGACCAGCGCGGTCAGGCCTTCCGACGAGGTCGGATAGCGGCCGGTGTCGAGATAGAACAGATCGAGCGCGCTGGAAAAACTCTGAATCTGAATCCGGGCCGTCTTGACCCGGGATTCGTTCAGGGAGGACAGCACACGCGGTCCGATCAGACCCATGATCATTCCGATGATGGCAATGACGACCAGCATCTCGACCAGCGTGAAGCCGCTCTGAGGGTCGTCGCGCGCGGTGCGTCTCCGCCGCGCGGTGCCGCTGATCCCTGCCTGTTTCATGCGATGGTCCATCTTGGGCTACCCGACGAGTTGCGTCACCGACAGGAGCGCCGTCATCACCGAGACGATGAGACCTCCGACGACGGTGCTGATGAGAATGATCGCGGCCGGACCGACGATGCCGACGATGCGATCGAGGCCGCGTTGCAGCTTCGCCTCGTAGAACTCGGCGATGCGGCCGGCGAGGACCGGAAGCTGCCCGGTCTCCTCACCGATCCGGATCATCCGCGTCGCCATCGCCGGCAGGATGTTGGTCGCTGCCAGCGCCTCCGACAACTTGCCGCCGTGACGAACGCGGTCGGCGGCGGCGTTCCACGCCGCAGCGCTGCCGGTGACCGACATGATGTCGATCAGGATGCGCAGCGTCGCTGTCAATGTCAGCCCGCTGCCGAGCAGGATCGCCAGATTGCGGCAGAACACGCTCGTGCGATACGACCGGAAAACAGTCGCGAGGCCCGGAAGTCGGCAGAGCCGCGCAATCACCCCAGCCCGTACACCGGCGCGGCTGAAAGCGAGAAGACCTGCAGCGATCAGCGCGCTTGCCGATAGCGCCATCGCCGTGCCGTTGCCGCGCACAAAATCGGAGATGTCCAGAAACGTGTTGATGGCGGCGTCGGACCTGGCGCCGAAATCGCGCAGCACCGCCGAGAACTGCGGCAGCACGACGATGAAGAAGAACAGCATCACCAGAAAAGCGGCGATCAGGACAAAAAGCGGGTACTGCATCGCGTCGCTGAGCTTGCGACGCATGGCTTCCGCGCGCGCCCGCTCGGCGCCGAGCACATCGAGCACGTGATCGAGAGTGCCCGAGACCTCCCCGACCCGCACCAGCGCGACATACATCGCGGGAAACTGCAAGGCATGATGCGTCAGCGCTTCGGCGAAACTCTCTCCGGCCAGAACGCTGGATCGCAACCGGCTGACGATCGGACGCAACCGCCCGATATCGGCATCGCCGGCCAGAAGCTCGAGCGAGTCCTCGAGCCGTGCTCCGGCCTTTAACAACAGCGCCAGATCACGCGTGAAGGTCGTGACATCACCAGGGGTCGGACCGCCGAACAGCGCGAGAGTGTCGCGGGCGAGGACGCTGGCGGCCTTTTCCTCGACCGTCTCGATCGGCAGCAGCCGCAGATACTCGATCCGATCGATCACCTCCTTGGCCGTCGCAGCCGAGATCGTGCCGTGCACGACGTCGCCGTTCTCGGTCAGTGCACGATAGCGGAATTTGCTCACCGGCTCACCGTAACGTTGTGACGCGCAGGATTTCCGCGACCGACGTGGCGCCGGCCCGGCACTTCGCGACGCCATCGTCGAGCATCGTGGTCATGCCGTTCAGAATGGCGCTGCGGTCGATCACGGCCGCATCGGTCGTGCCCTGGATCAGTGACCGGATCTCCGGACTCAGCTCCAGAACCTCGAAGATGCCGAACCGGCCGCGATAGCCGGTGCCGCCGCAGCGCTCGCAACCCGCCGGCTCGTAGACCGTCTCGCCGACGTCGAAGCCCACCGCGGCGTAGCGCGGGTCCGCGCAGAGATCGTCGGCGCTCAGCATCCGCTTCGACCTGCAGCGCTCGCACAGCCGGCGCACCAGCCGCTGCGCGATCACCGCGCGGAGCGTCGAGCGCAATAGAAAGTCCTCGACGCCGAGATCGAGCAAACGCGGCACAGCAGCCGCGGCGTTTTCGGTATGCAGCGTGGTCAGCACGAGATGGCCGGTCAGCGCCGCATGGACCGCGACATGGGCGGTCTCGTCGTCGCGCACCTCGCCGACCATGATGACATCCGGGTCCTGCCTCACGAAGGACCGCAAGGCAGAGGCGAAGGTCAACCCGATCGATGGCTTGACCTGCGACTGGTTGATGCCGGGAATCTCGTACTCGACCGGATCCTCGATCGTGAGGATCTTCCGCGTCGGCTCGTTGAGGATCGACAGCGCGGTCGCGAGCGTCGTGGTCTTGCCGCTGCCGGTCGGCCCGCAGATCACGATCATGCCATGCGGCAGCGCCAGCAGCCGGCGGAGCGATCGATCGTCGTGCGGGGCAAAGCCGAGCTTCTCGATGGCGAGCAGGCCCCGGTCCTTCGGCAGCAGCCGGATCACCGCCGACTCGCCATGCTGCGTCGGCATCACGGCAACGCGCACGTCGAGCTCGAAGCGGCCGGCGCGGAGCCGCGCAGCGCCATCCTGCGGCAGGCGCCGTTCGGCGATATTCAGCCCGGCGACGATCTTGATGCGCGAGATGACGGCTTGGGGCAGCACGCCCGACGGCTCAGGGACCGGCTTCAGCAGGCCGTCCACGCGCATCCGGACCGACAACCCGCTCCGCATCGCTTCAACGTGAATGTCGCTGGCGCGCAGCTCGACCGCCTGCTCGAACAGATCGTTGACGGCGCGCACCACCGGCGCTCCGGTGGCGAGGTCGCGCAAGCTCTCGATGTCGTCGTCGCGCAGCTGCGGCGCGGCCACCTCGTTGCGCGCAGGCACCTCGTCATCACCGGCGAGCCGGTTCAGCACGGTGGCAATGTCCTCGGTGGAGGCCACCACCAGCTCGACCGCGCCACCGAACACCAGCTCCGCGGCGCGTGCAGCCGCGGTGTCGCGGGGATCGGCCACCGCAAGGCAGCGTCCATGCGCGGCGGATTGGAACGGAAAGACCATCGTCTCGCGCAGGAAGCGCCGTGAAAAATGCTCGGCCAGCGGCTTGGACGCCAGCAGATCCGACAGCGCGATCCGAGGCAATCCGAGCTGTCGCGCGATGTCGTCGGCGGATTCGGGAATTGCGGCATCGGTCGCCGCCGGTGATCTCATCCCCGCGCTTTCGCGCGCCGCGCCGACCGGTCGAGCGGCGAGACCGTCCGCCCCTCCGCCACCCTGCAGATCGTCAGCAAATCGGAGAAGAGGAGTCGAGCTCATGGCGCGTCCCGTGATGGATCGTTGTCGATCACCTCATTGCCGAGGGCCGGATCGTTGAACGGTTCGTTGTCGATGCCAAAGATGACACTTCTGCGGTGACCTGATTAGAAGAACTACAAACCTGAATCCGATGCGGCCGCACCAACCCTGGTCGTCTGTGTCTGCCGCCATTCGAGCGCGAGGCGCTGACCGTCGACGATCTGATCAGGTGACATCTTGAGTGCGACCGCATCGCGAATTCGCAGATAAGGTTCGCGCAGGGGAACGGGCGCGGCAGCCGCTGCCAGGCTCAGCCATTTGTAGGCCAGCACATGGTCCCGGCACACGCCATGCCCCTTGTCGTAGCTCAGGCCCAAATGGTGCTGCGCCGTGGGATCGCCGCGTTCGGCGGCTCCGGCATAGAGCTCGACCGCGGCCTCGTAGGACTGCGGAACACCGAACCCGTTGTCGTACATGTAGCCCAGCGCGGTCATGGCCCGCGGATGTCCGCGCTGCGCCATCGGCGCCAGCAACGCCGCCGCCCTGACATAGTCGCCATGCGCGAGCGCGGCCCATCCGTCTCCCTTCGGCCGCGCGCCGGACGGAGCGGTGCTCAAGGCAAGCGCCAGAATGGCGAAGGCGGCCGTCGCTTGCCTCGTCATCGATTGCTCCGCGGCGCCTGGAGCGCACTCGTCGACACCGGCCTTATCGTGCCGCGCAGCTTGGAGCGCAGCTCCTCGGCGACGTAGTGCGCGTCAGTGCCGTCGCGGATGATCTGGGGGCGAATGAAGATGATCAGCTCGGTCCGTCCGCGGCTGCGGTCGTTGTTGCTGAACAGGTCGCCGAGGCCCGGGATCTGGTCGATCCCCGGAATGCCACTGCGGGTGCCCTGATGGGTCTCGCTGATGAGACCGGCCAGCAGGACGGTCTGGCCGCTGGCGACTGCGACCGAACTCTTCACCTTGCGCTGCGCAACCGTCGGCGTGAGGCTGTTGGCGGTCTGCGGCGAGACGTTGCTGATCTCCTGCTCGATCTCCAGCCGGACGTTGCCGTTCTCGTTGACCCGCGGAGCGACCCGCAGGATGATTCCGGTGTTGCGGTAATCGATCGTGTTGACGACCGTGTTGTTTGTCGTGAGCACCGTCGCGCTGCCGGTCGACACCGGCACCTGATCGCCGACCTGCAAAGTCGCCGCCTGGTTGTCGATCACCACCAGCGATGGGTTGGACAGCACCTTGACGTCGGTGACCGTATGCAACGCACTCAGGATCGCGCTCGGCTGGGATTCCGAGCCGACCAGGAAATTGAACCCGGGGAAAGCGCGGCTGAGAAAGGCGTTGGTGATCGTTCCCGCGGCCGAGGCAACCGTTGCCGGCGCCGATGTCGAGGTGGTGTTGAGCGCTGACCCCTGGTCGGGCTTCAGGCCGAGATTCTTGCTGGTGAGATAGGCCTGCACGCCGTAGTTCAGCGAATCGTTGAGCGTGACTTCGGCGATCGTCGCGTCGATTGCGACCTGCAGCTGCGGACGATCGCACTGACGCAGGGTGGCATCGATCAGCCGGTAGTTTTCCCTGTCCGCGTAGATGAGAAGCGTGTTGTTGACGACGTCGGGCGTGATCCGCACGCCCTCCATGAGCGGCTTGCCGCCCGCGCCCGTTGCGCGCGATTCCGATCCCGCGTCGACGCCAGCCTGGGTTGGTGGCGGCGTCCCGCCGAAGCCGCGGTTGGCGACAAGGCCGGCGTTGCCCTGCTGCTGGCTCGCGAAGCCGCCCGACTGTGCCGTCGTCCCGGCGGCCGAGAGCCTCTCGCTGCTCGAGCTCGACGATGCTCCCGACCCGGGAGCGAGATCAGTCGACGATCCCTCGGCCGCGCTGCCCGCGTTTCCGGTGAACATGTCGTTCAGCACCCGCGCCATCTGGCGCGCCTCGCCATACTTGACACGGTAGACATGGACGCTGTTGCGCAGCGTGTTGCCGGCGTCCAGCCGCTTGATCCAGGTCTCCGCCGTATGCAGCAGCGCCGGCTTGCGGCTGATGACCATGACGGCGTTCATCCGGCTGACAGTCTGGAACTTGACCATGTTCTGGCCGAGCCCGCTGTCGCCGGTGTCCATGATCTTCTCGAGCTCGGCGACGATCGGCTCGGGATTGCCATTGACGATCGGAAAGATCCCGACCGACTGTCCGCGCATCCAGTCCGCATCGAAGCTCAGCGCGGCATCGATCGCGGTGCGACGCTCGGCTCCGGTGCCCTGGATCAGCAGCAGATTGCGACCCGGATCGGCGCGCACCGTGCCCGGCTTGAGCGCAAAGCTGTCGAGCAGCTTCAGCAATGTCGGGGCGGAGACATATTGCAGCGGCAGCACGGAGATGCCGTAGCCAGGCTCTGCCGAGCCTCCGGCGGGATCGACGTAGCCGGCGCCGACCGCGTCGCCGAGCGGAATCAGACGGTATCCGGAGTTGTCGCGAACCAGTGCCGTCCCCGAGAGCCGGAGCGCGTTCTCGAGCACGTAGGCCACGTCCGATTTCGGGACCGGGCGCACCGAGGACAGGCTGACCGTTCCCTGGATCCTTGGATCGATGGTATAGCCGACGCCGAGGACGTCGCCGAGCACGACCTTGGCCACCGTCGCGATCGGCGTATTCTCGAAGTTCAGCTCGAACCCGTTGCCAACCGGCTGCGAATGCGCCGCCACCTGCTTGATCGGAAGCGAGCCCGCGGCCGGCGCTTCCGCTCGCGCATCCCTGGCATCTCGTGCATCGTCGTTGCCACCATAGATTTCGGCACGGGCGCGCCGCGCGGCCGGCGACTGCTCCGGCATCGCCTGCCTGGGATAGCGCGGCGAAAGGTCGATCCGGCCCACCTTGTCAAGCACGTCATCACCGCGGCTATCGCTGCCGAGCGTCGCCGGGTTGCAGCCCGCCAACGCGATCGACGTCATGACCAGCGTTGCGAGCGTGCGGCATCGCAGCCAACCTGCGCTCAAATCAGCAATCTCAACCACTCGCCCGCCCACCCGATCTGCCGAGTCCGTTCTTAGTTTCAAAGCACGCCCGGGCGGAGAGCGGCTGCTTTCCGCCCGGGTGCTCCAACCTGTGTCTTGCGAGGAGACGCCGCTGCCGTCAGGCCGCGGCCCCTGCTCGCGCCTGTCGGCTACCAGAGCCAGCCGACGCCGGCGAGAACCCGATCGGACATCGCCCCCGCCGCGCTGTGATCGATCACCTTGGTGTAGTTCAGCTTGTAGACAAGGCTCGGATTGGGAAACACGGCAATGCCGACGTCGTGGAACGTCATGTCACCGCTGCCCGTGATATTGTTCAGGCCGTTGGTGAGATCGGAGCCGAGCATGCCAGACGTCTGGAAATTCTGTCGGGTATAGCGGTAGAACGGCACGATGTCGTAGTCGTTCGGCGCCCTGAAGTGGTAGGCGATCTCGCCGGAATAGCCCCACATGTTCTTGCCGACGTTGTTGTCGTCGACGAGATCATTGTTGGCGCGGAGGTTCTCCGGATTGGAGAAGTTTACATGGGCATATTCAGCCCGCAGCTCCAGCCCGGTGTTCGGAACGCGATAGCGAGCCTCGGTATTGAAGATCGTCATCGCGTTCTTGCCGAGCGGAACCTCGCTGCCGTCCGGCAGCGTCGCATAGGCGCCCCGCGGCGTGACGTTCGGCGAATAATAGATCGCCGAGCTTCCGGCAAAGCCGGGGAGGAACGATGGCGTGTAGCTCAGCCGGAGCGTATAGGCGAGCTGGTTGCTCAGCTGCCGATAGTCGCCGATCGGCGCTCGCGACAGCGCGAGCGCTTCGGAGCCGCTGATGCCGCCTTCATAGCCTCCCGGATTGATGTGGCCATTGTCACCGCGATGATCGAATCCGTCGCCGAAGTCCTCCGCGCTCTGGCTGACCTGGAACTGGTAGTTCAAGCCATCGATGATCTTGCCATGAAACCCCGCCGATGGCGCATACCAGGTCGTCGGGATCAGGCCGTTGGCGAGCTCCGGCCGATGCACGCTGTAGAACAACGTCGGCTCGTGATACAGGTTGGTGAAGGAGATCGGGATCAGGTCGATACCCGGCGAGCGCAGGGTGAAGTGGTCGTTGAACTTGATGTCGAAGAAGGCCTGCTCGACCTCGACCGCACCGTGGAGCTTGTCGTCATTGTCGAACGCGATGCCGCCATGCTCCCATTCCAGCTCCGCGTTGAAGGTGATGGAGTCATTGACCTGATAGGTCGGCAGCAAGACCAGGCGGGCCATGTCGAAGCCGTTCTGCCACTGACCGTTAGCTGCGGGATTTTGCACCGAGCCGAACTTGATCTCGCCGTACATGCCGATCTTCATGCCGGGGACCGGCGACGGCGCGGCACCGAACAGGTCTCTGCTGGGCTGCGGCGCAGGCGCTTTCAGATCGGCTGCTGGGAGAAATCGCGGCTTGGAATCCGAATCGGCGAACGCTGCCGCGAGCCGTGATGCCGGGGACGACGATGGTGCGGCATCAGCCGCCTTCGATCCACTGGCCTTGACGTCCTTCGGGTCGGCGAGCGCCATGGCATTGCCGACCGGCAACCTGGATGCAGCCTGCGCGTTGTCGGATGCCTTCGCGCCGCCGGCACGCGCGTCCTTGGCGCCGATCAGAGGCATCGGATCGGACGGGCGGCGGGATGCAAGTGATGCGGACTGCCCGACGCTGGTCGTCTTCTTTGCCTTGGCGTCCTTGAGCTCGACTTGAAGGCTGTTGATGCGCTGCTCCATGGACTCGAGCTTCGCCATCAGCGCTTTGACGGCCGCCCCGTCCGTGGACCGCGCCGAACCGGCTTCGGCCGCCTGGGCTGCTGCCGCGCTCAACGCCAATGTCGATACCGCGGCAAGCAGAGATGGCAGGAGTCGGTCGCGGCCGCGAAGCGGGCCGCCGCCTTTGCCAATACTCAAAGCGCCGTCGTGTGAAGACGCGGAGCAATCTGCGCGCCTTCCGCTGCAGCTAATCAAGACCATCAGTCAAACCTCCCCATGATGATGCGCGGACGTGCATCCCCTTCGCCCGCGCCGCCGTGAGCACAGAATTCGTGCGCGACTGCGAGCCATTCGCGCTAGAAGCCCGCGATGTCGATACTTGGGCTCGTCGGGGATGCTCGCGTGTCAGCACTTGGGCGGCGCTCGTTGCGCGGCAGAGGCGCGGCTGGGCCTACCAATCGCTCGGACCCTGCCGAGATCTGGCTAAGTGTTTTCAGTCATTGATAATTGCTGCTGGGTTCATGTCCGGCGTGCGAAGCGCTGAGTAGCGCAGCGTAGAGCTGCATTCATGCCTTTGCATCGCGAAGTAATAAGCGATGTCACACTTCGTCAGCGACGGCCCTACTCCGAAAGAAATTGCGTTGGCGCGATGGCGCAGCTCGGACGAAGCGATGGAATCCGACGAAAAACCGCAAGTGATCGCGACTGAGATTGCGGCAAGACGCCGCATGCTTCTCTCATGGAGATGCCGCATCTACGCACGCGAATACCAGCCGTTTCCGATCAAGGCAGTCAAACCGGAAAGACGCTCGGCTTCTTTAAAGGGATTCTAAACCGGTTACGCGAACCGACAGCGGCGGTTCTCGAAATGATAACAAATCAGTTGGCGCAATTTTCAGGACCGACGACACGCCCGGACTAGCTCCCATCATTACGCCGCATTGCGTGACGCTACTATTCGCCAGTTAGTGCGGTCTATCTGACGTTGGCTTCAGTATTCCCTCGAATGCCGTCGACGAAAGACGTCGCCTGGCCACATCGGGATCGTGAATAGTCAGATACGTCCATCTTCTTCGACGCGCGTGACGGAATTTTCTGCAAAGCGGGACGAACGTCAGGACGGGAGTTGAGGGTGAACCGATTGCTTCGCTTGGTCGCCGCTATCATCGGAGAGGCACTATGAACGCTGTCCATCGGTTGGAGCCGGCGGCCGGACCGTTGCAGAATGTTCTTGGATATCTCACCGAGATGATCCTGCGCGATGCACGTGCGGTCGCGCGCCTGTCTGACCATCGGCTTGCGGGCGGACAATGCTTCGTGTTTCATCAGCATGAGCTGGAGAAGCTGCCCGGCATTACCTACAACACGTTCGATGCTGATGGCCCCGTGTGGCTCTCCATCGAACGCCTGGTCGCCACCGATCCTCCCGCCGTCGAGTACGACCTGGCGATGTGGATCGACGTGTCCGCCGATCCGGACCGCCGCCCTCTGGTTCGGCAGCGCGTGACGATCACGGTGCACGCGGCGGAAAAAGACCTGCTGATCGCGGCCGGTCACGCACGCGCCGAGCACTGCTCGCCGGCGAACGGCCCGGGGGTGGCCGCCGGGCTCTGGAGCGTGCGATTGCATCTTGAGCAGCGCCCGGACATCGTCGAGCGTCTGGACCGCTATCTCGCCGGCTCGTGGGCCAATTGGGCCGCGGCCGAGCGGCCACGCCGCAAGACCATCGCGGTTCACCAGCGATTGCGCGAGATGGCTCGCGTGGCGGGAGCCGGAGGCAACGATGGCAGCTGCGAAATCGTGTGGGGCGTTGGCGTGTCACGCTGGCGGCGACAAGGCCGCGAGCTGGATCTGCCGCTGCTCGAACGCCTGGTCGAGATCGAGGTCCTCGATGGCTCCGACACCGAAATCAGAATCCGGCCCCGCATGGTCGGCGCGACGGCCAATCTCAAGGCGTTCGAACCGCTGACATCAGCGGCCGGCTTGGCGGGGCAAACGGCCGAGCAGTTGCTCGAGACGATCGAGCGCGGCAACGAGCTTTCGCCATTCCAGCCCGCCAGCTTCGAGCCGGTTCTCAGCGCCATCGGCTCACAGCTCGACCCGCATGGGATCTACTGTCCCACCATGCCCGACTCCGCGTTGCTGCTTCCCGAGGAGGACGAGCAACTGGTCGTCTCCGATCGCTGGGTGATCTTTGCGCGGCCGCGCTCGGACGCACTGCTGTTGCGCGACATCGACCGACTGAAGCGAGCGATCGAATACGCGCCCGGCGACGCTTGCTGCCTGGCCGCACTGTCTCGCCTCCTGCTTGGCGCGCCGGACCACGAAGCCCATGACGGCGCGCGCCGTCGTCTATCCGGCGTGATCGGTGACCCGATCGACGTCGGGCCGGAAGCGCAGATCGCGGCGGATCACGGCGACCTGTTCTTTCCGCTGCCGACGAACTCCGACCAGATGGAGATCGTGCGACAGCTCCGGCGATCGGACGGACTTGTCGTGCAAGGCGCGCGCGGGTCCGAGCGCACGTCCACCCTCGTCAACCTGGTTTGCCATCACCTCGCAATGGGCCTGCGCGTTCTCGTCGTCTCGCGCAACGAGGCTGCACTCGGACTGTTGTCCGAGAAGCTGCCGCGCGCCGTCCGTGATCTGACCGTCGATCTGACCGGCTCCGACAAGGACGTCTTGAAGCATGCAGAGACAGTCGTCAGCCGGCTGCTGTCGATCCTCAAGACCACGAACCCGCGCGCGCAGGCGGAACAGGTCAATCGGCTGGAGCGCGACATCATCGCGACCAGCGTCGAGATATCACGTCTCGATGATGCGTTCGCAGACATCGCCAGCCGCAGCATGCTGCGGTCATCCGGTGTCCCCGACCTGCCGTTCGACGCGTTGACGACGCTGATCGCCGACCGCGACGCCTATGCCTGGTTCACCGACCAGCCGTCACGATTCGTGAGTGAGAACGACCTTCTGGTTGCGGCGGTCGAGCAGGCCCGTGAGGCGCGTGTTCGGCTGGGTGCCGATCTCGCATATGTCGACGACGCGCTCCCGGAAATCGCGGCCCTGCCGGACGCCGCGACAGTGAGACGTCTGCACCAGGACCTGCAGCCGGCGCGGATCGACGGCGAAAGCCGTGACGGCCGGCTTGCCTGCCAGATCATCGCGGAGCTCGGGCCGGACGGAGCGGACTTGCTCGCCGGCGACCTCGACGCGCTCGCGGCGGCCCACCGGGTGATTGCCGACGAGCCCTGGCTCGCAGCGCTGTCGCCGGTCGGCCGCAACGCCGATGCAATGTCGGTTGACGGTGGCATCCTCGTCGATTTTGCCCGCGATGCGTCGTCCCTGCTGTCGCAACGTGCCGGCTTCCTGGTTCGGCCGGTGGAAACGCCGGCGGACGCCTTCGCCAGCCAGGAACTGCTCACGATTGTCGAACGGCTGTCGGCCGGAGCAAGGCCGTTCGCGGCATTCTCCCTGTCCGGCCGTGCCTTGAAGCAGACCGTGGAGGCGATCAGGGTGGCTGGCTTCGCGCCGAAAGGCGCGGCCGACTGGGGCCATGTTCGCGACTATCTGACCTGGCGTCGTCACCTGCATTCGCTCGACGCCAGATGGCGATCGCTGGCGGCCGAAATCGGTGCGCCTACGCCTGAGCCGGACTCCTCTCATACGTTTCACGGTCACGAGCGCGTCGTCAAAAGCGTCGAGGCCGCGATCGTGCTGGCGGCGCTGGCGAAGCGCAATGTTCTCACCGCCGCACCGAAGCTGTCGATGCCGGACGACGCGATCGCCGGATTGCTCGCTGACGGCCGACGACTTTCTGCGCTGGCAGCTGCGGTGAGGAGCATGGCTCTCCGCATCACCAAGCAGCGGCTGGAGCTCACCCGGCTGAACGGGCTGTTTCGCGGCAGCGGTAAGCTCACAACGCTGGCTCATGCCGACGTGCTGTCGCAGATCGGCTGCGATGGTGTCGAGCCGCGCGACATCGAGACGCGTTGGACCACCCTTCGCACCCGGCTGAAGTCGCTGCACGACCGGCGCCAGGATCTCGAGCTGCTCGACGAGGTCTGCCGAGCGATGACCGAGGCCGGAGCAGATGCCTTCGCCCGTCGGCTCAGGACCGAGCCGGCACATCCGCAGACCGGCGATCCGGTGCTCGTTGCAGATTGGATGATGGCCTGGAACTGGGCGGTGCTGATGCGGCAGAACGAAGGCATCGGTCAGCATCAGCGCTTGCGAGATCTGTCCGACCAGCGCGCGGCGATGGAGATGCGACTGCGCGAGCTGTTCGGCCAGGTGGTCGTGGCACGGATGCATCTCGGCCTGGTACAGAACACCGGCAGCGCCATGAGGCAGGCCCTCACCGTGTTCATGACCACGCTGCGAAAAATGGCAGCGACCTGTTCCGGCCCCACCGCATGCCGGTTGCGTCAGGTTACACGCGAGGCACTCGAGAGCTGCTACGAAGGCATCCCATGCCAGCTCGTGCCGGCATGGCGCGTGGCCGAGCAGCTACCGGCCCGGCTCGGCGCATTTGATCTCGTCGTCATCGACGATGCCTCGCAATCCGATCTGCGCGAACTCACTGCGATGCTCCGGGCCCGCAAGGTCGTCGTCATCGAGGACGATCGGCAGACCGGCGAGCACGTCGCGCAAGGTGAGCACGACATCGAAACCATAGCACGCAGCATCCTGCGCAGCGGTCCGGCTGCCATGCGCCAGTTCCTGCTGCCGGGCGCAGCGCTCTGCGATTTCGTCAAGATGCTGTTTCCCGACCGGATGATCAGACTTCGGGAGCACGCTCGCCGGGTCGATCCGGTCGCGCTTGCAGCCGTCGGCTCACCGCAGCCATCGGCACAGCCGGCAACCGGTATGCATCCGGCTGCCACGGGACCCGCTGCTGGCACGGCGGCGGATCACCCTGCATCTGCGCAATCCCTGACGCGCCGCGCCTATTCGCTGGAAGACGAGATCGCCACAGTGGCCGAAAGCCTGTCGATGGCCCGGCTGTCGGAGCAACGCGACGAGCCGGCCATCTCGATCGAGAGTCCGGTGCCGGATTGGCTGAGCAACAGGACAGGCGCCGGCATCGATGCACGCCCATCGCGGCGCGGGGCGCGTGAGGTCGCGACCGACGAAACGCCTGCCGCCTCGTCGTCTGATACGCCCGCCTCTGCGCCGCCAGCGTCCGTCGCGCCCGCAGCGCCGGTCGAAATCGCGGAGAATGAGCCGTCCGTGGCCGATCGTTTTGCGCAGGCCGCAAGGTCGCCGGCGGACGATGTCGCCGTCGCACGAGTGGCCGTGCTCGCCCACGAGGTGGAAACGTCCGAGACGATGACACCCGGTCAAGCCGAGTCGGAGCCTGCCGCTGTCCGTATCGATCATCGCGCGCTGTCGCCGGGTCGGCGTCCGCGGCCTGATCATGGAGCGAGGCGTCCACACCGCTCGCTCCGCCGGCACATGATGGCCGCTGCCGCCGGCTTGGCGGTCGCGGTGGTTGGCGCATCGATCTACTGGCAGCCGGCGGCGAGCCGGATCACGACGTCCTGGCAGACGGTCTTGAACCGACTCCCAGTCTCCTGGAATGCGGCCTCGCCGGCCGCCGCGCTACCGGCTGGCACCGAGCCCCGCAAGGTCACCGCGGATCGGATCACGCCCGACGTCAGGGGCGGTGCAGGCGGCGATGCGATCACCACGGGGAACGCGACCGCGACGATGGTATCCCACGCCGTGCTGTATCAGGAGGATCCGCAGGATCCGAACGGCAAGCGCTATCTCGGGAAGGTAACCTGGCATGTCGAGCCTGAGGCAGGAGCGGTGCCGGCATCGATCAAAGGCGATGTGGAGATCGACAAGAGGATGAAGGCGACGTTGTCGCTGCGTCCAAACAAGGAAACCGAAATGCCAGCGAGCCACATCATGGAGATCAAGTTCAACTGGCCGGACGATCCGTCTCACGTCGGGGTGGAGACTTTGAAGGGCGTCAGCATGAAGCCCAAGGAAGCGGGCCGCGGGACCCCGTTGACCACCATGACCGCCAAAGTGACGCCAGAGTTCTTCATGATCGCGCTGTCGGCGGGTGATGTCGACATGAAGCGGAACGTGTTGCTGCTCAAGGGCAAGGACTGGATCGACATCCCGATCGTCTACAATGGCGGCAGCCGGGCGGTGCTGGCGATCGAGAAGGGAGCGGACGGTGAGCGTGCATTCAAGGATGCGTTTGCCGCCTGGGGCCAATGACCCGGCGGCAAGGCCGGCGCACGAAAGGTGTCCGATGATCGGCATCGACGTCGTCGCGCCAGCGCAGGCGCCGGCCACCGATCGAGACGAGCGACCGCTGACCGCCGTGACCTATCCGGTGCCTTGCGAGCAGTGCGGCCGGATCGTGCGGGTGGCGATGAACACGCTGCGCCCGCTCAGTTTCCACAGTGTCGACGAGCAGGTCGCCTGCCCCGAGATCCAGGAGCGCCGCAGCAGGGGCGACGGCGGACTGTTGTTGATGATGTGCGGCCCCTTGAAGCAATCGCTCGCCGCACGATGCGATGCGGCCGAGGTCGAGGCCACCGCTCCCGGTGGCGGACAGGCGGGACGGGTCGTCTGCAGCATTCCCGGCGTCTCGATCGCTCAATACGCCCCGAACGAGGCGCGCAGCCGCGCGGAGATCTGGCAGGCGCACGGCTACGACAAGCTGGCCACGACGCTTCGTGCGGCCGCGGCGAGGGCGGAGCGCAGGCCACTGGTCTGGACCCGCGCTGCGGCGGCCGGCCTCGGCGCATTGTTGCTCGCTGCCGCCGCTAGCTGGTTCATGCTGGCGCGGGAGCCGGCCGCTCCCCCGCCAACACAGCCGCAAGCCGCCGAGGCCTCCGTGGCCGCGTCGAGCCGCGCAAGCGTCGAGAGTTCGGTGCGCGTCGTCACGGCAGAGGCCATGTCGGCCGCGACCGCCCCCGCCCCGGCGCCGATGCCGGACGCGCCCTCGGACACTGCAACGCTCTCGCGTTCCGCGGAAACCGCGCCGCTCGAGGCGCCCGCCCTGCTCGCGTCGGCAAGCGCTGCGACTACTCCCGAGACTGCGCCGGCGGCAGAGTCGACTGCGACCCCAGGGCCGGCGGAGGCAGCGGCGATTCGCCTGCCTGACATGGTGATGATTCCAGGAGGGGCATTCGCAATGGGCGGCGTCGAGAGCTCCGAGCTTCCGGTCCACCGCGTCACGATCAAGCCGTTCGCGCTCGGCAAATACCCCGTCACGATTGGCGAGTGGAAGGCGTGCGTGGCTGACAGGGCATGCGCCGACGTGATGAGCGGCCCGGACGACAACCCCGTGACAAATGTCGGCTACGACGACGCCAGGGGCTATCTGGCTTGGCTCTCGCGGGCCGTCGGCAAGCCGTTCCGGCTCCCGACCGAGGCCGAATGGGAATATGCCGCGCGCGGCGGCGCAACGACGGCGTTCTGGTGGGGCGACCAGATGCGCTCCGGCATGGCCAATTGCAACGGATGCAACGAGCCCGGCGCGCCCGCGCAGCTCATGAAGGTCGGAAGCTTTGCGGCCAATCCGTTTGGCCTGTTCGACATGGGCGGGAGCGTCGACCAATGGGTGGCCGACAGCTGGCACAAGAGCTATCAGGGCGCGCCGTCCGATGGCTCGGCATGGATCGACGAGCAGAGCTTCGTCCATGTCATTCGCTCGGGTTCATGGAAGAAGGATGCGAGCTATGCCCGCAGCGGGAGCCGCGATCGCTATGATGGGCGCGTCAGGTATCCGACCCATGGCTTTCGCCTCGCTCTTTCGCTCTGATGCGGCCGCTGTATGCTGAGCCAGGCCAGCGTGCCGTCGACGCCGATGCCGGGCCTGCGCCCGCAAATGTCTCGCACCACAGCGAACACCAGCGTCGCAGATCCGCAGGATCGCCTGTTCTGCCGAGCCTCTTTATTCAAATTCTTATCGGGAATCGTAGGACGAGACCGATCGAAACCTCAAATTTGCCGCGCTACGCCCCATTCATGGACCGGCTACACCGTTCGATATTTGCGATCGATGATCGTCGTTGTTTATGAGTTGGGGATTTATGTGGAGTGAGAAATCTACGCGTCGCGCGCCGCTATTGGATCTGACGCCCTGGCGACGACGTCGTCTCGCCCCAGTCGCGACGCTCGGGTCCACCGTGTTGGCCTGCACGCTGGCGCTGTTGCCGCCTTTCGCATGGGCGCAGGCGAAAACGACGCCGAAGGACGCCTACCTGTATTTCATCACGCCAACCGACGGCGACACCGTGAAGAGCGCGTTCTGGTGCCGCTTCGGACTTCGCAACATGGGCGTGACCCATGCCGGTGACGCCTTTGCCAATACCGGCCATCATCACCTCCTGATCGACGCCGATGAGCCGATCAGCCCGGGCGAGCCGATTCCGCAGGACAGAAAGCACCTGCACTACGGCGCGGGCGAGACCGAGGCTCTGATCGAGCTGCCCCCCGGCAAGCATACCCTGCAGCTCGTCCTGGGCGACGACATGCACTTCAACTTCGATCCGCCGCTGGTATCGAAGAAGATCACGATCACCGTGAGCAGTGCTTCGCAGAGGCACGGGCGGAGCGCCACTCACGCCCACCGGCGGACGCGGCATCTTCACGCGCACACCGCGCGTCAGGCGGCGCAACCGTCGGCCGCCGAAGCGCCGCCGCCCGATCCGGCAAAATCGGCGGGAGCCGTCGATTTCATCAAGAGCTTCCTGTCGGGTGCGAAATGAACCTCCGCCGCTCCCCCATGGAGCCGGTTCGGCCGGCACATCAGTTCATCGCGACGTGCCGAAGCCTCCAACCGCAGCGCTGCATTTGTCCGGCTCGGCTCTATTGATACGACCTCCAGACGCGTGGCTTGCTTCGCCTCGGCGAGCGCCAAGAGCGATCATCAGCATCGGTCCAAGCTCGGAGGCGAGGCGCTGGGAGACCACGCCATTGATCGTCCGGAACAGGTACGACAGGAAATAACCAGCCGCGAATGGAATGAACACCAGAGCCGTAACGGTCCAGCCTGGGATTGCTGGCACCACCGACCTTGGCGTCAACGCCCATCCTGCCGAACATGTAGTCCGGCTCGAGCTCCCGGTGACCTCTTCCGAGCCGCTGCTCAGCGCATTGGTCCCTGCGCAAAGCGAAAGGGATCCTCGCCGCCCTCCCCGGCAGCCGGCACACCCCCGCGAATGCTCGTTAGCCGCGCCGACCTCGCCCTGCAGACGCGGGGACGCGCCGACACGCTCGTCGACCATGTCGTCGCCGATGTCGCCGCCCGGGATTCCACGGGGCCAGTTGCGCAGACGTCGCACGCGCTTCGTGATCGTGTTCGCGGGCTGCACGCATACCACGGCGCGATGGCTCGATGGCCTCGCCGAGAACGGCCGGCTGCTCCTCCCGCTGACCACCGAGGATTGGTCCGGCTTCCTGCTGCGCGTGGTCCGCCGCGGCACTTCTTTCGACGCCTCGTCCACCGGTGGGGTCAGCATCTACCCCTGCAAAAATGGCCGCGATGAGGACGCCAGCCGCCGGCTGAAGAGCGCACTCGAGAGCGCGAACACGGTGAATGTCCCGATCCGGGCACTCCACCGCGGGAACCCATCGTCCGCAAGATTCCGAACGGGTCTGGTATCATGCCCCTGGCTCTTGGCTGGAGCGATAAGGAGCTGAGATCGATAGGCCCGCACAGGAGGCCGAGGTCGGCAGCAGTAGCACCGTCTGACCCGAGTGATCCCCCGAAGGAAACGACCAAGATTTCATTCCGGCCGCGGCGGCGGAACGCATCGGCCAAGGCTCCGAGATACGACGGCGCAACACGATTGATCGGTCAACCCGCACTCCGAGTCGCAGATCCTGCACTCGTTGCGTAGCTCCACCGAGTTTTTCGCCGGAGTTCGCTAGACTACGATCAGTGCCGAAATCGCCTTTCACTTTGCTGACAAAAAGCTCGATTGCGGCACTCAGCTCGACCGAACGGCACGGTTGAACGCTAGCCGTGTCAATGGCTTGCTGATCAACAGGCGAGCCGCTTTTATCTTGCCATCAGACCCTGCCCTCTTCTCATCTGATCTTTCGGCAAAGATTTCTGTCAGATCATTGCTAAGAGGCTTACGGTCGAGCCGCAAAGAGTTAGCAGGCAGATCGATTTCCGTGGCGAGAGCGCACCATCATCGGTTGGCGGTGATATCGTTCAATTGCGACTATCATCTTGCTTCAGACCTGCACCAGGGGTGCATAGGGTGTGAAATCTCCCTTCCCTTCCCTTCCTTCCTTGATCCTTGGCTTGGCTTCTCGTCCTCTTCCGTGGCTTGTGGATCAGCCAGATCTCAGCGGACAAATCGCTTAAGTCCTGCGGTCGGCAAGTCGATATGGCTACAGTTGCGCTGCCAACAAACTGCCTTCCGAGTGCGAAGTTCGTGGAGGCTCTTTGCATTACGATCGGGCGAGCATATCCCTACCCCCGTATAGCAATGAGACTATCTCGGCAGTCCCGTTGCAGACCGATCGCGGCTCGCAGCGGCCGATCGATCCTGGGAATCGTCAGCCTGATAAATTGGACCAAGACGATTCGGCGCCGCGGGGCCAAGGATGAAGCCGCTTCCAACGCGTGGCAACTGACGCACGCCGCCTGACTTTCTGCCCACCCACGGCAAATCAGATGTCGGTTGTCAGTCGATTTTCGGCCAGACGTCAGCACCAAGCTCGCCACTGCATGCCGACGTCGTTGGCGATATCGTTCCGTGCAGGATGCGCACTAAGCCCATGATCTCGCGAAATTGGCAAACCAGCGCGATCCAGAAACGTCGGACGAATCGTTCGTCCGCCTGCTCAGGCGGCACGCTCCATCAGGCGCCTGGCCTTGCTTTCGAGCTCGAGTCTTCCGTCCTGATGCGCCTTGCTTCGGGCCACGACGGTGATGCCCTGCACGAAGTCGAAGATGCTCTCCGGCTTGCGGTTCTCCTCGCCAAGAACGGCTTCAATGACCTTCGATGTCTCGGCATTGGAAAAGCCATTCTTGCGCAGAAAGCTCTCCCGGTCCTCATCCGTGCGAGCAACGATCCGCTGCCGTGCGGCTGCAATACCAGCGACAAACGGCGCGGGCGAGGAATTGGCAAAACTCGTCAATGCCGGTGCAGCTTCATGCGCAAACCGCTGCGCGGCGAACTTCGAATGCCGGATGGTGATCTGCTCAAAGTTCTCCACGCCCCAGAGATTGCGGTTCATGCAGACGGCGCGCAGAGAGAAGCTCGCTATGCCGAGCGTCTTGCTCCCGACCTCACTGTTCCAACAGTAGAAGCCCCGGAAATAGACATCGGGCGAGCCGTCCGGCAGCCGTCCCGCCTCGATTGGATTGGTGTCGTCGACCAGAAACAGGAACACGTCGCGATCACTGGCATAGAGCGTGGTCGTATCCTTGGTCACGTCCACGAAGGGATTATGGCTCATGCTCGACCAGTCCAGCACGCCGGTCACTTTCCATCGTGTGTCACCGGTGCCATTGCCGGCGATCTGCACAACGGCGGCAACGAGTTCAAGCCGATCAATGCCGTGCAGACGATCTGCGTGGTGAGGCCGGGTCACTCTCGTCGAGCTTCATTTCATCCTTCGGCCCGACAAAGCGCGAAAGCTTTCTGCTTAAAATCCGGCCGACGTCGTCCATGATCGTAAAGGCGGCCGGCACGAATACGAGGCTGAGAAAGGTCGAGGCGAGCAGCCCGCCAATCAATGCGACCGCCATGGGGGAACGGAATGCGCCGCCTTCGCCGACTCCCAATGCAGAAGGGACCATGCCTGCGGTCATAGCCGCTGTGGTCATGATCACGGGCTGAGCGCGCTTGCGGCCGGCTTCGATCAACGCCTTCGTGCGCTCCACACCGCTCGCCACCTCGGTGATTGCGAAGTCCACCAGCAGGATCGCGTTCTTCGTTACGATTCCCATCAGCATGAGGAAGCCGATAATGGCCGAGAGGTTGATGGCATTGCCGGTCAGAAGCAGCGCAAGGAACGCTCCGCCGATCGAAAGCGGCATGGAGAAGATAATGGTGATCGGATGCATCGCGTCGGCGAAGAGAAGAACGAGGACGGAGAGCACCATGAGTACGCCTGCAGCGATCGCGAGCGAAAAACTCGAAAAAACTTCTTCCATGATCTCTGAATCGCCGAACCTTGCGATCGTCACACCGGCTGGCAAGTTTCGCGCCGAGGGCAGCGCCATAACCTGCTCGATCGCCTCGCCGAGCGGGGTGTTTCCGACGAGATCGGCCTGGATCGCGACGCGACGCCTGCTGTCATAGCGTTCGATGGTCGTCGGCCCCTCGCCGAAGCCGACGTCGGCGACCGTGGCCAACGGTACGGTGCCGTTCTTGGCCCTGATTCGCAGCATATCGAGGGTCGATAGATCGCCCCGCGCCCGCTCGTCGAGTTGCACGCGGATCGGTACTTGCCGGTCGATGGCCGAGAACTTCGCCAGATTTGCGGATGTATCTCCGATCATCGCAATCCGTGCAACTTCGGCGATCTGCGTCCCGGAGATTCCAAGATCGGCAGCCTCCTCCAGCCTTGGCAAGATGCGAATCTCCGGCCGGGCAAGAGCCACAGTCGAGACGACATTCGCGAGAACGGAGACGTTCTGCCGGACGTCCCGCTCCACCGCGAGCGCCGCCTGCTCAACTGCGGCGCCATCGGGTCCGGAAAGGATCAGCGTGAACTCGCGTCCGCCGCCGCCATTGCCGAAGCTGTAACGTATGTCCGCGATCGCGCTGAGCGTCGCGCGCATGTCGTGCTCGAATGCCTTCTGGTCGTGCGACCGGTTCCTGCGCGCAACGAGCTCGACGATGATGGTGGCCTTGCGGACGTCACCGGCGGTGACGCTCAGCCCGTTGGCGCCGGCGGCGCCGCCGGTGACATAGACGCTCCTGACTTCTGGCCGTTTCGCGAGCAGGGCCGTGATGCGGTCCGCGGCGGCCGCGGTATCCGCGATCGTCGAGCCCGGTGGCAGCTCGATCTGGAGAACCGAACGCGACAGGTCATTGGTCGGCAGAAAGCCAAGCGGTAAGGATCCTGCGACCATTAGCGAGCCCAGGAAGACCAGCGCCGCAAGCGCGACCGTGACGAAGCGGTGGCGAAGCGACCATTCGAGCATGCGAAGATAGTGCCGCATGATCACTCCGTGCCCTTCGGCATGGTGCTGACGGTCGCGAAGGAAATATGCCGCCAGTAGCGGCGTTATCAGCCTTGCGACCAGCAGAGAAAACGCCACTGCAATTGCGACCGTGAGGCCGAACTGCTTGAAGTATTGACCGGCGATGCCGCCCATGAAGCTGACCGGCACGAACATGGCGACGATGGTCATGGTCGTCGCGACGACCGCGAGCCCGATCTCGTCGGCCGCCTGGAGCGCGGCGCGATAGGGTGATTTGCCCATCCGGATGTGCCGGACGATGTTCTCGATCTCGACGATCGCATCATCGACCAGGATGCCGGTGACCAGCGTGATCGCAAGCAGACTAACGGCGTTCAGCGAAAACCCGATGAGGTCCATCGCCCAGAAGGTCGGAAGTATTGACAGTGGTATCGCGAGCACGGAAATCGCCGTCGCTCGAAGGTCGCGCAGAAAAATCAATACGACGATGACCGCGAGGATTGCGCCTTCGGCCAACGTCTGCATGGTGGCTCTATAATCGGACTTGGTATAGCGCACCGTGCTGTCGATCTCGGACACGGACAGGTCGGGATGCTCGTTGGTGAGCGCCTGCAACTTCTTCGCGACCGCCTCCGCGACGGCCACGTCGGAGAAGCCCTTTGCACGAAAGACACCGAAGGCGACCACCGGACTCCCATTGAGGCGAGCAAAGCTGCGTGCTTCGGCTGCGCCATCGGTGACCGTGGCAATCTCCTTCAACGCAGCCCTTCGACCGCCCGGCAGCACGATCGCGCTATTGGTCAGTCCGTCGATCGTCGCGGCCCCCGCGAGCATCCGTATGGTTTGCTCTCCCGACCCCACTTCACCGCGCCCGCCGGTGAGATCGACATTGGTCGCTCGCAGTTGCTCGTTCACGTCCGCCGCGGTGATGCCAAGTGCGATCAGCCGGTCGGGCAGCAGCGATACCCGGATTTCACGATCGGCGCCGCCCGCACGCTTGACCTGCGCGACGCCCCGAACGCCCTGAAGCGCCCCCGTGATGACGTCATCGACGAACCAGGACACCTGCTCGGTCGTCCAAGAGGGAATCGACACGGCATAGGTAACGATTGCCATCCCTTCGACCTCCACCCGCTGTATCGAGGGTTCCTCGATGCTCTGCGGCAACTCCGACCGGATGTTAGCCATCGCATTGCGGACGTCGTTGACCGCACGGTCCGCCGGCGTCCCCAGTTGAAACTCGATGGTCGTCACGGAGACCCCGTCAGAGATGCTCGACGTGACGTGCTTGACCCCGACGACCCCGGTCGCCGCATTCTCTACGTTCTTCGTGACCTGCGTTTCCAGCTCACTCGGCGCAGCGCCGGTCTGGGCGATCGTGACGGTCACGATGGGGATGTCGATGTTGGGCATCTGCGTTATCGGCAGGGTCTTCAGGCTGACCGCGCCGAGCACGATCAGGACGCCAAACAACACCAATGACGGAATAGGCTTACGAATCGACCAGGCGGAGATGTTGAGGGCCATATCAATCTGCCCGCCCTGGTCCAGCATCGCTGCGGACCGGCAAGATCCGTTCGCCTGGCCTGACAAAAGCGGCGGCTCGAACGACGACCTCCTGACCTTCGATCAGCCCGTCGACAATTTCGACACGGGTGCCGCGTTTGAGGCCGGTCTGGACATTGCGGATTTCGACGACATCGTTGGTCGCAAGCTGAACATAGGTGCCATTCTTGCTGAAGCTCACGGCGGACAACGGCACAGTGATGGCTTGTCGCTTGCCGATTGTAATGCTGCCGCGGGCAAAAACACCGGCCCTCATGGCCGTATGCGGCGGGAGCGCGACCGCGACGCGGCCGAGACGGCTCGATTTGTCTACAGTGGGATCGACCAGCCGCACATGGCCGATGACGGCCTCGCTGACGCCGGGCAGCCAAACCTCGACGTCTTGGCTTGGCTCGATCTGTGGAAGCACCGTTTCCGGAACCTCGGCATCGAATTCGATTTGACCGTTGCGGACGAGCCGGAATAGAGGTTCGCCCCCCGTGCCGGCCACCGCGCCCAGGCGGGCGGCGCGGTGCGAGATAATCCCCGCAGACGGCGCCTTCAGTTCGGTTCGCGCGATTTTCAGCTCGATCTCGCCACGCTGCGCCTCCGCAAACGCTTCCTGGGCTTCGGCCATGCGCAAATTCTCCGCAGCGGCAGCGGACTTTGCCGCGGCGACCTTGGCCTGGGTCTCACGCGTCAGGAGGTGCGCTGGAGATATCGCGCCGGTCGCGTTCAAGGTTTGCGTGCGTTTCAACGTCTCCGCCGCTTCCGCTTCGTTGGCTTGCATCTCCGTCAACGACGCGTTCATCTGCGCGACCGACGCTTGGGTTATCGCGATCATCGCGGTGTTTTGCGCGAGCTGTGTCCGGAGCATCGTGCTGTCGAGGCGAGCGAGCACCTGCCCTTCTTCGACGCGATCGCCGACGTCGGCCAGCATCTCGACGATACGTAACCCGTCGACTTCCGCACCGACAACATCCTCCTCTCGGGCCACGAGGGATCCGGTCACCGCGAGTGTCTCGGTGATCGAATGCCGTACGGCTCGGGCGAGCGTCGTGGCGATCGGTGCGGCCCCCGGGCGCTCGGCTGCGTCCCGTCGCGGATCGGAGATTTGCGTTGCGACCGCTTCGGCCTGCTGGCGCCCCGCGCCGATCACAGCGAAGATGTAGACGCAGACCGTGACGGCGAGCACTAGGAGGGCGATCCAAGCGAACCTTAACACCGGCCTTTTCACCCGACTACCTTCCTTTGGATCCGACCGCGAAGCCGGCATGATGTGAATCCGACGGCCGGCGTCAGCATCCGCGATCGACCGCTTTTCGAATGAGTATGGCGTACGCCGTTCGAGGATCAGGACGGATCAAACCGTTCCCAACGTCCCGCGTATCAAACCAGCGTCGACGTCGATCGTCCGGCGGCTGGCGGCCTCCGCAGGAGTACCGACAGGGTCGAACCTGTGACGCGGATTTCCCTGAGAGCTGGCCGACGATCCGCCCGCCGCAAGCCGTTCGACCAGTTCCGCAATCTCGTCACGAGCGTTGTGGCGGACGAACGCGGTGCGTAACGCTTGCGCACCGCGTCGGTATTGCGGCTTGGTGAGCACGGCGCGGACCGCCTCGCGAATCTGCGAGGCGGATGGCCGGCCGGTTCCAAGATTGATGCCGGCGCCTGCCCATGCGACCCGCGCAGCGATTTCCGGTTTTTCCTCACTATCCCCGGCAACCACCAACGGCACACCGAGACTGAGCGCGTGATTGACGGCGCCATAACCGCCATTGGTCACCATGACGCTCACCTTCGGGAGCAGGCGGTCGAACGGCAGGAATGTCACCGCCTTCGCATTGGGCTGCAACACCACCGGGATCGATTCGACTGGTGGGCCGCCGGTGCATGCGATCACCGTCAGTTCCTCGTTCGCCAGGGCCGTCAGAGTTGGTCCGACAAGCTGCCCAAGATCGCCGTTTGCGAGAGTGCCTTGCGTGACGAGTACGATCGGACCCGCTTTGTCGACGTCGTCCCACCAAGGCGGCGGGTGGAAGCCGATCGATGGCGGTGGCAGCAGCGGTCCGACGAAGCGGATGCTGTCTGGCATCTTGCCACGCGAATATTCGAACTCCTTGGCCGTAAGCTGCAAATACAGATCCGGCAGCGTGATCATGCTATCGAACAGAAATGCCGGCAGAGGGCGCGCCCCGTTCTTCACCAGGACATCGTTGAAGTATTGCTGCACCGAGCCGAAGATCGCTTGTTGCAGGTGGCTGTTCATTGCAGCATTGCGCGCGCGATCGGCTGGCGTGATGGATGGCGGGAGCGCGGTGCCGAAGAATGCGGTGTCCGCGCTCGACAAGGCGAGAGCGGTGATCCCGAGCGCGACGATCGGGGCTCTTTTTTCCGGCGGCCCGAGCACGAGCGGAAAGGTCCCGCAGAACATCGTATCGGTGATGATCGCATCGAAAGGAAAGTCGCGGCGCAAGTCGCGTATCCCGGCGGCCTGATGCGGCATTGCATCCGCAAAGATGTGCTTCAATCCGAAGCAGAGCTGAGCGGGGCCAGGTGCAATCTTGCGGCGTTCGGGAAAGCGCTCGTCGAGCTTCCGATAATCGACGTCGATTTCCGGGCGAAACGCGACGAAGCGCGCGCCGGTCGCCTCCACTCGCTCTCTGAACAGGCTCCCGCTATATACGACGACCTCGTGGCCGCGACCAACGAGGAGTTGGGCAACGGCCAACAAGGGAAATACGTGACCGGGTAGCGCGGTGACCGCGATGAGAAACCGCGCCATGTTGTGCTCTCCTATCCTAACCCACCAACCGATCGCTGTTCATTTCGCCGTTTCTGGCAACCGCATCGGACACAGTTCCTGCGAGCCGCAGATTGACAAAATAGCGTTCGAGAAGGGCCGCGCTGACCGGAGCGATCGCCGCGCCCACCGCAGCCAAGTGTTCCTGCGTGAAGTCCGAGGTAATTTCCGGGTGCGATCGCGACGTGTCCTCCTTTGACACGATCGACAGGACGGCTGCGAGATCATCGTCCTGTGTTTCGGCAAGCCGCCGTCGTCCAATGTCGATCCATTGATCGAGCGGCACGAGGTCGAGCCGAAGGCCGAGCCGGCGAAAGATCCGTGGGACCTCCCGCACATCAATTGGCTCACGGTTCATGAGATGATAGACGCTTCCCCAGGACGCTTCCCTGCCCGCGAGCCGGACGATCGCTCGCGCGACGTCATCGGCCGGCGTCATGTTCAACATCAGGTCCAGGTCGGGAATCGCGCCAAGTTCCGCATAGAGCCGGACAAGGCGCCAGATCAGATCCGTTTCGTTGCAGATTCCGTTCGCGCGATCACCAGTGACGCTGCTGAGGCGGTAGATCGACAGCGGCAGGCCGCGAAGCTGCGCCTGCCGGACGAGCGTGTCGCCGACCCACTTGCTTTGGCTATAGCCGCTCGCGAGACCCTGCCACGAGGTCAGATCAGTCTGCTCCGACACCGGCCCAGACTGATATTTGTCGATCACCGCAAGGGTGGAAACGTAGTGCAGCCGCTTTGGTCGTCCACTCACGGTCCAATCGAGCAGCGTGAGGACGCTGTCCACATTGGCGGGTTTTATCGCAGCATAGTGATGGAGGAATTCGACGCTCGCGCCGCAATGATAGATCGCTTCGCACTCGTCTCGCACAATGCGGACACCCCTCTCATCGAGTCCGAGAGCCGGATGTCCGAGATTTCCGGTCAGAACCTCGATACGATCCTCGTCCCAACACGCCGAAAGCTTTCGCTTATCGAGCGCCTGCCGCAAACGGGCTTCGGCCGATTGCCGATCTGGGGCGCGAACGTGGCAGGCGATTTGCGCGTCCGTCTCCTGGATCAGCGTGGAGAGAAGATGACTGCCGACGAAGCCGGTGGCGCCCGTCAGGAAAATGCGTTTGGGCTTCTGCGGCGCGCGCCCGCCGATCAGCCTGATGTGCGTCGGCAGGAGAATGTCGCGGGACAAGTCCAGCGGCCCCTCCGAAGGTCCGTCGAGATCGAGCTGCGCTGCGAGGTCCCGGACGATGGGCGTCGCATAGACCGCCGTGATCGGGAAGTCCGGCTGGATCTCGTCGCGGATGCGGCGGCCAAGACGGATGGCGAGCAGCGAATGGCCGCCGAGATCGAAGAAGTTGTCATGGATCCCGACGCGCTCAAGCCCGAGGGTCTCGGCAAACAGAGCGCAGAGTTTCTCTTCGCGTGGTGTCCGCGGCGGGGTGTATTCGGTCACGGGCTGGTGGTCGGGAGCAGGCAAAGCGTTGCGATC